>JBFFDD010000266.1:0-2991 GCA_041559575.1 bacterium
GACATAGTTCTCAGTTCCCAGTCCTGAGCTCTTAACCCCATGTTAAAATACAAGCTACGACCCCGGGGAGTTTCTCTTAGGACTCAGTTCCCAGTTCCCAGTTTTTTTTTGTATCCTGGACTCAGTGTTTAACCCCGGCCCTTCACCAATTGTGGTGTTTTGAACAGAGCTTGCTAATATTAACAATATAATCGAAGGGTTTTCCCGGCAGCCAGGGGGTATCAGGCTGGTAAGGGGAAAAAGAAGTACCAAGTTACAGGTAGAAAGTAGAAAGGGAGGTCTTCCTTGTTACCTGGTGCGTTCCACCCGTTACTGCATTCCTTTTACTCTCCACTTTTAACTTTCTGCTATTTTTTTTAGGATGACCCGTGATCGAAGCCGACAGAAAACAGCTCATCGTTGACGATAAAAGGTGCGAGGCCCTTTGCGACTGCGGCGGCAAGCACACCATTCCCACGGTCAGGGTCGCCTCGGGAGTGGATGCCTACCCCGTACTCGCGGAGGACTGCACCAGAGCATTTTCCGAAGGGTCCGTACTGCTCCTCGACGATGAGAACACCCACCAGGCGGCCGGGGAAGCGGTCCTGGAGCTGCTGGAAAAAGGTTCCGTGGCCTGCCAACCGGTCACCCTGCCGGGCGATCCGGTGGCCACCGAGGAGCTGGCAGAACGGATCTGTGATCTGAGTGCCGGCCACAGCCTGATCATCGCTGTCGGAGCAGGGACCATAAACGATCTGGGAAAGTACGCGGGCGACAAGAGGGCGATCCCCTTCTGGTCGGTACCCACGGCACCGTCCATGAACGGCTACACATCGTCCATCGTGGCCATTAAGGTCAGGGGAGTCAAGAGGACCCTCCCCGCGCGGCCGCCCCAGTTTATCTACGTCGATCCCCGGGTCATCGAGAATTCCCCCCTGGAGCTCCGGCAGGCCGGGTTCTGCGATGTGCTGGCCAAATCCGTTTCGGACTTCGACTGGCAGACGGAATCCCTGCTGTTCGAGGGAACCTACTGCAGTCTGCCGTCGGCTATTGTCCACGAACCGGAGAGCAGATATATCGATCACCCGGAAAAGATCCCCCAGGGCGATCGGGAAGCCGTGATGGGTCTCTTCGAGGGGCTCCTGTTCTCCGGGGTGGCCATGACCCTGGCCGGTTCGAGCGCCCCGGCGTCGGGGGGCGAGCACCTGATCTCCCACTTTCTGGACATGCGCGAGATCCTCACCGGGGAAAAACCCAACCTGCACGGCCTCCAGGTGGGGGTGGGGGTCATCCTCTCCGCCGCCTGCTATCGGAGACTCGCGGCCCTGGACGAGAGCGACCTGAAGGGGGACGCAGAGGTGATCTTTGACGCCGACGCCGCCCGGATCCCCTCCGTGTGGGGCAGCCTCGCCTCCGAGGTGGAGAAACAGTTTGGCAAGAAACGCGACCGGCTCCTTCAGTTCGACTCCGAACTGCCGATCCGGTGGCCGCAACTCAAAACCCTCTTCAGCCAGGTGAAGCCGCCGGAGTTCTTCCTTGACCTGTTCAGGCAAACGGGGCTCGAGATGACGCTGCCATCCCTGGGGATCTCAAAAGACGAATTTCTCCTCGGGGCGGCTTCGGCCCGGACCATCAGGGACAGGATCACGGTGCTCGACATCTCCGCACACGCGGGCGTCCTCGAGGCCGCCGCCGCGGAGGCGGTGGAGATGTTGACATGACAGGTTGACGGGCCGGTGAATTATTTTATTTCTCTGTTGACTCGGCTTCCGGTTGCCGATTAAATGTAAGAATAATAAAAAGACATCTTCAGATAAGGGGGTGATGGCCGGGGTTCACGCAGGGGATAAACGCCGGGAACTTTGGAGTTCGATCCCGGTAGGGGTTCGAGAACATCCTGTTCTCAGAATGTGACAAAGTCACTGAAAAGGGGGTCAAAATGAGAAAGAAAGTCCTGATCACAACAATCGTAACGGTGTTTGCGGTGGTGCTGCTGTTGCCTGGCTTTGCTTCGCAGGCACTGGCCGCCGACAAGCTGGGCTGGGTCGGCCCCGTGTACAAGGAGCTGTCGGCCAGCCTGACCAAGGGCTTCAAGGAGTACTACAAGAAGACCTACGGCAAGGATGTGGACATCACCTTTGTCCGCCCAGGGGGCTGGCCGGTGTGTGTGGACAAAGTGCGGGCGTGGGGCGGCAAACCGGATGCCGACATTTTCCTCGGCGCTGGGGCCCCGGCCCACGAGCTACTGATGAAGGAGGGGCTGATCGTCCCTTACAAGGCAAAGGGTACGGACAAGGTTCCCGCCGAGTGGCACGGCATGAAGGTGAAGGACAAGGGTGACATGTGGACCGCCTTCGCGCCCTGGATCGTCACTAATCTGTACAACGAAAAGGTTTTAGGAAGATTAAAACTGCCGGCGCCGAAAACGTGGAACGACCTGCTCAATCCCATCTACAGGGGCAACATCGTCCACACACTGCCCTATGCCTCCGGCACGATGCACGAAGCCGTAGAAATTCTCCTCCAGGCCTTTGGTGAGGAGGAGGGTTGGAAATATCTCAGGCTCCTGGCGGCGCAACTGGCGCGCTTTTCCACCGGCAGCACAGACACGACGCAGCTGGTGTCCCGCGGCGAGGTTCCCATTGGAGTCGCTCAGCCGCAGATGAACGCCATGGCAGCCCGTAAAGACGGCTTCCCGGTCAAGGATCTGCTCCCGGAAAAAACGATCCTGGTACCGGAGGCCGTGGCCCTGCTTAAAGGAGCGCCCAACGAAAAGGTTGGGAAGATCTTTCTGGACTGGCTGTTCAGCATGGACGGACAGAAGTCCGTCCTGGAGGGCCGCTACTTCGCAGCCAGCACAGATGTAAAATTCAGCGAATGGGAGAAGCAAGGTGTTGAAATGGCCTCCCACGCCAAGAAGGCGCTGGGCGTTGATTCCTTCTGGGATCTGGATGTCGCTTTTATCGAATACGACCTGGACCTGGCCACCAAGAGGTGGGACGAGGTAAACAA
>JBFFDD010000267.1:0-2954 GCA_041559575.1 bacterium
TGGAGGGATCGTTGTTGGCCGAGATCGTTCCAACCTGGGAGATCTCTTTCTGTTCTTTGGTGGGTTTGCTGATCTTGTGCAGGGCCTCGACGACCGCGATGACTGCCGCGTCGATACCCCTTTTGATATCCATCGGGTTGGCACCGGCGGTAACGTTCTTGATCCCCTCCCGGAACATGGCCTGGGCCAGAACAGTGGCCGTCGTGGTGCCGTCGCCCGCCACGTCTGAGGTCTTGCTGGCCACCTCTTTGACCATCTGGGCTCCGAGATTCTCGAACCTGTCCTCCACCTCGATTTCCTTGGCCACCGTGACGCCGTCCTTGGTGACGGTGGGTGATCCGAAGGTCTTTTCGATGATGACGTTGCGGCCCTTGGGCCCCAGGGTCACCTTCACAGTATCAGCCAGGATATTCACCCCATCGAGGAGCTGTTTCCTGGCTTCCTGATCATATGAAATTTGCTTGGCCATTTAAATGAACCTCCTTTTGAAAAAATTAGGTGGTGATCCTACTTCTCAATGACTCCGAGGATGTCATCCTCTCGCATGATGAGGTAGTCCTCGTCATCGATCTTAACGTCCGTGCCCGCATATTTCCCGAAGAGGACCCGGTCACCGGCCTTCACGTCCAGGGCGCGCTGACTGCCGTCCTCGAGGACTCTTCCCTTACCGACGGCCACAACCTCGCCCTCCTGAGGCTTCTCCGTGGCGGTATCGGGAATGATGATCCCACCCTTGGTCTTCGTGGTCTCCTCAAGCCTTTTTACGAGAATGCGGTCCTGAAGTGGTCTGATTTTCATCTTCTCTACTCCTCCTTAGCTAACCTTGATTGTTATTTTGAGTGGTTGAGGGTCCTGAATTTCCCGTACTGACCGATTAGGGTTTCGCGGCTCCTCTTCCGGCGGCAGAGCCCTCTGGCACTCTCATGGTTTGACTGCTAACAGGGCGCAATATAACCAGCAGGGAATAAAAATCAAGGGGTTATTGAAAAAAAGATTGAGTTCCTCTCCTGGACCTACCCTCGATACTGGGATGATGATCAGAATTTATTCATCAAAACCGGGACTGCTAACCGGAACGGGACGAGGATTTGAAGTATCTTCCCCGCTTGCCAATGTTTCTTAACTTCCTATAGAATGCTGTAAAATTGAGAATTGGGGAATTTAGATATTAGAAATTGTATTATTGAGCCTCCAAATGCTCCAATTCTCTAATCTCAGAACACGTGGAGTTGTCATTCATGCATCAACTCAGGGTCCTCATCCGCAAATATATGCTGACAGGTATGCTGTTTCTCATTCCGCTTTTCCTGACAGGCTGGGTGCTGATTACCCTCGTTCATTTTACCGACATGGCCCTGGCCCTCATTCCGATACCCTACCGGCCTGAGCGGCTGATCGGTTTTGCCATACCGGGTCTCGGGTTGATCCTTTCCCTGCTCATCGTGTTCGTAATTGGGGCCCTTGTGGCAAATGTCATCGGCCGTCAGTTCCTGGGTCTGGGCGAGAAAGTTCTCGAGAAGATCCCCCTGTTGAGATGGTTCTATTTCTCCTCGAAGCACATGCTTGAGGCGATCTTTCTTAAGGATTCGGACAGTTTCCGCAGGGTCGTCCTCATCCAGTATCCACGCAAGGGACTTTACAGCATCGGTTTTGTGACAGGCACATCCAAGGGGGAACTGAAGGAAAAGATCCCCGGGCGGTCCTATACGGTCTTCATCCCTACCACACCCAATCCAACCTCCGGTTTTCTCTATGTCGTTCCTGAGGAAGAGACGATACCCATAACCTGGAGCGTCGACGAGGCGTTCAGGATGATCATCTCGGCGGGCGTTCTCCTGCCCCATCAGCCGGAGCCCGATATTCCCTTTCCCTTTGGCCAGGCTGATCCTGTGTCGGCGAAGGTGGAAGATCCCGGTGACGCAGGTGACAGGGGTTCCCATGCGGATTAGAATCGTTCCTCCGATCCTGATCATCTCCTTCTTTTTCGCCACCGGAATGCCCCTGGCCGATGATGGTGGTCCTGGGGGCAGAACACTCACTGTCCTTGAGCCCGAACCCGGATTGGAGAGATTGGACCCCGCTTTCGAAATGGTTATGGAAAAGGTGGATAAAGATCTTCGATATCTCCTGTCGTCCCCTTTCCGGCTGACCCCCAGAGGAAAAGCCATCGTGGGTGTCACCCTAATCACCTCCCTTGTCCTGCTGAACAACGACGCGGGTTTCCATGAGGACATCTCCGGCAACAAAAAGGACCGCTACGACGATATCTATCATCCCTTCAGGGAATTTGATGACCATCTGATCGAGGCGACGGCGGGATTCTACCTCCTTGGTTATCTGCTCGAGGACAAGGGAATCAAATCCGACACCCTGCTTGCCCTGGAGTCGGCGGCCCTGTCGGCTCTTTTTGCCGGCGTGCCCGCGATGGTCATCGGCAGATCCCCCCCAGGGGACGGGGAAGGCGATAAGAAATACGAACCGTTCGAGAAAGTGGGCTCCCTGCCCGATGTCAATTCGGCCGTGATCTTCTCCATGGCTGGTGCCCTGTCCCGTGAGCGGGGCATCCTGTCCACCCTCTTCTGGTACGGTGTTGCCACCGGCGTGGGTCTTAGCAGGATCTATTACGATGACGCGTGGCCCTCCGACGTCTTCCTGGGCGCGGTGATCGGCGCGGCCATCGGGAGGTCGGTGGCCGATCTTTCCGACGGGGGCGCCGACGCCAAGGTGAGGTTGTCGCCAGTCCTTGACGCCTCAAACAACAGATACGGCCTGGGGATGGAGCTTCGATTCTGAGGATTTAAGGATAGTATTCAGCAGTCAGTATTCGGGAAATTAATCCAAAAACCAAAGAGATGAATGCAGAAACACTAGAAAAAATGAAAAGCATGAAGTTCTGGGGCATGGCCCGGGCCTTTAGCAGCTGTCTTGAGGATGGGCGTATGGCCCAGATGACA
>JBFFDD010000268.1:0-2942 GCA_041559575.1 bacterium
ATGGCGTGGTTTCTTTAAAGGCGGATAAAGCTATCTCATACAGAGACATAAAGTTCATAGAGGAAGAATTGTTGACATGACCTTTCCAATTACGAATCACGAATCACGAATCACGGAATTGACCCTTGTTTGAAAAGAGATCTCTCGGCATAGCCTTCGAGGCGGATGGTACGGTCAGGGTCGCCGAACTGACTTCCAACATGCGTACCGTGACCCTTTCCAGGGTCTGGACCATGAAACCGGAGGGAACAGATAATTTCGACTCCTGGAAACAGGCCATTGAACGGCTTCGCGGATCTGATGTAGACCTTGATAATGCGGTCATCGGTATCCCTGATTCGGCCATCTACCGCAAGCACCTCAGTTTTCCCTTCAGCAACCGTAAAAGGATCATGCAGATCTTGAATTCCGAACTGGATGGAGAGATCCCCCTTTCCATTGACGAAGTGGTTGCCGATTTCATTGCGGGGCAGTCTGTGGGTTCCGGACTGCATGGCACCGCAATGGCCTGTGACAAGAATACGTTATCAAGGTTCCTGGATCTGACTGGGCCCGGCGTGAGGCTGAAAAGCGTTCAGACCGGTTCCGTCGGTCTGGCCACGGCGTCCATAAGGGCCGGTATGGTGGATGGCGCCGTTGTTCAGTGTGGCCCCGGGGAGGCTGTGCTGGTTGAATTCCGCTCGTCGAAGGTTAAGGCCGTCAAGCGGCTGGCTTTGACCATGAGTGATGAGAGGAATGCACAGCTTCTTGTTGAAGGGATACGCCAGCATACGGTCAACGGGGACAAGATCTATCTGGGGTGCGCTCACCTTTCCAATGAGGTGAGAGCCGGACTCATGGATGAAGGTACGCTGAGCATCAAGACCCTGGCCGATCTTGATATCGTTCAAAGGGCCTCCGGAGTTGAAACGGACCAGGACCACAATGTTCCCGCCATCGGTCTGGCCCTGAACGGCCTGGGTACCAGCGAAGCGCAGCTGTTCGATCTGCGCCAGGGATCCTTCAAACAGGTAACGCCCCTCGCTGGACTTCGAGGACCCATCCTGCGAACCGCTGCCCTCCTGCTCATCCTTGGATTCCTGGGAGTGACCAGTCTCGTCACCAGCCTCAACCAGGCCCGGGGAGAGTACCAGAGCCTCAAGAGCCGGATGGAACTGGAGTTTAAGGAATTATTCCCCGGATCGAAACCCATCGACGGGCAGGAGACCGCCCAGATCAAGGGGGAACTCGATGATCTGAAAAAAAAGCTGGGTGACCTTTCCGGCCTGGAGGGACGCGGAGCCCTCTCAGTCCTTACCGCTCTGAGCGCGGCTATTCCAGCGGATATTTCCATCAAACTGGATGAGCTGTCCTATGATTCAAAGAAACTGAGGTTAGAAGGGTCGGTTTCGTCTTTCGACGCGGTCGACCGGATAAAAGGGGCGCTGGATTCAGAACCTCTCTTTGCAGAGGTACAGGTCCAGAACGCCAGGGTGGGTGCGAATATCAACAAGGTGACCTTCCGTCTGCAGATGGAGGTTCGCTGAGATGATGGCCTTTTTCTCCAAACTTTCAGCCCGGGAGAGGTGGCTCGTCCTGGGGGCCGCGGTGTTCGTGGGATCGATGTTCATCTTTGCTCTTATCGTAAACCCCATGATGGACAAACAGCGGCGCTACACCAGGATGGCCCAGGACAAGGGCCGGGATCTCGCCCAGTTTAACAAATTAGCGTCCGAGTATCGGTCATTGCAGTCCTCCATTGCGGAAATGGAAAAGAAGATCGCGTCCGGCAGTTCGGACATGTCGCTGCTGGCGGCCATGGAAAGCAATGCAAGGAAACTGGGTCTGGCGGACAGGATCGCCAGCATGAAACCGTTCACCAGCGAACTGGAATTGGGGTTGGTCCAGTCCAGTGTGGAAATGAGGGTGGAAAAGGTCGACCTCAAGGGGCTGGTCGAGTTCATCGAGGCTATAGAGACCGGACCGAACATGGCTTTGACCACCCGGCTCCGGATAAAAGCGCGTTTCGACGACCCTGCGCTGTTAGACACCACCCTGCTCGTGACCACGCTGGAGACCCGATGAACCGCAAGGCCGCCCTTCGATATATTACCTACATCGCGGTTTTCATCTTCTTCACCATTCTTTTCACAGTGGTGAATTTTCCTGCCCAAAAGACCACCCTCCTCATAAACCAGACACTGGCTGAGATCTCGGACGGTTCGATCACCGCCGGAAAGGCTGAATTCACTCTCCCGTTCTCCCTTAAGGTGGAGAATATAAGGCTGAAGATGAACAGGGATCAACTGGATCTCGGCGAGGCCATCGTGACCCCTGGTCTCCTGGCGTTGATCACGGGGAAAAAGAAGGCTGATGTGCGTCTAAGGGGTCCCTGGGTAAAATCCCGATTCCTGGTTTCGTCTCAGGGAGATGGTGGTGCTTTTGTTCTTCGCTCCATGGACATTGACCTTTCCCGCCTGCCCGAGACAGGCTCCCTTCCCCTTGATTTAAAGGGGAAGGTTGAAGTGACAGCCGATCTTCAAACAGAGGATTGGGCGAAAGGGATATTCAGAGGCGAAGTCAGGTCCACGTCGGGAGCCATCGAGGCCGACGGAGGCCTGCTGGGGACTTTCGGACTGGCTCCGGTGGTTTTCTCCGGATTTTCAGCTGTTTCAACCATCGAGGATAATGTGATGACCCTCGGGGAGACCTTTATTGAAGGGGATATATCAGCCACAGCCCGGGGAACGGTACGGATCGTCCCCGCTGATTACAAGGCTTCCAGCCTGGATCTGACCGTGGAACTTAAGCCAGCCTCCCAATACCGGGGACGTCTGCAACCTGTTTTCAGTCTCCTGGGTGTGCGGCCCGGGCCCGACGGGACCGTCAATTTCAGGGTCCGGGGGACGGTGGGGAAGCCGGCCGTCACGATGTGATGAGAATCGGAAAATGGAAAATAGAAA
>JBFFDD010000269.1:0-2860 GCA_041559575.1 bacterium
ATCGGGAAGGGGATTATATTAAACTCTCAATGAATTATCTTTTTCGCCAAGTCGCCCGGTCGCATATCGCCCCCTCGCCGAGTCTGATCTTTACTTCGTCTTAGTCTTGCTCCTTCGTCTTGCTTCTCTCCTCAACATACCGGTACGCGTAGATGGCGGCCGTGGCTCCGTCACCGACCGCGGTAGCCACCTGGCGGATCGATGTGCTCCTCACGTCCCCCACGGCGAACAGGCCGGGCACGGAGGTGGCCATGGTCGGGTCGGTGACGATGTATCCCTCGCCGTTCCTGTCGGCCAGGTCGCCGAGGACGGCGGTCTGGGGGGTGATGCCGACGTAGATGAACACCCCGTCCACCTTCAGGGTGCGGGTCTCGTTTGATTTGACGTCCTCCAGGACCAGCTCGGTGACCTCCTCCTCGCCGCCGACCTCCCGGACCACCGTGTTCCACTCCATGGTGATCCTGTCGTGGGCCAGGGCCCTCTCGGCGCTGATGGGGATGGCCCTGAGGGCGTCGCGGCGGTGGATGATGTGCACCCGGCTGGCGAACCGGGTGAGGAAGAGGGCCTCCTCGACGGCCGAGTCGCCGCCGCCGACCACGGCCACCGTCCGCTCACGGTAAAGGGCCCCGTCGCAGGTGGCACAGTAGGAGACGCCCCGGCCGGTGAGCTTCTCCTCCCCGGGGACGTCCAGCTTGTTCGGCGACGCTCCCGTGGCCACGATCACCGTACGGGTCAGGATCTGGCCGCCGTCGGTGTCGAGGACGAAGAGGTCGTCCTTCCTGGCGACGCCCCGGACCTCGGACGTGCGGATCTGAAGGCCGAAGTTCTCGGCCTGCTTGCGCATGAGGTCGGACAGTTCGAATCCGCCGATGCCGTCGGGGAAGCCGGGGTAGTTCTCGATGTGGAAGGTGGTCAGCATCTGGCCCCCGTGGGCCGCCTTCTCCAACAGGAGGGTGTCCATCCGGGCCCGGGCGGCGTAGAGACCCGCGGTCAATCCCCCCGGCCCGCCGCCGATGATGATGGTGTCGTAGGTTTTATCCTTTGCCACTGGTCGATTCCCCAAGTCCGTGATCAGTGATTCATGAATAAAGTTTCCAGTTTACAGTTTGCAGTTTCCACTGATGTCTCTATTTTCCATTCTCTATTCTCTAATTCTCCCCATTTCCACTTGTCACTTTGTACTTTCCACTGCGCCAAAGGCGCTCTCCGACACCCCGTTACTCCCATACACCCATACTCCTGTTGACCTCCCCCGGAGGTCAGCACGACCGTCACCCCCCTCCCGAGAACAGGAGCCAGACCACCAGGGCGATGGCCAGGAGCGTCCACAGTCCTCCGCTCATCCGCTGATCCTCCGGTGTTCTACCAGCATGCAGCGGTCCATGACCACCTCCAGGCCCGCCTCGGCGGCGATCCTCCCGGCCTCCTCGTTGACGATGCCCTGCTGAAGCCAGAGGACCTTCGCACCGATGGCCGCCGCCTCCTCGGCGATGGGGGGCGTGTGCTCAGCCCGCCGGAAGACGTCGACGATCTCCACCGGGAAGGGGATGTCCTTCAGGCTGGGGTAGGCCTTCTCCCCCAGGATCTCGTCGACCCCGGGGTGGACGGGAACGACCCTGTACCCGGCGGACTGCATGTAGGCCGACACCCGATGGCTGGGCCGGTCCGGTTTCGGGGACAGGCCGACCACGGCGATGGTCCGGTAGCTCTTAAGGATCCTTTCGATGTCAGCCATAGTAATGTCCAGTTCCATGTTTCAGGTTTCAAGTTTCAGGTTAAGTTACGGATCTTCTAAAAATAGCGCGGTTCAATAACTTTTCCCGCCCCGATGCTTCCACAATCCTGTATATACTGTAATTCCTGTGAAAAATCATGCTGCGGTGTCACGTTTTAGTTTATTAATTTATGATATACTAATAACATTATTTTAGGCATTGTCAAGGGAGGGGGTACATGAAAGCCACCATCACGGTCCTGTGCGAGAACTCGGTGGTCCGGCCGCGGGGCCTCATCGGCGAACACGGCTTCGCCGCCCTCATCGAGAGGGGAAATGAACGCGTCCTCTTCGACACCGGTCAGGGCTACGCCCTGGTCCACAACGCCCGGATGCTCGGCGTCGATCTCGCCGCCATTCGAAAGGTGGTCCTCAGTCACGGCCACGACGATCACACCGGCGGCCTGGCCGAGTTCCTGAAGGCCGGGGGCAGGAGGGACGTCTTTGCCCACCCCGGCCTCTTCGCCTCCCGGTTCAGGGAGCTTCCCGACGGCAGCCGGGACCCCATCGGCATCCCCTTCACCCGCGATTACCTGGAGGGCCTCGGGGCTGTGTTCCACTTCAGCGAAAAGCCCCAGGAGGTGGCGGACGGGATCTGGACCACCGGCGAGGTGGGCCGCCACACGGAGTTCGAGAGGGGTGACGCGGCCCTGTTCTGCGGACCGGGGGCGGATGCGGCGGTGGACACCCTGCCCGACGACCTGTCCCTGGTGGTCGAGGGGGAGGGCGGATTGGTCGTCGTCCTCGGCTGCGCCCACGCCGGCCTGGTCAACATCCTGAACCACGTCTCCGGAATGCGCCCGGGCAGGGAGATCAAGGCGGTCATGGGGGGGACCCACCTGGGTTTTTCCACCGAGGAGCAGATGGCCGGGACCATCGAGGCCATGGCCCGCATGGGGATCGAGCGGGTGGGGGCCAGCCACTGCACCGGACTGGCCGGCGCCGCACGGCTACGAGAGGCGGTGGGACCGGACCGGTTCTTCTTCGCCGGCGTGGGGGCGGTGCTGGAGGTTTAAGAGAGCCCCAAGTCCCGGGTCTCAGGACCCAAGGGAAAAACCGGACGCGGGGACAGGGGGGGGAGAGAGG
>JBFFDD010000270.1:0-2847 GCA_041559575.1 bacterium
CCCCGGGGTTCGGTGAGACCCTCACAAACAAGGCACATCCACTTGATGCCCACACGCCGTTCGCTGGCCTCGTTGAAAAGCTTTTCGACGAGAGCAAAGACCTGCGCGTCCCTGTCTATGGGGTCCTTCAAAGAGACGGCTCTTTGCCGTGAAAGGCCGTCCGAATGGGTTATGGTCAGGGCCAGTTTTGTGACGGCCTTTCCTGTGCTGCGCAGACGCAGTCCGCACTCCTCCGCCAGACGATACAGCTCAGCCAGTAGGAAAGTGTCATCGTTCGACCCCTCATCGAGGAGACTCTCGCTGGAGATCATCGGTGTTCGGCGGGGCGGCAGGACCGGTGAGGGATCGATCCCCCTTGCCCTGTGAAAAAGCAGCGGTGCAAAGGGGCCGAAGGGAAGGGAGAGCTGGGGCAGGGTGAGAGAGGCGACCTGCCCGATGAGGCGCAGGTTCAAGTCGGCCAGCAGGATCCGCTGCCGGGTCTCCCCGATACCTGGAATGACAGCCACCGGCAGAGGGGCGATGAATTCAGGCTCGCTTCCCCGCAGGACATCACATACGCCCGGTTTCTGAAGGTATCCCGCTGCGATCCTGGACACCAGTTTGTTACCCGCAACTCCCACCCATCCGACAAGATCAAGACGTCTGGCGAGATCGCGCTCCAGCTTGAGAGCCGCGTCACGACCCGGCCCGAACAGACGGGATGAACCGGTAAGATCCAGGTATATGCGTCCAGTTGAGGAAGGTTCCCAGACAGGCGAGTATTCGCGTGTCAGCTTGATGAGAGCCCTGTTGCCCCCTGAAACCCTTCTCGGGTCGGGGGGGATGATGATAAGCGATGGGCACAGGCGCCTGGCCTGGAAAAGGGGCATCCCCTCGAACAGCCCCTCCAGGCGGGCCTCGGTGGAAAGATGCTGGATATGCGCCCGCTCGGAATGGCCCGGGGCCACTGCCACAGGCCGGCTCCTGAGGGCGGGATCACAGATGCGTGCCAGGGCAATGGGGAAGGAGGGGATGTAGACGTGCAAGATATCTCGTTCCACGGTGAATTTACAATCCAATATCCAAAATTCAAAATCCAAAAGATAAAACTGGAAAAGATCCGATATCCAGGATCCGAAATCCTAAAATTCAAATCTGAACTGAATCCCAATTTTAGATTCCCCATTCCATGGACATCGCCCTTTTCTTGGATCTTGGTTCTTGGACCTTGGATCGCCTTACTTCAGGTACCTGATCACCCCAACGACCACCCCAAGGATCGAGAACTCTTCCGTTGCCTCAACAATGATAGGCTCCATGGCCGCGTTGGCCGGATGCAGTTCGATGCGGTCGATCTTTCTGTAAAAACGCTTGACTGTGGCCTCGCTGCCCATAAGAGCCACCACCGTCTGTCCTCTCTCCGCATGGCTCTGCTTGCGGACCACGACGTAGTCACCGTCTAGAATCCCGTCCTCCACCATGGAATCCCCTTCGACCCGCAGGACGAAATTACCCTCGTCGGCCATGGCCGGCGGCACAGGGATGGTGTCGGACGTTTCGATGGCCTCGATGGGTCTGCCTGCCGAGACGATCCCGGCGAGAGGAAGCTGGTATCCGTACCCCTCCGGAAGTCGTACCCTGATGCCGCGTCGGGCGTTCCAGTCCTTATCGATGAGTCCCTCGCGCTCCAGACGGGTGAGGTAGTTCTGAACCGTGCCCAGGGACCTGAACCCGAGAGCACGGGCGATCTCGGCCTGAGAGGGGGAGTATCCTTCCCGCTCTGTGTGCTCGACGACGAAATCGAGAAACCGTTTCTGCTTGGGGGTGAGGGGGGCCATGGGAATACCTCCAGGTCGATTCCAAATTTCAGATTCCAGAAAAGGATGCAGGAGCTGGAAACTGCGCCGAGTGCCATCGGTCCCCTGTTCAAGGATTATCAGTTTCCAACTCCCGGATCCTCACTTCGCCTTTGATCTTGTTCCGGATCCCGGACCTCTGGAATTTGAAATCCGGAATCTGGAATTGCTCCAAGTATATGCGTAAGTTATGCGTAAGTCAACCCTGTTTCCATGGAGGCGTGAACAGCATGATAAATGAAAAAAAAGCCTTTGATACTGGTGATCATAGGCTATACTGAAATGTACGTGGTACATCTGGACCCTCTGGGTGGGTGATCTCGAAGCACATGCAGCTATTCAGGAGGACGGTGTGATTCTGTCAACCGGTCAGAGCCGCGTTGTCCTATTAGATTTCCTGTTAGAAGGAAGGAGGCGTTTATGATTAAAAGAAGTCTGATCCTGACTCTCGTGATATGCCTGGCTGTCGTTGGACCAGCGATAGCGGCGCCCAAGAAGGGAGGGACCCTGGTCTTCGGCCGTGGCGGCGATTCCGTTGGCTTGGACCCGGCTTACGAGACGGACGGAAACTCCTTCATGGTGTGCGACAACATCTACGAGGCACTCGTCGCCTACAAGGACGAGACCACCGACGTCGAACCGGGACTGGCCAAGTCGTGGGACATAGCTCCCGACGGCAAGACCTACACCTTCCACCTTCGGGAAGGTGTCAAGTTCCACGACGGGACGCCGTTTAACGCCAACGCGGTGGTTTTCTCCATCGGCAGGATGATGAAGGAGAGAAACGTCAAGTTCTTCGGGAAAGGGTTTGAGATCCCGGCCCAGGATCGGCCGCCGGAATACTGGGTCTCCATGGAGATGGACGACACCGTAGGATCCATAGAGGCCACCGGTGAGTTCACAGTGGTGTTCAAACTCAAAAGGGTGGAAGCTCCTTTCATCGCCAACATGGGGATGGATTTCGCTGACATCATCAGCCCCACCGCCTTCCTGAAGGACCCCAAGGGGTATC
>JBFFDD010000271.1:0-2834 GCA_041559575.1 bacterium
CGTGGTGTTTTATTTAAGCCTCGCCTTGAATCCTTCCTTCCTGATCCTCTAGATCCCCGATTCGATCCATCCGTCATCTTTGCCATCATGACACCGGGCGCAGGCCTCGGGCAGGGTGAGGTTCCGCTTGATCTTAACCTCGGTGATGTTGAAGTCGTGGCCCTCGGGGGCCTCCTGTCCTTCCATATCGGTGTCGTGGCATTCGATGCACGGGTCAGGCGGCCGGCTGAAGTCGAACTTGTGGTCGTGGATGCTGTACCGCTCGCCGTTGTCCACCACGGTGGGAACGTGGCAGTCAGCGCACTCCGCCCTCTCATCGGTGTGGAAGGCGTGTTTCTCGAAGTTGGGATAGATCTCCCGGTGGCAGGTCCCGCAGTACTCGCTCCGCGGAGTGAACCGGTGCTCCTTGACCGTAATGCCCCGGTCGAAACCGCAGACGTCGCAGGCCCGGTCGGTGGCGTAGAATCTCGTCTGCCAGAACAGGAACATGCGGTGCCGTTCCTTGTAGTTCATGTCCCCCCAGTACCACCCCTTGGACTTGGGCTTGGGCATGAAGAAGTCGGTGAAGTAGTCGGTGATGTCCTCACCGGGCTTGAATCCCACCGGGAACGGGAAGGACTGGGTCTTCTTGTCCTTGCCGTCGGTGTGGCACGCCTCGCAGATCATGTCCCGGCGCTCTTTGCTCAGCTTGGCCGGATTGACGATCAGTGCCGGATCCCCTCCACCGTCCGCGTGCTTCTCACCGGGGCCGTGACACGACTCACAGCCGATGGACTCCTCGGCATAGGACCGGGTCGCGGGGTCGAATCCCACGGCGTGGCAGCCGTTGCAAGTAAGGGGATATGGGTTCTCCCGCCAGTTCCAGATGGAGTAGGGCTCCCACTTGGCCTCCGGGATGTTCCAGTACTTGGGCAGGACGTAGAACTGCCCCCCCAGCAGGGTCATGTACTTCTGGATCCAGTGGCTGCCGATGGTGAAGTAGATGTCACTCTTCTTGAACGGGATGTCCGGCCCGAACTCGGTCGCCTCCACCGCCTTGGGGTCCCGGAACGCGTTGCGCAGCATGCGGGCGTGGGGGGTTTTTTTCCACTGGACGTAGATCTCCTCGTGGCACTCACGGCACGTCTCCGACGTGGCATACCCCTCGGCGCCTTCCGCGGATACAATGCCGGGAAGGAGCAAAAGAGTTGCGGCGATTGCCAGCGATAAGGTGTATGTGAGCGCTCTGGGGTGCATATTATCTGACTTTCGTTTCCGGCGGATAAGTTTACAGTTTCCAGTTTGCAGTTTGAATCTCGTGATGTGTGATTCGAAAAGCTGGTTCTCAGTTTGAAGAGATGAGAACTGAGAACTGGGAGCTTGTACACTCGAATTTACGACTTATCGACTAACCGATTCAACGAAGAATCGGCACATTCGCATTGTCGGAAAGTCGCCTCCTCGCCCACGCGCCCTATCGCCACCTTCCCTCATCCCCCTCTGTGTCCTCTGTGGTTAATTCCCTACTCCTTCGGCAGTTCCTGGATCAGGTCCTCGACCACGAAGGGCACCTCGTCCTCACCGGGCGGGTAGTCGCCCACGTGGGAATACTTTATGATGCCGTCCGCGCCGATGATGACCTTCAGCGGGATGGGCCCGGCCAGGCCGTAGACCTTGGTAGCCACCGTTAGCTTGTCGTCGATGAGCACCGGGTAGGGAATGCCGAACTCCTCGACAACCTCTCTGATCTCGGCGTCCTCTCCGGACTGGAGGGTGATGGCCAGGATCTCGAAACCCCTGTCCTTGAAGTCGTTATAGTTCTTGATCAGGTTGGGCAGCTCCTTCTTACAGATGTTGCACCATGTCGCCCAGAACTCGAGCATAACCACCTTTTTGCCGAAGTAGTCTGAGAGGGTAAATTCAGTGCCGTCCAGATTCTTTAAGGTAAAATCGGGGGCCTTCTGGCCGATCTTGACCTTCATGGCGGTGCTCTGGGCCATGGAGATGCCCTGGAAACAGAAGGTGATATGGGGCACCACCATGAAGATCATGAATGCAATAAACATCAATCGCCTTCTTCTCATATCGAACCCCCTGCGCGGTTTGCCACCTTCTTACCCTCCCCTTTCAGACCGTCCCATGGACCCGACAACCTGAAGGATTACATGTGTTGGGTCGTATCCTTATCCAGAAATACCCTTCTCACCGGTCCGGCGGAAAATCCTGACGGCCCCTTAATGGCTTATGATAACAGGCTTTTTCCAACCCAGTATGGTATCCCTTGCCCACTCGACGGTCTCGCTCTTACCATTGTGGCACTTGACGCAAGCCTTCTCGATCTCCGGATCGTAACAGTTCTCGGTGTGGACAAGGAAGTAGCTGTAGGAATGGATGCTGCCGGAAAGCCCCTTGCTGAGATCTTCGGCCTGCTTTACGTGACAGTCGTAGCAGACCAGCTTGACGTCAGTGGGGTGGTGGTTGTGCAGCTGCATCCGGGTCCTGAAGTTGTGGCAGCTGAAACAGAAATCCATGTCGTTCTGGTCCTTTCCAGGGTCGGTGCTCGTGTCCTGGCCTCCGATGCCGCAGACCTCGCATTTGGCGCGGGAGGAGTTGAGCATCTTGTCCTTCCAGTCCCCGAAAAGCCGTTTAAGGGCGTCCCTGTTGCTCTCCCCCTCGGCCTTCTCGAGGGGGACGTAATGTTCCGACAGGTCTGCGCCGGGGATGTATCCGACGGGATAATAGTAGGTCCCGGTGGGGTCCTGACCCCTCACGTGGCAGGACGAACAGATCATATCCGAAAGATCCTTGTCCAGTTCGTCCGGGTTGACGATCCTTTCGACATTTCCCCCCTGGTC
>JBFFDD010000272.1:0-2812 GCA_041559575.1 bacterium
AACTCCTGTAAGATAGTTCCTCCCACGAAAAAGGACAGGGACACGGCCAATAAAGGATAGACCTGCCTGATACCAGCCACTAAGAGAATCAGAGTTCCGGCGACGGCTGCCAACATGGGAAAGAGAAAGTTCCTTTTAAGGTTTGAAGCGGAGGCCTTTCTCCACCCGACGAGGGGACAAAGGCCGGTGATCAGGAGAAGGACCAGGAAAAGAGGCGTGTTGACCCGGTTGAAAAAAGGCTGGCTCACCGTGATCTTGTTACCGGTCACCGCCTCGGACAGCAGCGGGAACAGGGTGCCGAGCAATGTCGCGAAGGCTAGGGCCAGAAGGATCACGTTGTTAAACAGGAAGGTACTTTCCCTGGACAGGTAGGATTCCAGGGAGTGATCCGTCCGGAGTTTTTTGTAGGTCGCGATGACCAGGCCCACGCTCACCATGGACACGCCGGCCATAAACAGTAGGAAATAACCACCCAATCCCGTAGTGCCGAAATCGTGGACCGACTGCAGCACTCCGCTGCGGACCAGGTAGGTACCGAAAAGACTCAGCACGAATGTCAATATAATAAGAACCATGTTCCACACCTTCATGATATTGCGTCTTTCCTGAATAATGGCAGTGTGAATGAATGCGGTAGCCACCAGCCAGGGGATAAAGGACGCATTCTCAACCGGGTCCCAGGCCCAGTAGCCGCCCCAGCCGAGCTCCACGTAGGCCCACTGGCCGCCGAGGATGATGCCGATGGTAAGGAAGATCCAGGACAGGACGTTCCAAGCCCTGGTTTTTTTGAGCCAAGATTCGTCCAACTTGCCGGTTATCATGGCGGCCAGGGCGTAGGCGAAGGGGACGGTAAAGCCCACGTAGCCCAGGAAGAGGGTTGGTGGATGGAAGATCATCCCCGGGTTCTGGAGCATGGGATTGAGGCCCTGCCCATCTTTGGGCAAATAGGGCATCAGATCGAAGGGGTTGGAGATCGTCGCCAGAAGCAGAAGGAAAAAAACCATAGTTCCCGACATGACGAGGTAGATGTAGGGAGTGGTCCTGCTTTCCAGTTCATTGCGTGTGTTGTAACCCACCATGGCGGCGAACAGGCTCAGTATCCAGGCCCAGAACAGCAGGGATCCCTTCTGTCCCGCCCAAAAAGCCGTTATCTTGTAAAATATAGGTAGCGCCCTGTCAGAATAGGAGGCCACGTATTCGACTTGAAAGGCGTCCGTGGCAAAAAGGTAGGCTAGACTCGTGGCCGCCATGGTGGTGAACAGGGCAGTGAAAATAAAAGCCCTCCTCCCGCTGATGATGTAGCGGAAGTCGTTTTTGAGGATCCCCAACAACAGGAGCACAAACGTTCCCAGGGTCAAACCAAGTGCTACATATTGAGAGAGGTTGCCGAATGTTATCATGTGTTTCTCCTATGGATAATAAACAGCTACAAGATGGTCTTGGGATTGCCTTGTCGATATCTCCGGAGTTTCGTAAGGGGCCTCGCGGGGAAGAATCCGATACCGTCGATATATGTCTGTGGATTCCATGTCAGAATTCAAACCCCAGGTCCGGCACCCAGTACTGAAACATCTGGATGTACCCCGTCAGGAGCATTACTCCGAAAGCGATCATGACCAGGGCGTTCAGATACACAAAAGTCCTCTGGTACTTTCTCAGGAATTTCATTGAACTGAGGAACAGGTTGATGAAAAGTCCGAAGGTCAGGAAAGGCACTGCCAGGCCCAAAGAGTACACTCCCAGAAGCTTCGTTCCATAGATCGCGGAGGCCTCGGCGGTGGCGTAAAAGAGGATAGCGCTGAGGGTCGGGCCGGAGCACGGGATCCAGCCGGCTGCAAACCCTAACCCCACCAGAAAACTGCCGAAATACCCAACCGGTTTTTTGCGAAAATGGTAACGTCTCTCCTTAGCCAGCAACTTCAGATGAAGTATTCCCACTGACGCCAGGGCGAAGATAATAATGATCACTCCGCCGGTGATCCTTATCCATTGCCGGTACTGGAAAAAGAGGCTGCCGAGGTAGGACATGGTTGATCCCATAATCATGAAAAGCACTGAGAACCCCAGAATGAAGGCTGTGGAGTGAGATAGCGTTCTGTTTACGACCTCACGTTTTTTACCGTGGGAAACGAGGGTGTCGAAGGAACTGCCGCTGATGAAGGAAACATAGGACGGAAAGAGACCAAGACAGCACGGCGAGAGAAAGGACAGAGCCCCCGCTGCAAAGGCAAGATAGTAGGGAACATTTTCCATCAGCGAGACGACCTCATTGCCGGGTCAATTCTAAAAAGACCATCCCAAATGTTCATTTGCAAAAACCATTTGGAACCATGGCGAATGAGGGATCCCAACCCCACCCTCCATCGGGCAGGGGTTGGGGATACCACAATCCCTCAAAGCTGCCATTCAGGGCCCGGGCATTCATCTTATGTGTGATGCCGGGGACCATTCCATCCATCCAACGAGTAAGGCAGTGAAACGGCTCGTGTCCTGCCATCGTCCTTCTCGAGGAACAGTTCCATACATTCGAAGGAACAGAACTGGTCAGCGGGAAAATATCCGATAACAAACCGGGTCTGGCGCCCCTGGAATTCGTGGCGGCATTGTGAACACCTTCCCTGGAGGATCATCTTTTTTGAACTCTGCTTTGTCATCTTGAAGACCTTTCTTTGAAATTGGATGAAAATTGTGGTTTATCAATGAGATCAACAGGGATCTCGGTGTTTGTTGCTCTGTTTGTCATCATGCGGTTCGGGTGAAGAAGATACCGCACCCGGCGGTTATAGTTGGCTCGGATGACAGAAAGCACCTG
>JBFFDD010000273.1:0-2803 GCA_041559575.1 bacterium
AATTCAAGGGATTGCTTCGTCTCTTCGTTCCTCGCAATGACTGAAGCGAATCATATCTAAGTCTTGGGTCCTGGGACTTGAGTCTTGGGACATTCCCTTGGCCCCGTTACCTCTACACTCCGATATCTGCATTACCCCTCTTCCCCTTCCCCCTCTCCCCTTTCCACTTTCTACTCTTCTTCCCCATCATAGATCGCCATGACCCGGTCCCGCAGCTCGCCGGCCGCCATACCGGTCCGTTGAGCGATCTCCCGGACATCCTCGTATTCCGGTTTGGCCCGCCACACTCCGGAGGGCGTCAGCCACCTCTTGACCCTGACTTCACCGTGGGGCGTTGAAACGGTCACGATCTCCCGAGGCAATATGACCCTCTGAGCGTCCCAGTACCGCAGGCCGGCGGTCCCCGAGTGGTCGAGGAGAATCCGGACAAGACGCTCCCGGTCATCCGGTGACGCCAGGACCCTGACCAGAACACCCAAACGCCCCTTTTTGGTCGGGGCCGGGATAACGTGGACCTCCAGAGCACCTGATCCCTGGAGAAGCTCCGTCAGGGGGGCCAGATATTCCGGGCTCACATCATCCAGGCCGCACTCGATCATCACGCTCCGGTCATCGGCGGCCGACGGCCCCTTAAGCCGGCCGAGGAAAACGCGGAGGAGATTGGGGTAACCTTCATTGTCACGGCCTCCCGCCCCGGTGCCCACTTTGGTGATGGTCATCGGCGGGACGGGACCGTACCCGCCGGCGATCTCGGTTACCAGGGCCGCTCCCGTGGGCGTGGTCAGCTCCACCTCGGGCCCCATCGACCTGACCGGCACACCCTCCAGAAGATAGGCCGTGGCTGGGGCCGGGACAGGCATGACGCCATGCTCGGTCCGAACCGTCCCCGCTCCCAGATTGATGGGGCCGGCCTGCACACGGTCCACGCTGAGGGCATGGACGGCCGCAAGCGTCCCCACAACATCGGCGAGGGTGTCCTGGCCGCCGAGCTCGTGGAGATGGACCGAACCGGCCGATCCATGGGCCAAGGCCTCGGCCTTGCCGAGCCGGTTCAGAACTTTGACAGCCCCGTCCCTGACCGGCCTGGGAAGATCGGCCTCGCGGACGAGATCGAGCAAGCCGTCGAGGGACCGCCTTCCCGGACCGCCCGTGATCTCGACGCGGCACCTGGTCCCAGCCAGGGAACAGCGCTTCTCCTCCGCCACATGGAACGCCACCTCCCCGGGGATAACCCGCTCAACCGCCTCCCTTATCATCTCGAGGGGCGTTCCCAGGGATATCAGTGCCCCGAGGAACATGTCCCCCGAGACACCGCTGAAGGGGTCGATGTAGAGGATCTTTCCGCCGGTGCTGCCGGCTTTATCGACGTCGGTCATGGATTAGCCCGTTTCAGGTTCCAGGTTAATAAATCCGTGATTTGTCATTCGTAATTCGTGATTAGTAACTGAATTCCAATTTCCAGATATTTAATCCAAAGTCCCAAATCCAAAACTATTACTCTGCGTTACCCTGCGTACCCTGCGGTGAAAATAACTTCGGTTTTGCTTCGTCGTCACGCCACAGACGTGACTTCTCGCAATGACGACCGCCTATTCTCCCGTTCCTCGCGTCCCAGGTTCCAGGTTTCAGGTTTCACGTATTCGACTGGAAACTGGGAACTGGAAACTGTCTTTCTCTCCCCTTCGTCCCCTTGGGTCTTGGGTCCTGGGACTTGGGACTATTCTTCTCTCCCCTGCCTCACCCTTTCCCCCCGTCACCGCGTCTGAAGTTCCAGGTTCCAGGTTTCAGGGAAGCAGAGCTCAGAGCAAAGAACTGAGTTTCCCTTATCTCTTATCACTTATCTCTGAGGACTATCTCCCCTTCCTCCTCCATCCTCTGTTCACTTCGTCTTCGTCTTACTCCTTTGTCTGTGTTTTCCTTTCCACTCTCCCCTGCCTCACCCTTCCCCCGCGTCACCGTGTCCCCGAGTCTCCGCGTCCGTCTTTATGCCCAGCATCAGATGAGCTGCCACTGCGGCGCCGTAACCGTTGTCGATATTGACAACCGTTAACCCGCACGCACAGGAGGACAGCATGGTGAAAAGGGGCGTCAGGCCTGCGAGGGAAACCCCGTACCCGACGCTGGTGGGAACACCTATGACCGGCGCCGAGACCAGGCCGGCCATCACCGAGGGCAGAGCTCCCTCCATTCCGGCCACGGCGATGATCACCGCGGCCTGCTCCATCTCATCCCTGAAGCTGGCTAACCGGTGAAGCCCGGCGATCCCTACGTCAAAGGCACGTCGGGGCATCCTTCCGAGAAATTCCAGTGTTCTGGCGGCTTCCTCAGCCACCGGGAGGTCGGAGGTTCCGGCCGCCGCCACCATCACCGGCGGAGCATCGGTACCGGGAAGGGATCCTATGTTCAGGGTTCGGGACAGTTCGTCGTAGCTGGCCTCAGGCCATCGCGACCGGACAGTCCCGGCCGCCTCCGGCGAGATCCGCGTGATGAGCAGGGGGGATTTGGCCAGGACCAGGCGCTCGACGATTCCCTCGATCTGTTCAGGCGTCTTTCCTTCCCCATAGATCGTCTCCGGTATACCGCGCCGCAGCTGCCTGTGGGTATCGAGGTGGGCATAACCCAGACAGGCCGACGGGAAATCGGCGAGAAAAGCCATGGCTTCCTCGACGGTCGTCTCACCGGAGGAGATCTTCTGCAGTATTTCAAGGAGTCTGGATCGGTCCATAGTTAATCCTTGTCCCAAGCCCCAGGACCCAAGACCCAAGTTTCAGGTTCCAGGTTTCAGGTTTCTGGCTCTGGTTTC
>JBFFDD010000274.1:0-2794 GCA_041559575.1 bacterium
AAAGGATAAAGGTTTAAGGGTTCGGGCCCCACGAAACCGATTTAACCTGGAACGTGATGCCTGGAACATTCCTTTTGGTGAATCTCAACGTAACAAGGGTTCAACTGTAAACTGGAAACTGGAAACTGTAAACTCTTCCCTGCGTAAACTGTAAACCGGAAACTGTAAACTCTTCCCTGCCTTTTTCACTTCCGGAACTTTTGAACCCTGTGATAGCATAGAGGATTGCCCCGGCCTGACCGGGAATTTAAGCCCAGGGAGGTCTCAAAAGAGTATGGCCAAGCGTTCCATCCTTATCAAAGGGGCACGGGAACACAATCTGAAGAACATCACGGTTAAGATCCCCAGGGACTCCCTGGTCGTAATAACGGGTGTTTCGGGATCTGGGAAATCCTCCCTCGCCTTCGACACGCTTTACGCGGAGGGTCAGAGGAGGTACGTCGAATCCCTGTCCGCCTATGCCCGGCAGTTCCTCGAGCAGATGGAAAAGCCGGACGTGGATTCCATCGATGGCCTCTCTCCAGCCATCTCCATCGAACAGAAAACGGTAAGCAAAAACCCACGGTCCACAGTGGGCACGGTGACTGAGATCTACGATTACCTTCGTCTTCTGTTTGCCCGCATCGGGATCCCCTTCTGCTACAGCTGTGGACAGCGCATCGAGGCCCAGACATCCCAGCAGATCATCGACAGTCTCACGGCTATCGATGAGGGGACTCGGATGACGATCCTGGCGCCGGTGGTGAGGGGACGGAAAGGGGAGTACCGCAGGGAACTGGACAGCTATAGACGACAGGGCTTCCTCCGGGTCAGGGTCGATGGGGAGATCCGCAGCCTGGATGAGGAGATCTCCCTGGACCGCAAGAAAAAACACGATATCGAACTGGTCGTTGATCGTCTTGTTCTCAAGGAAGGCATCCGCAACCGGATGGCCGATTCGGTGGAACTGGCCCTGCGCATGGGAGATGGGCTCCTGTACGTCACCCTTCCGGAGGGCAGGGAACTGGTTTTCTCGGAAAACCTCGCATGCACGAAATGCGGGATCAGCTATCCTGAGATCTCACCGCGCTTCTTTTCCTTCAATAACCCAACCGGAGCCTGTCCCAGATGCACCGGACTGGGCACCACCAGCGTTATCGATCCGGAGCTTGTGGTCCCGGACCCTTCCCTCTCCATCAGGGAAGGCGCACTCGCTCCCTGGCGAAAACGAAGCAGCATGTTCTATTACCAGCTGTTAGAGTCCCTTGCCAGGCACTTCAAGTTCGAGCTGGACACTCCCTTCGGTGAGCTTCCGGAGGTCGTCAGGCACGTCATCCTGAACGGGTCGGGTTCGGAGGAGATCACCATCCGGTATCAGGACCAGAGCCAGCTGTGGAGAACCCGAAAACCCTTCGAAGGGGTTATCCCCAACCTGAGGCGCCGCTACATGGAAACCAGCTCCGACGCCGTGCGCGAGGAGATCGAGGTCTTCATGGGGAACAGGCCCTGCTCCGATTGCGGAGGTGCCCGCCTGTGCCGGGAGAGCCTGCACGTCAAGGTGGGGGAGAAAAACATCTTTGAGGTCACCGAGATGTCCATAGGTCAAGCGGTTCGTTTCCTCATGGATCTTGATCTGAGCAGGAGGGAGATGTCCATCGCCTCCCGCATCCTCAAGGAGATTCAGGAACGTCTGAACTTTCTGCTCGACGTCGGTCTGGACTATCTGACCCTCCACAGGCCTTCGGCCACCCTCTCCGGAGGCGAAGGCCAGCGTATCAGGCTGGCAACCCAGATCGGATCGAGCCTCATGGGTGTTCTGTACATCCTCGACGAACCGAGCATCGGTCTGCATCCGCGGGATAATGCCAGGCTCCTCGCCACACTCCGCCATTTAAGGGATATGGGCAACACGGTGGTGGTGGTTGAGCATGACGAGGAGACGATCCGCAAGGCCGATTACGTCGTGGACATGGGCCCCGGTGCGGGCATCCGGGGTGGGAAGGTCGTTGCCGAGGGCCGGCCGAAGAAGATCCTGGAATCAGCCGAATCCCTCACCGGGCAGTACCTGTCCGGAAAACAGTCCATTGAAGTGCCCGCCGCCCGCCGGAGGCCGAACCTCAATGGGACTCTGGAGATCAGGGGTGCGGCGCACAACAACCTCAAGGGAATAGACGTTCAGTTCCCACTGGGGGTCCTGACCTGTGTCACCGGGGTTTCCGGCTCAGGAAAATCCTCCCTGGTCATCGACACCCTCTACCGGGCCCTGGCACGGCGGAAGTCCAATCTCGCCGACCGGCCGGGGGAGCACCACAGCATTTCAGGGGCCGAATTCATCGACCGGGTCATCGATATCGATCAATCACCCATCGGACGGACCCCCCGATCCAATCCGGCAACCTACACGGGTGCGTTCACCCCGATACGGGAGCTGTTCTCACAGGTCCCCGAGGCCAGGATGAGAGGATACAAACCCGGCCGCTTCAGCTTCAACGTCAAGGGAGGCCGCTGCGAGGCATGCCAGGGGGACGGGGTCAAGAAGATCGAGATGCATTTCCTTCCCGACATCCATGTGACATGCGAGGTATGCGGGGGCAGGAGATTCAACCGGGAAACCCTGGAGATCACCTTCAGGGGCGTGAACATCTCCGAGATCCTCTCCAGGACGGTCAACCAGGCCTCAGAGCTGTTCGCCAACGTCCCGGTCATCGCCCGGAGGTTGAGGACCTTGCAGGACGTGGGGATGGGTTATATTCAGCTCGGCCAACCGGCGACGACCCTGTCGGGCGGGGAGGCCCAGAGGATCAAACTCTCCAAG
>JBFFDD010000275.1:0-2792 GCA_041559575.1 bacterium
GTCCACTTCCGTGACAAGATCCACCTTGCCCTTGTGGTCCACAGAAAAATCGGTGAACAGGCGGTCTTTCAGTAGTTTTCCCGCCATGAGGGAAATGCGAACGGTTTCTTCCAGGAGTTCGGAATTGCTGAGATGTTGCTTATGGCGTTGAGTCAATGGTATTAGATGTTAGCTGTGAAAAGCGATCAGTTGTCGTCGACGAGTTTAAACTCATCACTCCTCTTGCTCCGGTAAATCTTGATGGTGCTGTTGCAGTAGGAGCAGTAAACGGCGTCACCGGGTTTCTCGTCGCCGTCGAGGACAATATCCGCATCACAGACCGGGCACGAGTATTCCTTCATGGGAAGGCTCCTTGAGCAGGGTGGCAGTTAAGGTGAAACGATATAATAATATATGTATTCTGGCAATAATGAGCAAAGCTCCCCGATGGTTGATATGCGCCGCAATGCTCGCCGGCCTGCTCTGCCTTGATGCCGGCGAAGTTCTGGCAGCCAGGACCACGGCAGGCGGCACAACAGGTGGGACCGGGCGCGCAGGTCATCCGTCCATCGGACAGCAATCCCGGCTGGAGATACTCAAAAGACGGTACTATCTCGCATCTGAAAAAGACAGGTTTTCAGTTCTCGATGAGATCCGCCAACTCGGTACGGATGAGGCGCTCGATTTTGGCCTGGACCTTCTCAAGTACCCCGATATCAAGGTAAAAAGGGAGGCTGTGGATGTCCTCAAGAGATGGGGCACTGAGGGCTACATGGCTGTTTTCGCGGGGATGGACGACAAGGAAATAAACTGGCTGTGTGAGTCCATCTTCGTGGAACTGGGGCCGAGGGTCTCTTCTTTCCTGCTGGATCAACTGGAGCACAGCGATCCTGTTTTCCGCAGAAGGGCAGCCTATCTGCTGGGTAAAATAAACGATCCCCTTGCCACAGGGCCTCTTTACAAGCATCTGAAGGATCCTGACAGGGATGTGAGGATCCAGGTTATCCAGGCCCTTTGCGAACTGGGAGATGAAAGGTCCCTGGAGGGTATCCTCGGCCTTTTCGAGATGGAGGATGTGGGACTGGCTGATTTTGTTCTTCAGGCTGCTGAAAAGTTCGGGGCAAGGGCGGCGCCGCCGCTCCAGGCAGCCTTGAAGACAGGCAGCTTAAGGATAAGAAGTGGTGCGGCCCTGGCTTTGGGGCGTCTCCGATTACCTGAAACGCTGCCCAATCTGTTCAATGCTCTCAAGGACGGGGAGGTGGGGGTTCGCCGAAGTACCGTCAAGGCTCTTGATTCCTTTCACCACATGTCTGCCGCCGAAGGGCTGTTACTGGCTCTTAACGATCCGGATCTGGAAGTCCAGGATTATGCCACGACCGCCCTTGCCCGGCTCAACCCGGACATCTACCCCGCCCTCATGGACAGGATCCACGATCCTGATCCCGCAGTCCGAAAAAACATTATCACCACCTTTCGGAAGATAGGGGATAAAAAGGCAGTCCCGGTCATTATCAAGGCCCTGGATGATCCGGATGTCAACGTGAGGATGTTCGCTGTCACGGCTCTCATCGAGTTAAAGGACCCGCGGGCTATCCACGGCCTCATCTCCAGGATGAAAAGCGAGGATGAGATGGGGTGGCTCATCTCCTACGCCTTCCTGGAGATCGGTGAGATGGCGGTGGATGAACTCCTCAAGGAGACGGGGGACGACAGTTTCTGCCTGACACGGAACCTGGTCGTCCTTCAGATGGGTGACCGGGCCCTTGACACTCTCCATGAGCGGGCACGCAGCCCGGGAGAAAAAACGATCCGATACAACGCCATCGCCCTCCTGGGTGAGCTGGGCAGGCCCGAAAGCGTTCCGATCCTGGCAGACCTCCTCAAGTCCGAAGATGTGGGCTGGGTAGCCGCCAACTCACTGGGAAACATGGGGAAACCGGCCTGGAATGCCCTGCGCCGGGAAGCATCAAAAGAGGGGGTCTCCGGGGATAACGCCCGTCACACTATCAGTCAGCTGAAGGACCCGGAACTGTACCTGGACCTGGTGGAGGCTCTCGGTGATGATAACGCGGAACTCCGCCGGGCTGTTTCCGAGCCTCTGATCGAAGCGGGAGGTCAGGTGGTTGCCCTTGTTACGGAGAAAATGGCCCAACTCGAAGGTGAAAAGTTCGCCGACGCGGCCGAGGTCATTTGCAGGATAAAGGATCAAAGGGCCATCCATCCCCTCGGCAAGGTACTTTTCCCGGAGCCCTGGGACCCGGCCCTTCTGGAGCCGGCCCAGCTTTACAGTCTCAGGCAGGCCTATGCCAGGAAGGGCTGTCTTCAGCCCTTACTGGCGCGCCTGAGAAATGAAGTGGATGGCGCTGGAGGAGGGGGGGGGCCGTGGGAACGGGTCGCACCTTAGTGGTCAACCGCCAGGCGCGGTTCAACTACGAGATCCTGGAGAAGTTCGAGGCGGGAATATCCCTGGTGGGGACCGAGGTGAAATCCATCCGGGAGGGAAAGGGGAATATAAAGGAAGCCTATGCCGATATTCGCGGCGGTGAAGCCTGGCTCATCGGAGCTCACATAAGCCCCTATTCCCACGGCAACATAACCAATCACGATCCCCTGCGGGATCGTAAACTGCTTTTAAACGCAAGGGAGATAGACAAGCTCCAGGGCAAGGTTATGGAAAAGGGATTGACCCTCGTTCCACTGCGTCTTTACCTGAAGGGTCGCCTTATCAAACTGGAACTGGGCGTGGCCCGCGGCAAGAAACTGGTGGACAAGAGGGAGGATATAAAAAAGAGGGACCAGGAAAGGGAAATTCA
>JBFFDD010000276.1:0-2788 GCA_041559575.1 bacterium
CTTTAGATTCCAGGCCATTTCTCAATGTCTTCCCAGTCGCCAGAACAAGAACTATTGGTTCGTCTGTTAACCGGATCACGAGGGGGCGTAAGGGGGTGGTGGCCTGCCTGGTAAGTTCTGGTCTGTCGATTCTAAATCTGTATTAAATATCTTTCCAGACTATATCCCTTGATTTAATCCCTTTTTAGGATGTGACCTGACCTGAATTCGAGGGATAAAATGTCAAGATTCACCCTTCCCCTCGACAGGCTCGGGACAGGCGACCTGCTTCCACCTTCGCTCCAGGAGCTACAGCGGGCAGGCAGGGCAGGCGGCCTGACCCGGTTGGTGTTCTCGATGGCTTCTGAAGTTACTTTTTCATCATTCCTTTCACAAAGGCCATTCCCTCTTCCGATGTTATGGCTGGAACGGTAACAATATCGAAAAGGTCTCCCCAGAAGACCCTGCTTTTCTCCATGGGAAGGACGTTATCGGCCTCGAAGATTACAATGGCTGAGGGGTCCGAGTTTTGAAGCCAGTACTCAGCCACCACCTGGACATCCTCAGGATAATTCCACTCCAGTCTCCTCGCGACGCGCTCCTTTGGTGTTCCCCCAATGGGTGATAGAAAAGAAACAAACAACATGACGCACCTCCCCTTTTTTAGGCAAAATGATAGACCCCAATATGTGAATTGGCCGACGGAAGGACTGTGCGTATGTGGTGGGAATCAAAGAAGGCCGCCCTCAGCGACCATTAAATAAAGCCTACTTGTATGCCAGGGGTAATGTCAAGTGAACCACGGGGGGCAACCATGGGGTCGGGTCCTGCCTTCTGATGTTCGAGCATTTTACCGGGAAAGATATGCCCAGCCTTCGCATAAGGATGCGGCGGGCAAGTGGAGATCCGCCTTTGGTAAAGGCTCTCGGTGGACAGGGAGGACTTGACCCTGATATCGGGGTTTCGGCCCTCAGGCTCGGCCCCGATCCCGAAGGTTGAGTGTGTTCACTTGCCTCTATGGGACCCGGCCATCTCTCGACTCTTCAGTCTCGACTGATTCACACCTGGTGATCCGGCACCTCATATACTGACCTTTGAAGGGCCAGCCGCCGGAGACCGGATCGCATTTGTCCGGATCGTCATCGGTGGTGAGGTTTATGTTGGACTCGAACAAGCCGTAAAAGGAGGGCTCTTCCGGTTCCTTCTCAGGATACCACCAGCCATGCTGGGTGGAGATGATGTCCGGTGCCATTGATGTTACCAGGCGCGCTCGCTGCCGGCAGCGACCAAGGGGCGTTTCGATCCAGACCCAGTCGCCGTCGACGATCCCCTGCCTCCGGGCAAGATCCGGGTGAATCTCAACGATAGGATCGGGATACATCCTTCGAAATCCCTCCACATGTCTGTACTCGCTGTGGTGATAGGGCATAACGCGGGGCCCGGAGATATTTAACAGCGGGTATTTGCCCCACTCCTCGTCCGGTTGCGATGGTTCGGTGTACCCGGGCAGGGGATCGTACCCGAGGTGTTCGAGGATCGAAGAGTGGATCTCAACCTTGCCCGAGGGGGTTGCCAATCCTCCTGCGGACTGGCCGGGCTCCACTGATCCCTTCTCCCATCTCTGCTGATGGATGAAATCGGAGAGTGTTTTCACCCCACGTCGCTCAAAGATCTTCTCCAGGCGATATTCCCACACCTGTTCGAAGGTCTCCTGGGGCCAATGGTCCTTCTGGCCCAGTTTCAGCCCGAGAGCCCGCCAGAACTCGTAATCGTCGTACCGCTCGTATTCCCCGGGGATTTTCGAGGGGACGGCTGCCTCGCCTATCTGGATAAGTGGATAGGCTCCGATCGAGCAGAAGTTTCCCATATCCGGGCGTTCCATCCAGCAGGCGGCGGGAAGGACATAATCGGATATCTGGGCCGTTGGAGTCCACGTTATGTCGAAGGTGACCAGAAGATCGAGGGATTTTAACGCCTTTAACACCAGGTTCGTGTTCGCGTAGGCGAGGAGCGGGTTGCTGGCCGACGTGATGAGACCGCGGACCGGGTACGGCTCTCCGGTGAGCATGGCCCTGAATACAGATGGTGCGTGAGCCATACAGTTCAGATAAGCACCGGCCGGATGATTATCCCCCCACCTCTTTCTCAACTGCTCCTCGACGAGTTCCCAGCCGGGGTAGCTGATGAAACGGAAGCGGTCGGCACCGATCTGCTTGCTCCGCTGTTCAGCGGAAAGTTCGTGGTTCAGTTCCATCGCCGCGTCGGGGATGAACCCATCTGCCGGTCCGGCGATGAGCATTCCCCCCTCACGGTCAATACTGCCGGCAACGGCGAGGAGAACATTGATGGCCCGGACCGCCTGGATGGAGTTGGGCGGGCTGTGTTCGGAAGCCACGCCGATGACGATAGTGGACGGCTGGTGGGCGGCGAAGAAGCGGGCGACCTCGACGACCTGGTCTCTGGTAAGGTTGCAGATTGCCGCGACCCGTTCCGGGGGGTATTCCTGTATTCGATCGGAAAGTAGCTCGAATCCTGAGGTGTAATTTTCAACGAACGATGTGTCGTGAAGATTCTCGCTCATAATGACGTTCATCATCCCCAGGGCCAGGGCCGCGTCTGTACCAGGCCGGATCTGGACCCAGTGATCGGCCTGTCGGGCCGGTTCGGTCATGCGCGGATCCACCACCAAGGTCTTCATTCCAGCCCTCTTCGCCTTCAGGAAACTGTGCCAGGAGGATGGTCCCCCCTCATGGGGGTTGCGCCCCCAAAGGGTCATGAGTTTCGTCTTTCCCGGAGTACTGTCGGGGAC
>JBFFDD010000277.1:0-2775 GCA_041559575.1 bacterium
CACCGAGCATTGGGGGTGCTTCTTCGCCCCGCCGGAGAGGCGCGGCGAAGTTGGGGGCTGATGCTTAAGGGAGGAGAATCCGTATATCCCTGCTAATTTACGTTATGGATTTTTACGGTTGAGATCGGGATTTGTTACGACCCCGGCGCCATCTTTTTTCGTGCCGATGGCCGATGATCCTCTTGGACGGGAAGGGAGGAGGGGGTTCTACGAGGGGGCGGGCGCCTTTCAGGCGCAGTGGAAAGTGAAAAGGAAAAAGTGGAAAGGCTGGAGGAACGACCGAACGAGGTTCCGACCTTTCGACAATGCGAATGCGCCGATTCTTCGTTGAATCGGTTAGTCGATCAGTCGTAAATTCGAGCATACCAGCTCTCAGTTCCCAGTTCTTAGCTCTCCCCCAAAAAAATGGCCCCCCGACGTTGGGGGCCGCCGGGGGGCCGGCTCGGTAAAGTACCGAGCATTGGGGGTGCTTCTTCGCACCGCCTAGGAGGCGGAACGAAGTTGGGGGCTATCGTTTAATGAAAAAGAACGCTGCTTTTCTTCCTGCACTTCTTACCATTTTTTCTCCGCTTAAGATAGGGATTATTTACCGATTTTGCAAGCCCTTCTTCATACTGATCCCGGGTGATCTTCTCGATCAGCTTCACGCCTGTCCCGAAGGTCTTTCCCTTGGCCCGGGGAGCCCTGGCCGCCATGGAGAAAAGGTCCACAGGATCATCAGACCGGAAGTAGCGGACCATGTCCACGGACTTGCCGGCGCCCATGTGACCTCCCTCAAGTATTAATCGGTAATACATATCTCCCATATCCTCCGCAACAGCTAATTGCAGAGGTCGTGCCAGAAGATCACATTTCCTTTTAAAGCATCCTAAGTTACTGTAATACAATCGGATTCAGAGAAAACCAGGGTAAATATCACGGATACCAGCGCAAGCTAAGCGCAAATTTTGCGTACCCAGGTCCGGCAACGGGTGCATTTACTGCTCATCTCTGGCGGTGATCCCGTACTCCTTGAGCTTGTACTGGAGGGTCCTGCGGCTGATCCCAAGGAGTTTGGCCGCCTCGGTCCGGTTTCCTCCGGTCAGGTCCAGGGTCCTGAGGATGGCCTCCCTCTCCAGCTCGCTGAGGGGCCGGCCCGCTGTGACCCCGACTGCCTCCTCGCCCCGGTCGGCCCGGACGTGAGCGGGGAGGTCCTCGGGCTGGATCATCTCTCCCCGGGCCATGATCACGGCCCGTTCGATGACGTTCTCCAACTCCCGGATATTCCCCTTCCACCGGTTCCGGATCAGCAGGTCCATGGCCTGGGGGGTGAAACCGCGAACCTCCTTTCGGTTGCGCCGGGAGATACTGCCGAGGAAGTGCTCCGCCAGGAGGGGAATATCCCCTCTTCTCTCCCTCAGAGGCGGCAGGAGCACCGGAATGACGTTCAGCCGGTAGTAGAGATCCTCGCGGAATCTTCCCTCCCTGACCTCCATCTCCAGGTCGCGGTTCGTCGCCACGATGAGCCTGACGTCGACCACGATGGTCTCCGTTCCTCCCACCCGCTCGAAGGAACCGTTCTGGATGACACGGAGGAGTTTGGCCTGCAGGACCAGGCTCATCTCGGCGATCTCATCGAGGAACAGCGTCCCCCCGTCGGCGAGCTTGAAACGTCCCTCCCGGCGCGAGACGGCACCGGTGAAGGAACCCTTCTCGTGACCGAACAGTTCGCTCTCCAGCAGGGTCTCCGGCAGCGCGGCGCAGTTGACCTTCACCAGGGGACCTGATGCCCTGGGGCTGTTCCGGTGGATGGCGTCGGCTATGAGTTCCTTTCCGGTGCCGCTCTCGCCGAGGATGAGTACCGTGGCGTCGGTGGGCGCCACCATCTTCAGGGTATCGAAGATCTCGTGGATCCCCGGGCTGTTGCCGATGATCTCCGTGTTGTCGAAGCTGCCTTCCACCTGGACCCTCAAAGACTCGTTCTCGGCCACCAGGTCGGACATGAGCTTCGTCTTCTCCACCTGGATCTTCAATTCCTCCAGATCGATGGGTTTGGTCAGGTAGTTCAGGGCCCCCTCCCTCATGGCCTCCACGGCCGAATCCACACTGGCGTAGGCGGTGATGATGAGAACCTGGATCGCCGGCGAGATACTTTTGATCTCCTTTAAGGCCTCGATACCCCCCATGCCGCCCATCTTCAGGTCCATGATGACCAGGTTGTAGAAACGATCCTCGATCCGGCTCACGGCCTCCTCGCCGCTGGCGGCCGCCTCAACCAGGTAGCCCTCCTCGGTGAGGACCATCTCGAGAAGCTCCCGCTGGGAGGCCTCGTCGTCCACCACCAGGATCTCGTATTTCTGTTTTGACGCGTCAGCCATATGTCGATTTTACTCCAACAGGAAGATAGGTTCCAGAGGATCGGAACTGAGATCTTAGAGCTGGTACACTCGAATTTACGATCGATCGACTAACCGATTCAACGAAGGGGATCGGCGTATTCGCGTTGTCGAAAGGTCTTAACCTCGCCCTATCGCCCAGCCGCCCAGTCGCCAAACGCCCCCTCTTAGATCGCTACCTCGCCCCGTCCCTGTGTCTCCGTGTCCGATCTTTCCTTCGTCTTCGTCTTGCTCCTTCGTCTTCTCTTCGCTCCCTCGCCCATGCGTCCCCTCTCCCCCTCACAGATCGCCCCATCGCCCCGTCTCCGCGTCCCCGTGTCCCCGCGTCTGATCGTCACTTCGTCTTCGTCTTGCTCCTTCGTCTGCTCTTTTCCCCATCGCCCCCCACTTTCCCCTTGGG
>JBFFDD010000278.1:0-2737 GCA_041559575.1 bacterium
CGAACATCGCCGGCATCATGGGGGCCTATTTTCTCCTCTTCCCAAACGCGAGGATCGTGACCCTGGTCCCGGTGTTCTTCTTCATCCAGATCATCGAACTGCCGGCCTTTATCTTCCTCGGTTTCTGGTTCCTGATCCAGTTCATGAGCGGTTCCTTCTCCATGGCGGCGTCAAGCGGCGCATCCGGCGTCGCATGGTGGGCCCACATCGGCGGCTTCGCGGTCGGTGCCGGGTACGTCCTGATCAAATTCAGAGGGAGGCTGCTTAGAAGAAGGTAGTGTGGACCGGAAAAGTAGGCTTTTCACGACTTCACGGGTGTCGGGTGCTCCGGGGTTCCAAATTCCAGGTTACAGGGTCCAGGTTAAAAGCTTGAAACATGGAACTTGAAACGTGGAACTGACTCTATCCGTTCCCGGCATATTCTCCCGTTGGAAAGAGGGCACCTATGGGATATAGTGTAATATTATTCGAATTATTCACACAGACAGGGGGTGGAAGATGGACCTGAAAGAATATCCCAAGGAAACCATCCTCAAGGACGCCTCACAGGCGATCCTGCGGCCAATGGTCCGTGAGGACCAGGACAGACTTATGGAATTCTTCAGGGGGCTGTCCGATGCGGACCGGCTCTACCTCAGGGATGATGTCACCAACCCCGAAGTAGTGCGGTCCTGGAGCGAGAACATCGACTATGAAAAGGTTCTGCCCATCCTGGCGATCGGTGAGGACCGGATCGTCGGAAACGCCACCCTGCACCGCAACCCGTTCGGCTGGATGAGGCATGTAGGAAGCATTCGTATCACCGTAGCCCAGGATTACCGGCAAAAGGGGCTGGCAAGGATCCTCGCCGCTGAGGTCTTCCGGAAGGCACTGGCATCCGGTCTCGAAAAGCTCGTGGCGGAGATGTTGACGGAACAGGATGACGCACGAAGGGTGTTTGCCCGCCTCGGCTTTCGGGATGAGGCTATCCTCAAGGACCACGTACTCGATGCCAAAGGTGTCAAACATGACCTTCTTATAATGAGCAATGACCTTAACCTGCTGTGGACCAGGTGGATGGAGTTCTCCGAGTCGGTATCCGGCACATGGCACATGGAAGACTAGTATCATTCATTTGAGAAACTATTTACTCCAGGGGGGAAAATGCTTCTAGACAGATATCCAAAGGAGGTTGAGCTGGATTCCAGCTCGAGGGTGACCCTGCGACCGATGATCCGGGATGATGAGGATGTCATCCTCGAATTCTTCGAGTCCCTCACAGAGCAGGACCGCCTTTATCTTCGCAACGATGTCTCCAACCCGTGGGTGATCCGTTCCTGGTTCGAGAACATCGACTACAAACGGGTATTTCCGGTCATTGCCTTTGCCGGTGAAAAGGTCGTGGGCAATGCCACTCTGCATCGCCGGCCCTTCAGCTGGATGAGGCACATCGCCGAGATCAGGATAGTTGTCTCGCCCCAGTTCCGCCAGAAGGGGTTAGCCCGGATCCTGGCCAATGAACTTTACGACAATGCGATCGATGAGGAGCTGGAAAAGCTCACGGCGGAACTGGCGGCGGATCAGAAGGTGGCGCTGAAGGTGTTCTCACGTATCGGCTTTAAAAAAGAGTCCACGCTCAAGGACTACGTCCTGGATGCGAAGGGCGACCGTCATGACCTGGTGGTCATGACCATGAACCTTAGCGATTAACACGGGAGATCTGGGCGATGATAACCCCAATGAGGTTCTTGGCGGTTCTTGCCGTTGTCACTTTGCTGACAGCTTCATGTGCGCCTACCCTTAATCTCTCGCTGGGCCAGATTCCGGCGGCCGATCCGGGAAAGCTGATCAAGTCTGGACAGACCAGTCGGCAGGAGATCCTGAAGATATTCGGACCACCCGATCTCGAGGGTGTCGATGAGAAAGGGTTGCCCACCTGGACATACACCCGGCTGACGGTCGAGGTCGTCAAGGCCAGGGACGCCGCCATAAAGGAGTTCTTCAATCTGGAGGTCTCCTTCAAAGGCGATGTGGTGGACTCCTTCAGCTATGATGTCAAGGCCCGGGAGGTGAGGTGATGATCGGCGGACTGGGCGTCCAGGAGCTACTGGTCGTCCTGATCATCGCCCTCTTCCTTTTCGGAGGCAAGAAGCTTCCTGAGATCGGCCAGAGCCTTGGCAGGGCCCTGCGCAGCTTCAAGGAGGGCAGTGAAAAAGCGCTGGATGACACCCTGGAGGAGAGCAAACCAGCCGATTCCGAAACCAGGACGGAGAAAGAGGACGAGGAGGCAAGCCAGTCGTCCCCATCGGACAAGATAAAGGGACCGGAAGATAAGCCGGCCCAGGAATCAGGAGCCAGCGGCCAGGAGGAGAAGGAGCCCGCTCCCGGGTCCTAGCCATTGCCAGCTGAGACAATCCAAAGTCAAAAATCCAGAAAAGAAAGCTAGATTTCATTCACCATTTTCTAACCTCTATTTTCTAATCTCTAATCCCTAATCTCTAATCTCTAATCCCCACTCTCACCGGGACGGTCGGCATCAGGTGTGAACTGCCCATTCCGGAGAAAATGAACCACCTGTTCGGCCGTCTTCCTGTCGAAGAGGATAAGGGTGTGGACGTTCCGAACCAGGATAAAATCGGCGGCCCCCTCAAGCCTGGTTTCCTCCACCCTGACGGTCCCATCGTCATCCCCGGGGAGGAGGGGATTGAAGCCCTCCCCGTCCCCCTTGCCGCCGGCGATGATGCCGAACTCGCAGGGC
>JBFFDD010000279.1:0-2711 GCA_041559575.1 bacterium
CGATCCGCTCTGCCGAAAATGTGGGCTTCATGGTTCCTGCCGCGGTCATCGACCACTTTTTCAGGGATGTGGATGATGGTCGCTTCGACGGATTCCCCTCCCTTGGGATGACCTATCAGGCCATCGAGAACCCCGGTCTAAGGAGGGCCCTGGGGTTGACAGAAAAGGAAACCGGGGTGCTCATAACCGGTGTCAGCTTCGAAAGCAGTGCCTATGGCGCCCTGGAAACCGGGGATGTCCTTCTGGAGATCGACGGTGTTCCCATTTCCGAGGACCTTTCCGTTCCGTGGAGGGAGAACAACCGGCTCCACTTCGCCTACCTCGTTCAATCAAAGCAGATCGGTGAACGGACGGTCCTGTCCATCCTCAGGAACACAGAGAGGATCCAGAGAGAGGTTCTCCTGAAGGAAGGGGGGAGCCTGGTGCCTCAGCCGCAGTTCGATGTCCAGCCCAGCTACTTCATCTTCGCCGGTCTGGTATTTCAACCCCTGACCCTTGATTACGTCCGGACATACAAGCACATGCCTCCGGATTTCAGTTACTATGTGACCTATCGGAACTTAAAAACGCCCGAGAGGGCAAGGATCATACTGCTCTCGAAGGTCCTGGCCACCCCCCTTACAAGGGGTTATCAGGGGTGGCGCGATGCCATCGTAGACACTGTGCAGGGCAAAGTGCCGAAGGATCTGGCCGACCTGGTCCGGATCATCGAATCCAGCGAGGATCCGTGGTTGAAGATCAGGACGGAACGGGGGAACGTCCTCGTCCTCGGCAGGGAGGAGGCTGCATCAAAGACGGCCGACATCCTCACCCGGTACGGAATCCCGGAGGACCGGAGCGGGGATCTGAGATAAAGTACAAAGTGCAAAGTACAAAGTACAAAGAAACCACCCTGTACTGTGTACGATGTACCGTGTACTGATCGAGTCAAACGGAGTATTCCATGCATACCCTTTACATCGTTCTGATCGCCATCGGCGGCCTCGCCGTCGGTTTCGTTCTCGCCTGGCAGATCGCCAGGGCGAGGATTGTCCGGCTTGAAACGGAGCTCGAGCACGAGGTCAGGTCCACCGGGGAGAAGCTGCAGATCATCAACGAGGCCAAGGAGAACCTCAGCGAGAAGTTCAAGGCGCTGTCATCGGACGTGCTGAGGGACAACAGCCGGACCTTTCTCGATCAGGCGAGGAAAACCCTCGAGAGCATCAGTGAACTGGCTGACAAGGACCTCGAGGGAAGACAGAAGGCCGTCGAACATCTGGTGGAACCGATCAAGGAATCGCTCAACAGGGTCAACGCCGAGATAGCGGATATGGAAAAGGCGAGGCGCGAGGCCTACGGCGACCTCCTCGTTCAGGTCAAGCAGCTCTCAGGGGCTCACGAGACCCTGAAGATGGAAACCGTCAAGCTGGTCAAGGCCCTGCGCTCCCCCAAGATCGGAGGTATGTGGGGGGAGATCCAGCTCCGCCGGGTGGTTGAGCTGGCCGGAATGGCCGAGCATTACGATTTTATCGAGCAACCATCGGTTTCAACCGAGGAGGGCCGGCTGGTGCCGGACATGATGGTGAATCTGCCCGGTGGGAGGCAGGTCATTATCGACGCCAAGGTCTCCACCGAAGCCTACCTGAACGCCGTCGAGACGGATGATGAGATCAGCAAGAATAACCATCTCCAGGTATACGCAAGGCATGTCAGGAATCACGTCAAATCCCTCGGTGAGAAGGGGTACTGGGAACACCTCCCGGAAACCACCGAGTTCGTGGTCATGTTCCTCCCCGGGGAAAACCTGCTGTCCGCGGCCCTGGAACAGGACCCGGGCCTCATCGAGTTCGGTGTCGACAGGAGGGTCATCCTGGCGACGCCGACGACGCTGATCTCCCTCCTGAAGGCGATCGCTTATGGCTGGCGGCAGGAGTCCCTGGCCCGCAGCGCCCACAAGGTCAGTGAGCTGGGCCAGATCCTCTATGACCGCCTGCGTGTCCTGGCCAGGCATTTCACCGGGGTCGGCAGCGGGCTGGAGCAGGCGACGAGGTCCTACAACAAGGCGGTGGGGTCCCTCGAGATGAGGGTCCTGTCGGCGGCCCGGAATCTGAAGGATTACGGTATCAGTGTCGGCGATGACATCAAGGAGGTGGAGAAGATCGGCACCGATGTCAGGCCCATCCAGGCCGGGGAGTTGGCGGACGAGGAAAAAGTCGAAGATTAAAAGACATGGCGATTTTGCGATGAAGCGAGAGAGTATGTTTTTTTTCGCACGATCGCTCGGTCGCACGTTCTGAAAGTCTTGTTGTCAGGGCCACTTGGCCCTATCCCCCGCCCTTCCTCTCAAATAGATTGCTCACCATTCCCAGTTTGTAGCCGCGTTTCTCGAGTTGCTCGATAAGGGTGTCCAGTTTCGGGTAGAAGGGGTCAATCTTTCTCTCGGAACCCAGATGGAGCAGGACGATCCCCCCGGCCAGTCCCATGTCCGTTTCCCTGTCGAAGGAAAGGATCTTCCTGACGATCTGGTCGGAGGTCAGGTAAAGGGCCGAATCGGTATCCGACACCCAGTCCAGTCCGTCGAGGCTCTTCCTGGTTTTCGGGTCGAAGGTCCAGGACACGTGTCGGTAGCCCGCTTGGCCTGCCCACTGCCGAATGGTCTCGTTCTGTTCTCCGTAAGGCGCCCGCCAGAGGGGAACCATCTTCTTACCGGTCAGGCCTTCGAACAGTTCCTC
>JBFFDD010000280.1:0-2704 GCA_041559575.1 bacterium
CACCAGCGACGTCCAGTGCCACACCTCCATCAATATGACTGTGATCCAGGCATCTAGGGGCGCCGAGGTATGGTCGAACGCCACACCGAGGCCGTTTACAATGACGCCGAACAATCCGATATCCGGCCGGGTGAAGATGATCCAGATGGTTCCTATGACATTCCAGGGAATGAGGAGAGGCAGCGCGAGGAGCACCAGGGTCACGGGGACGCCGATGCCTCGCTTGGGCATGGCCAGAGCGATGAGCACACCGAGGGGGATCTCGATGAGCAGCACCAGACCGGAAAAGGTAAACTGGCGCCACAACGCTTCACGCAACCGGCTGTCGGACAACACGTCCCTGAACCACTCGGTGCCCACGAAGACCCGCTGCCCGGGGCCGAAGATGTCCTGGACGGAGTAGTTCACCACCGTCATCAGCGGAATGATGGCGCTGAAGGAGACGATGATAACTACTGGAAGGACAAGGAACCAGGCTTTGTTGTTCCGGGGTTTATTCATCAATCACTCACTCCAAAAGTTGAAAACCTCGCAAAAAGTCTTTTCGAGCCATTTTGCGAGGCGTGGGATGGATTCCCCTCCCCCGCCAGGTGAAGTAAATTCACCTGGTTCCACCCCCACCCCAGGATGTACGCTACGCGCTCATCCTGCTTGATGGACTTTTTTCTAGCCCATCAAAAGTTGGCCGTCGGCGTAAAGCTTGGTCCGCTCCGGAGGGAAGCTCAGATAGCCTGGCCCGGGGCTGATCTCCTGTTTCTCCCAGAGCTTTACCTTGACGACCTGCCGTCCAAGTTGAACCGTGGCGATCTGGAAGGTCCCCCTGTCCTCTATGGAAACGACGGTCACCTCCACGGTTCCCTCACCCTTTTCCCGATTCAGCTTGAGAAATTCGGGCCGGATGCCGAGCTCCAGGTTCCCATTGGACACATGGGCTCCAGCGTGACTTTCCAACTGAATGCGCCCGCCATCCACGATCGCCACGTTGCCGTCAAGCCTGCAGGGTAGAAAGTTCATGCCGGGGCTGCCGATGAAATAGCCCACAAAGGTGTGACCTGGATTTTCAAAGAGCTCCTGGGGCGTTCCCACCTGCAGGATCCGGCCCTCGTTCATGACAGCAACCTGGTCGGCAAAGGTAAGCGCCTCATTCTGATCGTGGGTGACGTATATGAACGTCCGGCCGAAACGCTCATGGATCTCCTTGAGCTTGCGCCGAAGCTGCCATTTTACGTAAGGATCTATGACGGTCAGGGGTTCGTCGAAAAGGATCGCCGCCACGTCGCTGCGAACAAGCCCACGGCCGAGGGAGATCTTCTGCTTACCGTCGGCTGTCAGACCGGATGCTCTGCGATTGAGGTCTGACGTAAGATCAAGCATCTCGGCCACTTCGTTGACCCGCGCATGGATGTCCTGCGTTTTCATACCCCGGTTCCGTAAGGGAAACGCCAGATTGTCGTACACCGTCATGGTGTCGTATATAACGGGGAACTGGAAAACCTGGGCGATATTTTTTTCCTTTGTGGGGAGGTCTGTGACGTCCAGGTCGTCGAATTTCACCCGTCCCCTAGTCGGTTGAATGAGTCCGGAGATGATATTAAGCAGGGTCGTCTTGCCGCAGCCTGATGGCCCGAGAAGGGCATAGGCCCCGCCGTCTTTCCAGGTAATGTTCATGGGCTTGATGGCCCAATCGCTCTCCTGGCGGGGGTCGTTTTCGTAGCTGTGGGCAATATCCTGAAATTCAATAACCGCCATTATTGGCCTCTTCAGGTTCAGACTGCGGTATTGGACTGGCGAAGGGGGAGCGAACCAGTTTTCCCGATCCGTCGTATGCGAACAAACCTCCCGGGTCTACGAAAACGCGGACCACCTCGCCCAGCCGAAATGTATGCACGCCTTCCTCAAGAACGACCCAGGCAATGCCGTTAAGAGACATGTGAATGAAGGTCTCCGAACCGCTTATCTCAGCCAGTTCTACTCGCGCTTCGATCTCCACGTCCTGAGGAGAAGTGCGTGTTATGGAAAACCTGTGGGCCCGCACCCCGAAAGAGTATTGGTCCGGCGTTAGACCCGTCATGTGTGGAGGCAGGGAAAAGCAGATCTCATCCGCGATTCGCACCTCGTCACCTTCAACGACGCCTTCCAGGAGGTTCATGGGCGGATCGCTGAAGATCTGACCCGCGCGCATGGAATCAGGTTTGCGATAAACATCAGAAGTAGGGCCAGTTTGCAGCACCCGGCCTTTGTCAAGGATGAAAACGGTTCCCCCAAGCAATAGCGACTCCGAGGGCTCGGTGGTAGCATAGACAACTATCGTCTGGTGTCTGTTGAAGATCTCCCGCAGCTCAGTTCTGAGCTCCTCCCGGAGCTTGTAGTCCAGGTTGACGAGGGGCTCGTCAAGAAGCAGCAGGCCGGCCTCCTTGATGAGAGCCCTCGCCAGTGCCGTACGCTGCTGCTGACCGCCGCTCAACTCTCCCGGCTTCCGGTGGAGCAGTTCGGTGATGTGGAGCATCTTGGCTGTGCTCCGGACTCGACGGTCAATCTCCGCCCTGTCTACACCGGCGCGTTTCAGGGGCGACGCGATATTATTATAGACCGTGAAAGACGGATAATTGATGAACTCCTGGTAGACCATGGCCACGTCACGCTTGCGCACGGAATGTCCGGTGACGTCCTGACCATCCACCAAGACACGGCCTGAGGAGGGCCG
>JBFFDD010000281.1:0-2687 GCA_041559575.1 bacterium
AGCGCGCCACCCCGTCACCACCCCCCGAGATTGAGGTCGTGAACATGGCCGATCCCGAGCAGAGATGTCCTGACAGCCCCTTTCTGTCGAACCGGCTTCTCGAGGAGCTGTCAAGGACCGTCGACCGGAAGGAACAATCGATCCTTCTTCTCAATCGCAGGGGTTTCTCGCCGTTCATCCTCTGTTCGGAGTGCAACACCACCCTGAACTGCCCCAACTGCAGCGTCACTCTCACTTACCACTGGAACCGGGGAATGCTGTGCCACTATTGCGGACATCTGCAACAGCCCCCGGATCTCTGTCCCTCGTGCGGGGGCAGCAGGATCTCCCCTGTTGGGACGGGCACCCAGCGTCTGGAGCAAATCCTTGGCCGGGCCCTCCCGGGGGCTGTGATTAAGCGGTTGGACAGGGACGTCATGGAAAAACGGGGCGCCATGGAGGAGATCTACCGAGGCATGGATTCCGGAAGCATCCAGGTCCTCGTTGGCACCCAGATCCTGGCCAAGGGCCACGATTTCCCCGGAGTAACCCTGGTAGGCATCATCAGCGCGGAGCAGGCACTGGACATTCCTGATTTCAGATCGGCTGAAAGGGTCTTTCAGCTGATCACCCAGGTGGCCGGGAGGGCCGGAAGGGGGACCAAACGGGGAAGGGTTCTGGTTCAGTCCTTCACCCCGGGGCACTATGCCATTTCAGCAGCATTGAACCAGGACTACGAGGCCTTTTACAGAGCGGAATCAGAATTCCGCCGCGACCTTGGTTATCCTCCCTTTGGCAGGCTGGGTCGGGTTATTGTCGATGGAACCTCACAGGACCGTGTGGAAAGGGCATGCGTCGAAATCGCCAGGAAGGCCTCCAATTCAAGGGGGATTCGTCTTCTGGGACCGGCACCGGCACCCCTGCCCCGGATCCAGAATCGGCATCGCTGGCACATCCTGATCCTGGCCCCCGATCGCCGGCAATTCAACGAAGCCATACAGGCGGCGCAGTCCCATCACGCAACGGGAATCAGAATTTCCATCAGGGTCGATCCGTATAACCTCATGTGAGGGGAGAATAGATCATTGGAGATTGGAACATTGGAACATTGGAAATTAGAAATTGGAGCATTAGATTGTTGGACCAATGGAAATTAGAAAATAGTGGTTTGAAAATTAGATACTGTGGTCTGATCCAAACAAGCTGGATAAATAGCGACCCTAATTTGGCCATCTCCAATTTCCAATGTTCCAATCTCCAATGATCTTCCTCCCAACCTTCCAACCACATTGACTTACCATCTCCCTGCGTTATCATGTTCTGGTGTGGGGAGAAACTCCCCACACCATTTTTTACGGTGGAACGAGGAGGATTCCAATGCCAATCCTGCCCATTCTGACGTATCCTGATCCTGTCTTACGCCTCCACTGCGAAGACGCGGTTCCGGGAACGGATGACGTCATCGGGCTGGCCGAAAACATGGTGGAAACAATGTACTCCGCCCCGGGAATAGGACTCGCCGCCCCGCAGGTCGGTCGCGCCATCAGGATGCTGGTGATAGACATCACCGGCCCGGTCGGCGATGCGGATCCCCATGTTATCCTCAACCCCGTCATCCTTGAGAAAACGGAGACCACCTCCTTCGAGGAGGGATGCCTCAGCCTGCCCGAACTGACTGTTGAGATCACCCGATCCCGTGTCGTCCATATACGCTACCAGGATCTGCGTGGAGACTGGCGGGACCTGGTTGCCGAAGATCTTTTTGCAGTGGCCATCCAGCACGAAATGGATCACCTTGAAGGTCGACTGATCCTGGATTACGCTACCCCAGTGCGCCGCGATCTTTACCGGAGAAAGGTCAAGAAGCTGCGGGCCCAAGGAGTGTAATGCGAATCGTCTTCATGGGCAGCCCGGCCATGGCCATCCCCTCTTTCGAGGCCTCCCGTGAAATCGGTCAGTTAGTTGGGGTTGTCTCCCAGTCCCCGAAGAGAAAGGGACGGGGGCTGCGTGTCGAGCCATCCCCGGTAGCCACCGCGGCAGCGACGGCAGGGATTGACGTCTACACACCCGACAGTATCAGGACCGCAGACTTTTTGGGTCTTCTGAAATCCCTGGAGCCGGACGTGGTGATCGTCGTTGCATACGGCAAGATCCTGCCCGCTGATGTCCTGAACCTCCCCAGCCTGGGATGTCTGAACGTGCACGCTTCCCTCCTGCCCGAGCTGAGAGGCGCCGCTCCCATCCAGTGGGCCATCGCCAGGGGATACAGGCTCACCGGTGTAACACTTATGCAGATGGACGAGGGCATGGACACGGGACCGATCCTCCTGCAGAGGGAGGTCCCTATCGGGCCGGGTGATACCTCTCGAGAACTTGGCCGCCGCCTGGCCCTTGCCGGCGGAGATCTCCTCCGGGAGGGGCTGCCTGCCCTGAAAAACGGTGAGCTCGTCGCCCGGGAACAGGATCACTCCCTTGCCACCTATGCTCCGCTCCTCTCGAAGGAGGACGGGTTGATCGATTGGTCCCTGTCGGCGACGGAGATCGCCAATCGGATCAGGGGCTTCGCACCATGGCCGGGAACCTACACCCTCCGTAAGGGGAACAGGTTGGGCATCACCAGCGGCAAGGATCTCCATTCACTCACCGACAGGGAACCCGGATCGGTTGTGAAGGCGGAAAGAGGGGAGATTGAGGTAGCCTGCGGGTCG
>JBFFDD010000282.1:0-2654 GCA_041559575.1 bacterium
GATCCAACCACCCCCGACCAGGCCAGCCCCAGGTTGCGCGGGCCTGAGTGCGGAGGAAAGCCCGGCATGCGCCTGAACCTCTGGCATTTGGTGCATGAGATCATGATCCATGGCGCCGCTGCACATCCTGAGTCCGCTCCCTGTCTAACTGCCCGGTAGTCCACACCGCCGACTGATGGAGCACGATGATATTGATCTCATGCAGGAAATCTCTGTTATCACGACTGATCCCCCAGGTGGCTGGCAGGAAGCCCCTGGGCCTCTTTTCAACCATTCACCTGTCGGATGCGCTTCGTTCACCATAATGCCATCCAATTACCCGCATTTCCATAAATTGCCACTAATCACTTTTTACTTTTTGGGACATTTTTGTGTTGGAAAAGTCAGATTTGTCGTCTATATTATGAAAAATGTTCATAGCCCAGCGCTTCCCACTCCCTGAACGGAACGGTGCCGCGTTGCTCAGGCAGTACAGGCGAAGCCGGTCCAGCGGTTTAAACAGGGGACATGTATGAAAGCGCCGGTTCGCGTAAAGGTTCTGCATGTCATCAGCGGATTGGGTGTGGGCGGGGCGGAACGCCTTCTGCTGTGGGCAGCACAGTATCATGACAGGGACAGGTATCCCATGGGGGTCGTTTCCCTCATGTCGGGAGGGGAGTTCGCGGAGGGCATCAGGGAAGCCGGAGTGCCTGTAGTGGAGCTGGGGCAAAGGAGAGGACGGTTGACCCCCAAGGGATTCACGGGACTGATGGGGGAGGTTGGTCGAACGCGGCCGCTCATCCTCCAGGGCCACATGTTCCACGGCAACATCCTCGCACGCATGGCTAGGCCGCTGGCATCCAGAGGATCCGTTGTCGTCAACACGATCCACAATACGTGGCATCCCCTTCACCGACGGGTTGTGGACAGGACCACGGCCTGGCTTGCATCGGGTTTTATCACCTTCTCGCCCAGGGCCGAGGATGTTTTTACTAAACGGGGCCCCTTCGGGAGGCCTGTCAGGCATATCCCCTTCGGCATCGAAATTCCCCCCAGGGACAGGGCTGATGTCCCTTCCCTGCGCGCCCGCCTGCAGCTTCCACGGGACAGGTTCATCTGGATCGCCGCAGGAAGTCTCACCCGGCAAAAGGCTTTCCATGACCTCATCGCTGCCTTCGCCACGGTCGTGGAAAATGGCGCCCGGGCTATGCTGCTGATCGCTGGGGAGGGCGACGAACGCCCCGGACTGGAAAAGCTGATCGGCGATCTGGGCATGAAGGGAATGATAAAGCTTATGGGGATGAGGCTGGACATAACGGATCTGATGGCAGCGTCCGACGCCTTCGTTCTTTCCTCACACTGGGAGGGCAACCCTTTGGTGCTTCTGGAGGCCATGGCGGCGGGCCTGCCGGCTGTTGTCACGAAGGTGGGCATGGTGCCCACTATGGTCGTGGAGGGTGAAACGGCGTTCATGGTGGACCCGAAACGGCCGAAAGCCCTGGCTGACTCAATGGCGAGGCTCATGAGCCTGGGTGAAGAGTCCAGATCCATGGGGATGGCGGGGAGGACGAGGCTGGAGCGGTACTACGATTTCCGCCACATGCAGCGCGAGGTCGAAAGGTTCTACGACGACCTGACCGACCGTGCCTTGCAGGGCCAATGGAGGTAAACCGGGGGTGTTTTTCCTTTATCTGTTTACTTTTTTCACAGCCCTGGGCGTATCCCTTGCCCTGACACCCTGGATCGCAAGGACGGCCCGCTCCATCGGCATGGTGGACCGTCCCGACGGAGCGCTGAAGAACCACGAGGAGCCCGTGGCCTACCTGGGGGGACTGGCGGTATTCGTGGCTTTCCTGGTAGGCTTCTCGCCCTTTTACGAACTTGACAGGCAGGTTCTGGCCATCCTGCTCGGCGGGACCCTGGTTGTTCTCCTGGGTTTTTTGGACGACCTGGGCAACCTCGGCCCCTCGACGAAACTTCTCGGACAGACCCTGGCTATTCTCATCGTCATGAAAGCAGGGGTCGCGATCAAGATCGTTTTCCTGCCGCCCCTGGTAGCCTATCCCCTGTCCTTCCTGTGGCTCCTCGGCATGACCAATGCCTTTAACATCATCGACATCATGGACGGGCTTGCCGCGGGGGTGGCGGCGATCGCATGCTTTTTCCTGTTTATTATCGCCATGTCCTCAGGTCAGACAGGAGTTGCCTACATGATCCTGGCCCTTATGGGGGCTCTTCTCGGTTTCCTGCGGTTCAATTTTCAACCGGCCCGGATATACCTGGGTGACGCGGGCAGCCTTTTCATCGGATTCATGCTCGGCGCCCTCGGCATGGTGGGGGTCTATGCCAGGGTGAACCCTGTGGCTGTCCTGGCTCCCGTCCTGATCCTGGGAGTGCCCATTTTCGACACCCTTTTCGTGATGACGATCCGATGGATGCGCGGGCTCAATCCCCTGAAAGGAAGCCCCGATCACTTTGCCCTGCGGCTGCGAAGGTGGCGGCTCACCGCAGGTCAGACGGTGCTTCTGAGCTACGGCGCTTCTCTCCTGCTGGGCGGCGTTTCCCTGGTCATGGTGTACGGCAGTGAGAAGCTGGCCGCAGGCGCCCTGTTCGCGGTAAGCCTGGGCCTGATGCTGTCGGCCCTTTTGTTGTGGAAGATCGACATGAATCTTTGA
>JBFFDD010000283.1:0-2643 GCA_041559575.1 bacterium
CTTCCACGGCAGCCACGAGGACTCCTGCAACTCAGAGCAGGCCATCACCCTGTTCGGTCCGGAGGGCCACCTGGTCTGCCATCGGCATTAAGGGAAAAGAAGAAAATGGAGATTGGAGAATGGAGAATGGAGATTGGAGGATAGAGAATGGAAAATGGAGATTGGAGATTGAAGAACATCGAATGACCCAATATCTAATGCTCTAATTTCCATTTTCCATTTTCCTGAAAATCATGGAGATCCTTCAGTTCGCATTCATGCAGAGGGCGCTGGCGGCGGGCCTGCTTATCGCCCTGGCCTGCTCCCTGCTCGGGGTCTTTCTGGTCCTGCGCAAGGAGGCCATGGTCGGTCACGGCCTGGCCCACGTCACCTTCGGGGGGGTGGCCCTGGGGCTTTTGGTCTCGGTGGCCCCGGTCTGGTCCGCCCTGCTGGTGGCCGTGGCCGGATCCATCGGCCTGCTCAAGTTGAAGGAAAAGGCCGGGCTCCACGGCGACACGGCCATCGGCATCGTGTCCTCGGCCGGCTTCGCCCTGGGCATCGTGATCGCCAGCCTGTCGGGGAATTTCAGCGTGGAACTCTTCAGCTACCTGTTCGGCAACATCCTGGCCATCGGCCCTACCGAGGTGTGGATCTCGGCCCTCCTGGCCGCCATCGTCCTGGCCGCGGTGACCCTGAACTACCACGACCTGGTCACCATCACCTTCGACCACGAGATGGCCCGCACCTCCGGCATCGACGTCGGCCGATTGGACATGCTGCTCGCCGTCCTGACGGCGGTCACCGTCGTGCTGGCCATGAAGGTGGTCGGTCTCCTCCTGGTGGCCGCCCTCCTGGTCCTTCCCGCGGCCACCGGCCTCCTGTTCGCCCCCAATTTCCGGTGGGCCATGGTCCTGGCCGGCCTGTCGGGGACCCTGTCGGTCGCCGGAGGCTTGGGAGCGGCCTACTACCTCGATCTCCCGGCCTCGGGGGCCGTCGTCCTCACGGCCACCATCATATTCATGGCCGCCCTTCCCCTCTATGGGACCAAGGCCCGGGGCCATTAAACACCCCCGTTGACGCGAACCAGGCGTTGTGGTCAAATCACCGCCATGAAAGAATTCACCGTAAACGTCACCGAGGCCATTCCGAGGACACCGACCTGTGTCAGCATCCGCATGGAGAAACCTGAGGGTTTTTCCTTCAGGGCCGGGCAGTGGGGCCTTTTCACTCCCCTCCGGGGCGGCAACACCGAATCCAGGCCCCTGTCCTACTCGTCTTCCCCCACCGAGCCGTTCCTGGAGTTCACCAAGAGGATCACCGAATCCGAATTCAGCAGCACCGTCAGTTCCACGGAGCCGGGGGATCAGGTCCGGTTCACCGGACCGACAGGCAGCCTGGTCTTCGAGGACACCGGCGATCGGATCATTTTCATCGCCGGCGGCATCGGGATCACCCCCGTGCGCAGCATCCTGAGGTATATCGCGGATACCGGCCAACCTCAGGAATGCGCGCTTCTGTACGCCAATCGGTGCCTGGAGGAGATCGCCTTTCGGGAGGAGCTGGATCGGATGGTATCAAAAGGCTCCTGGCTCAAGGTTGTCCACGTTCTCGAGGATCCACCACAGGGATGGGACGGTCCCGTGGGGTTCATTACACCAGAGATCGTCGGTGAACACATCACGGAAACGGGCCGGACAACCATCTTCCTGTGCGGCCCTCCCCCCATGGTCTCCTGCCTGAATGGGTTCCTCTCTGACATGGGCGTCCCGGAGGACAATGTCAGGAAGGAAGAGTTGGTCGGTTATGAGAGTATGACGTAAAAAGCCCGGCTTCACGGCCGGGCTCTGTACTCAGTTCTCAGTTCCCAGTTCTCAGTTCCTGTTTCCCAGTTCCCAGTTCTGAAAACTCCCGGCAGCCGCACGGGCGAAGAGCCAGACGAGGACGAAGGTTTTACAAGCCTTTAACACAGAGGGCCGCGGAGAGGGCGCTTGTGCCCTCACCGCAGAGGGCCGCAGTACAGAAATCACGAACTTCCCACTGAATACTGACTTCTGACTACTGAATACTTGCTACTCTTCTCCGTTTTCAGCTCTTATCCCTTAGCTCTGCTCTCTAAAACCCAAACGTCAGATTAGCGCCGGCGGCGTAGAAGTCACCGCTCTCCCCAATCATCCCCCCGACATCGATCTTGAGGACAGGGAAATTAAGGCCGAGGCCCGCGTGGAAGAGGGCGGGATCATCGCTCTCGGCGGTGTTCTGGCTGAGGCCGGCCCTGAGGGCGACGACCGGCAGTTTGAGTTCCGCGCCCACAGCGAATTCCTGATACTTGGTCCCTCCGAAGCTCTCCACCTCGGTGAGGTCCATATCGGCTACGATCCTGAAGACGGCAAGATCGATCGCGGCGCCCGCCCGATATCGGGCCTCCAATTTTTCCTTGCCCAGGAAAGTATCGAACTGAGGTTCATTGATGTTCCTTCCCACCAACCCAACATCAACCATGGGGAGGAGGTTGAACAGGATCCCTACGTCAAAGGCCGTGAAGTCATCGGTGACTTCAACACCGCTGGTAGCCGTGTCCAGATCGATGTCCGGGTCGAGGCCGCTGACCGTGAACATCTCCTCATCTGCTCCGCCATTTCCGCCGATGTTCCACGGCCAACTGAA
>JBFFDD010000284.1:0-2631 GCA_041559575.1 bacterium
CAGTATCAACAGATTTTATGGAAGAATCGCCTTTTTATAGGGGTTGATGCCTGATAGGCCTTGACACTTTGTATAGCTATCTGCTATCCAAAAACTAAGCATGACAGCTACGGAATTTTCCGTTCCATTTTCAATTGCCACATTATAAAGGAGGGAGAGATGAACAGAGCTGAACTAATCGCCAAGATGGCTGCAGACGCCGGAATCAGTAAAGCGGCTGCTGAGAGGGCCCTGGGGGCCTTCGTGGACGGTGTTGCAGGGGCTCTCAAGGGTGGAGGAAAAGTTTCTCTGGTTGGATTCGGCACCTTCAGTGTCAGTGACAGGGCTGCCCGTGTGGGCCGCAATCCGAGGACAGGCGCCAACATTAATATACCTGCATCCAAAGTACCCAAGTTCAAGGCGGGCAAAGGTATTAAAGACGCTATCAAGTAATCTCCTCCTGATATGTATAAAAAACCGGCCCTTTTGGCCGGTTTTTTTTCGCCTTTTACCGATCACTGATCACCAGTTACGAATCACGGAAGTTTTCCATCCTCCTCCAGATCCTCATGAAGATAATTCCAAACACGCTTACAGCAATGGCCTGACCGGCTCCTATGGACAGGACCATGGCCCAGTAGGGGTGCAGCACTATCCAGTTGAGGACGGAGGCAATGGGCCCGGTGGACTCAACGGTCCTGAAACCGAAATCGATGCCGAGTAAAAAGTAAAGGTATGCCGAAACGCCGACGGCGTTGAAGATCACCGGAGGCAGAAAGGGGAGGACAGGCGTTTTTCTGAGGGCATAGGTGGCGTAACCTGCTGCAAGGGTGAGAAGGGGACCGAATACGATGTCAGGAAGACCCATGCCCCCCAGAAGGTTAGCCAGAAGACATCCTGTATAAAGGGCGACCGGCATGAGGGGATCGTAGAGCGCCAGCATGGCCAGTCCCTCCGAAATTCGAACCTGGATCGGCCCGTATCCCAGATTCAGGCCCGGGCCGAGAATATTGGCCATGTAGGTCAAAACCACATATAAAGAAGCAACGAGGGCCAGTCTGGTCAAACGGCGGGTGTGCATGAATTTTCTGCCTCTGATAGAGTTTAAGTGTAAAATACCAGGGTGTGGTGAGTTCTTTCTAGCAAAAGAAAAGCGCAGTTGCCAGAGGCAGAAGATCAGGGACAAGGGAAAAGGTACAAGGGACAATAGATAATTAACCAGTGCTTAAGTACCTGAGAACTGAAATACTTGAATATACCGCTCTGCTGAACTCTGGATCCGGGAGGTATCATGCTTGTTGCTGTGACTGGTGGAACGGGGTTTGTGGGGACTGCGGTGGTTTCGGAGCTTGTAAACGCCGGGCACGAAGTACGCCTGCTTTCCAGAAAAGCCCCTGAGACGGTGCCTGAGGGCGCCAGGCACGTAACAGGAAGCGTTGTCACAGGGGAAGGTCTGGACACTCTCGTGGAGGGCGTGGATTCAGTGATCCACCTGGTGGGGATCATCAGGGAGGCTGGAACGAACACCTTCAAGACCGTCCATCATGAGGGCACGGTGAACATCCTGGTAGCGGCTTCGCGGGCAGGTGTTCGCCGTTACCTTCACATGAGCGCGATGGGGACGCGGGAGAACGCCAAAAGCGCATATCATCGGACCAAATGGGCTGCCGAGGAGGCTGTGCGTGCCAGCGGCCTGGATTGGACGATCTTCCGTCCCTCGACCATTTTCGGCCCCGGGGACTCCTTCATCAACATGCTGGCCGGCACCATGCGAAAAACACCGATCATGCCTGTTCTCGGAGGCGGCTGGAACCTCATGCAGCCCGTTTTTATCGGTGACGTGGCAGCGTCTTTCAGGAGCGCCCTTGAATCTGAAACGCACACAGGCAAAACCTATGAGTTGGGAGGACCCGACATATTTACCTTAAAGCAGATTCTTCAAATTATATTGCAAACTATTAATAAGAAAAGAATTTTTATCAGCGTACCCATGCAAGTGATCGCTTTGGTCGCCTTGGTGGCAGATCATTTGGGGATAACCCTGCCTGTCACCCCGGACCAGCTCATCATGCTCGGTGAGGACAATATCAGGACAGGCGGAGATCCGGTGGAGGAGTTGGGTATTGAATGGACACCGTTTGAAGAAGGGATAAAAAATTACCTGGGACCGCGTTAGAAGCCAGAATTCAGAATCCAGAATTCAGAATTACAAGCAAAGGGAACATATTTTAGGGCTTTTCTTCTGGCTCCCCCTCGACAGGCTCGGGGCCCTGAGCTTTGTCGAAGGGCTGGATTCTGGCTCCTGGATTCTGGAAGTTCTCAGGTAGTAACTCTCTTTCCATTTTCTCGCTCATCAAAAGGAACGTTCCCCTGGCTGTGGCAACGACATCCCCATCCTCGTCGGTGACCGTTCCGGCGGCCTTGAACCTCCTTTTGGACCACTCCACTTCCTGTGCCACCGCCTTGAGGCGCTTTCCGGGCGAGGATGCCTTTCTGAAGGTCACCTCCAGGGTACGGGTCAGGAAAAGCCGGTCCCTGGTAAAGGCCAGCCTGCCGAGAACCTCGTCGAGGAACCCCATGATGATCCCGCCATGGATAACGCCCTCATATCCCGAGTGCTTCACATCAGGAGTAAAAACTCCCTCCACCTCG
>JBFFDD010000285.1:0-2605 GCA_041559575.1 bacterium
GAAAGGTATCCCGGCTGGATGTGGATTTCATGGTCAGTCTTAACAGCGAATCGTTCACACCATCAAAAGCGGCCCGTCAACAGATGCTGGCGATCAATACCTTCCGGGCGATCGAGAACGGCGTTCCGGTGGTGAGGAGCACCACCACAGGGATATCGGCTGTAATTAGACCATCGGGCGACTCGGGAGCCAGGGTCATGGACCGGGACGGAAAAGAAGTCGATGTGGAAGGCTACCTTGTAACAGCGCTCCAGCCTTTCCGAACAAGGACCTTCTACAACCGATACGGCGACTGGTTCATAATTTTTCTCCTCTTCATGCTCTTGGTCATCTTGGGCCTCTCAACCGTTGGTAAGACAGGAAGAGGAAGGACGGCTGTTTCATCTGAAAACTCCCATATATAGCTGGACTTGGCTGTTTCCAATAGGGTATTTTGTTAGATAGGGGTCTGTAAAACAATCCGTGGAAATAGTTGTTTTTCTGGGGAGGGGATCATGAGAAGTTCGCGCATTTTCCTACTGGTCTCGGTTGTCCTGGTTCTCGCAATGAATGGTGGCGCCGCCTGGGCTGAGTCGGCCCAGGTGCTGCCCAAGGGCGTGTCGATGGTCGATGTCAAGCTGTACAGTTATTTCAACATCGACGAGCGATACGATCCGGACGGTGATGCCGAGGACATCGCGGTGGATTACAACACCGATCTGAACAGCAGCGTTTTCCCGGATCTGGCCGTCATTGAGGGAATTTTCAGCCTGCCCCCCGGCACGGGGACTCTGGGTCAGTCCGTGGTTGATTTCACCCTCGTCTACAGGTGGTGGGAGATCTCCTATTCCTACGGTTTAACCGACAACCTGACATTGGGCATCCTCATCCCCTATAACTATTCGAAGAACGACGTGGACGCGGTCCTGGATAATTCGACCGCGACGCTGGGTAAATTCCCGGTGCCGGCTGCCTACGACCCCCTCGCCGATCCTCCGTTCGTCCCGATAGCCGGTGGCGTGCCCCTTACCACCCAGGACATTCAGGACCTCCTCGGGCCGGGTCTGGACATTAACCAGGACGGACAGATCACCGGTCTTGAGCCCCAGGGTTTCGGATACGATCCGGTGGAGACCTGGTCCGATTCCGGCATCGGTGACATCGAACTCCTCGCCAAGTACAAGTTCCACGACCGGGACGACTGGCGGCTGGCGTTCACGGGCGGGGTGCGCCTGGCCACCGGGGAGGTGGACGATCCCGACAACCTGGTGGATATTCCCTTCGGAGACGGCCAGACGGACATTATCCTGAGATTCTATTCCGATTTCCTGGGGATCGAGAAGGTCGCCTTGAATGCCACATTAGCCTACGAGATCCAACTGCCGGACGAGGAGACCAAAAGGGTTCCAAATGATGTCAATCTGCCCTTGACGGCCAACAAGGAGAAGGTGGACAGGGATTTAGGCGATCTGATTGACCTGAAGCTTTCCGGGGTCTATTCCCTCGGCAAAGATTGGTCCATCGGTCTCCAGTACAGGTATACGGAAAAGAGTAAGGACGATGTGGACGGTGACCTGGGGTTGAACTACTCCTCCCTGGAGGAGGAAACGGACTTCACATCCCACATGGCCATCCTCATGGCGCACTATTCTACCGTCCAGAGATACCTCGACAAGGAGACCAGGTTTCCCTTCAACCTGGGGCTGGAGTACAGGAATCGATTCGCGGGCACGAACAATGTAACCAAATCCGAGTATGTAGCCGCTAATTTCAGTATCTTTTTCTGAGAGATACAGGGGTCTGGACCAGACCCGCTTTAAGGGTCGGATTGTTTCTAAGATAGCCCAATTAAGGCGGTATGCCCATGAGGGATGTCCTGAGAGATGGTTGCAGGTAGTGGCCAGAACGATCCAGCTCTCGCTGAGATACCTCCGGAAAATGGAGATCGCTGGAAGGGAGTTTCCGGATTTCTGAACAGGACCTCAAGGGTTAATTTTTTCCTCTACCTCCTCCTGATCCTGCTGTTTCTGATCCTCAGCTCTCTTTACCTTTTCAACCTTTCCCGGTGGAGCCGGTGGCCCAATTTCGGCTGGACCTACAGCCATGGGGTCGGTGGCGTGACCTTTGCGAGCGTCTATGGTCAGGCGGCAGCGTCCGGATTGAGGGCCGGCGATCGTATCGTCCGGGTAAACGGACGTGAAATAGGATCCTATTTCCATCTGCAGCAGGTGCTCAAGAGGGAGGAAGGCGATCACAACACTTATACCGTGGAACGCGGTGGGCAGATTCTGACGGTCTCTGTACCCAACCGGGTCCTGGGTTTAAAAGACGCCCTGTACCATTTTGGCCTGACGTGGATTCTCGGGATTTGTTTCTTCCTGTTGGGAGTGGTCGTTTTCTATATGAAGCCGGGGACATTGCCGTCCTGGGCCTTTCTCATAATGATGTTCTGTTCGGGACTCCTGATCACCTATTTTTTTACCAGCAAACTTGTACCCGGTTCCCTCAATTACGTCATCATGTTCGCCTACTGTTTCCTTCCCGCCTCGATGTCCCAACTGACGGTAACCTTTCCTGAGGAGAGGCGGTTCTTTGTCGATAACCGGCTGGTCTTCTGGGCCCCCTA
>JBFFDD010000286.1:0-2596 GCA_041559575.1 bacterium
GATATTTAAATGCAAATTAAGTTGGAATAGACTGTAGCTGTTTAGGCTGAAGGCTATTAGGGGCAGTTTTTGATAACAGTCTGATAGTCTTCAGCCTTCAGCCTGATAAGCAAGTGAGTTAAGCACTCACATATTTTCGTTATTACAACAGATTAATACAAGTCAGAAACTTGAGATAATACGTAATGATGCTTATTTCTTAAAGTTCTCTTTTTTCAAACCAAGCCTTTTCATGCCCGAAAGATCTTTTGCGCGACAAGGTTTCTCGAAAAAATTTCTTGAGGGTTATCCCATGCAGAATACCAAACCATAAGGATGAAGGGCTGGGTTGACAGAGAAATACGCAATGAAGTGAACAATATTTGTGCCAAACGGGCCCATATAGAGTAGTCGTATAATTCCAATGCCTTATAAGAACACCGGATTTACCCTACCAAAAAAGTAGAGAAAAAACACCCATTTTTTGAGAAGTTTTATTCCACTATTGGGTAAAAGTTTTTACACGGTTGGAGGCGTGGACGAAGAGACGGGAATGTGATGGGCTGGAGATCGGAAACAGCAGATGCCGGTGCGGACGCAGGATTAGAACCGGTAAGAAATTGTCACATACCCCACGTTGGCCTTGTAGCCTTCCGTGAGCGTGCCCATGAGAAGGGCTCCATTGTAGAGTCCGGCGGTGTCTGTTGGGACATACGCAAACCCTTGATTCTGGAAGTCATCAAAATCAAATTTCTCATACAGGTACCCGACGGTCACATAAAAACCTTTCCCCACGTGGCACTTCAGTTTCGCGTTCAGGATCTGCAGGCGTGTCTCGTCCACGATGGGGAATCCAGAGGTATCCTGGGCCGGGGTGAAGAAAAGGATATCCCCGTCCACGTCGGACAGGGAGTAGGAGACGCTCAGGTCCAGCCGTTTCGGGATCAGGGAAATGTCTATCCCGGCGCCCACGGTATGGACCCTGTCCTCATTCTCCGCAAACCACTCGCTCACCGTCGGTCCCACCGAACCATTGGCCCTTTGTCTGTTTTTGTACCTCTCATGGGTGTAGAAGGCGTGCAGATTGGCCCGGTTCGTGAGCGAGTAGGCGGCGTCAAAGGAGGCGCTGTAATGGGTGTCCTCCAGGAGTCCGAACGGGGACTCCTCAAAGTCGTCCTTGCCATAGGTAAAAGAGCCGCTCAGTGAGAGCGCGTCCGTGGGATAGAGAACGGCAAGAAATTCCGCCTGGTCCCTGACCATGTCGGCCTGGGTATACTTCCTCAGGAGCGGCTCCTGGGTGTCCGCCCCTCCTCTTTGCAGAGGCACCGTATAGTCATAGTCATCGATGTCCCTCTCTGTCCTCTTGTAGGACGCCCTGAGATCCAACCAATGGGTCGGTCTCACATCAAATGACCCCTGGAAGACCTGATCGTCCTGACGGGCCACCTCCCTGTTTTCTCGCTTTGTCCGCTCAAGGGTGTAACCCAGGTTGAACCTGGAATGGCTGGACACATCGAATCCCAGGTCTGCCCCGGCCAGGGTCTTCTTGTAGCTGACGGGGAGGTTTCTGACAGGGTCGGGACTCGGAAAGGTATCGGATACCACGTAGCCTTGGGGAAATTCTATCTGCTGCGTCTTGTTGTCATAATCGAAATAGCGGAACCTAGCGTTCGCGTGGATATAATCGCGTGGTCTTGAGGTGAGCCTGAAATCATAGAGGGAGGTCCTCACCTCGGCATCAATTCCCGGTGCGGGAAGAGGGGGTGAAGCGATGGCGGAATTAATCGTAAAGGGCACGAAATCATCATCCTGCTTCATCAAGCCCCACGCCGCATTCAGGGAGAGGCGGGTGTTGAGGGGGAGATCCATGAGGGACCCGAAGAGCGAGGCGTTGTGGTACAGGTTATCCGGCGCCAGGTCTGTCAGGCCCCTGGACGGTCCCCCCGCCATGTCATTGAGCCTGAGGGGGTTGTCCCACGTGAGGGTGTTGTTGTTGTTCTTGAACACGGAGAGATAATAGGTCACATTGAACTGGAACGGTCTTTTTGCGTACTCGCCTGTGAGCCTCAGTTCCGTGGTCTCGTCATCAATCGGCTCCAGGAGCTCCTCCATCCCCTCGCTGTTCGCCAACCCGAAAGACCCTGCATAGGGCCGGGTACCGTCCCTCTGCGTCCTCCTCACTTCAACCTTAAAACGCCAGGGATCTAAGGCAGTGGCATCGAAATCCAAGGCCCCCATATTCCGGGTGAACTGGGGGTCTCCCGAGACCGAGTTGCTGTTGAAAAAGGAGGTCAATTGATTCGCAACCCCCGGGAAGGGCGTGTTCTCGAGGGTGAACTGCAGGGTGTCGTCAAGGGTCAGGGTGTCTGTGCCTATTCCCGAGTAGAGGGTTTTCGCATCGGTGGCGAACCGATGGGGAATCTTGTCATACGTGGCCTCTAACTCTGCTTTTCCGTACAGGCCTGCGCCGCCCTGCACGTAGAGGTCGTCCTGACCGATGCCCAGGGCACGGAGGTCAAGGAATCCCTTCTCTTTATTCTCATATCTGACGGACAGGTCCCCCGCCAGGGTCTGGGTCAAATCCCGGTACTGGTTGAACTTTGCCTCATTCCCCTCC
>JBFFDD010000287.1:0-2591 GCA_041559575.1 bacterium
ATAAACCGGTGAGGGTCAACTGGATCAATGACCTGGTCGACCCCTTGACGGGCGATTATCTCCCCCACCTTTTGCCTGTGGACCAGACCCTGCACTGGGCTAATCCGACACCGGACTTCTGCCTTGATGGTACCAGTGGAACCGATTGTCGAGGCAGCTCCCAGGATCCCTATGACGGACCGGTTCCCATCATTACCCACGTCCATGGAGCCCACACTTATGAGGAATTCGATGGGTATCCGGAGGCCTGGTACTTGCCTGACGCCGTTAACATTCCTGGAGACTATGCCCGGTTCGGCAATTTCTACAATACCTTCAAGACGCAGGCTGAGGCCAATATAGGAGCGGTCTGGGCGACGGGTGAGGCCACCTTCGAGTATCCCAACGATCAGCGGGCCACCACCCTGTGGTATCACGATCACAGTTTGGGGATGACGAGGCTGAACGTCTACGCCGGTCCGGCAGGTTTCTATCTCCTTCGCGGTGGACCGGATGACATGGTGACCGGTGTTCTGCCGGGACCGGCGCCAGCCTTGGGGGATCCTCCGGGGATGGACTATTACGAGATCCCCATCGCAGTTCAGGACCGGTCCTTCAACGAAGACGGGTCCCTCTTCTATCCCGACAACCGGGCCTTCTTCGAGGGGCTGGATCCGGCGGATCTCCAGATTCCCTTCATCCCGCAAGCTGCAGTGGGAGGCACGAGCGACGTCTCTCCCATCTGGAACCCCGAGTTCTTCGGCAACTTCATGGTGGTCAACGGCGTCAGCTGGCCCTTCCTTAACGTCGAACAGCGCCGTTACAGGTTCCGGTTTCTCAACGGATGCAACTCGCGGTTTCTCATCCTGCAGCCGGACAACGGGATGCCATTCTGGCAGATCGGTGCAGAGGGAGGGTTCCTGCCTGCCCCTGTATCTCTCCCCGAGCTCCTCATGGCCCCTGCCGAGAGGGCCGACGTGATTATGGACTTCACCGACATCCCGGTGGGAACCACCATCACACTGCTAAATCTCGGTCCTGATGAGCCTTTTGGGGGCGGTATACCGGGGGTTGCATTTGATCCGGCGGATCCCGGCACCACAGGAATGGTCATGCAGTTCAAGGTCGTGGCGGCAAAAGGTGTAGATCTGAGCACCGATCCGGCCCTGCTCGGTCTGCCGGTTCTGACCAATCTGGGTCCGAGTGTTGCCACCAGGCAACTGTCCCTTAACGAGGAGGAATCCCAGACGGTCTTTGTCGCCGAGGTCAATGGAAGCGTAGTGTTCTCGGCCTCCAGCCCCGTGCCCTTCGGCCCGACATCGGCCCTGCTTGGTGATTACGACCCTGACACCGGGATGCCTTCGGCTGCGCTGTGGAGTGACCCGATCACCGAGACCCCAGTAGTAGGAGATACTGAGACCTGGGAGATATACAACTTCACCGCCGATGCCCATCCCATCCATGTCCACCTGGTCCAGTTCCAGGTTGTCGACAGGCAGGCTTTGGACCATGTGGACGAGGAAGGAGTGGCCATAGCCCCCGCCTTCCCGACTGGACTTCCTATGATTCCCGAAATGTGGGAGACCGGGTACAAGGATACGGTTATCGCTTACCCGGGTGAGGTCACGAGGATCATCGCCAGATTCGACATCCCTGGCCTTTACGTCTGGCACTGCCACATCGTCGAGCATGAGGACAACGAGATGATGCGGCCCTACTGTGTCGAAGATACGACCGGCCCCACGGCCGCCTGCACGCAGGCCGGTATCTAGGGTGTCCTGAAAAACTCTGAGGGCGGCAGAGGTCCTAAAATGCCGTCAGAGGGGCCGCCGGCCGGCGGCCCCTCATCTTTGACTTCAAAGCAGTTAACGGATAGGCTAAAAAATCCTGAAGCTGATTTGCCACCATGAAGGGAGGGCATGGGATCATGAAACATATTCTGTTGGCGGTTCTCACGGGTTGCCTGTTCGCTCCCGCCAGCTGGGCGGGTGATGCCGGGCTGGTCGAAAGCGAGGATGGGAAGATCAGTTACAGCGTCGGATATCAGATGGGGGGCGATTTCAAGAGACAGAAGCTGGCCATCCAGCCGGAGGCCTTCCTGAAGGGGGTCCAGGATGCCCTCTCCGGAACCGGCCCGGCGATGCCTGAAGAGGAAATGCGCCAGACCCTCATAGACCTGAAAAAGAGGGTCACAGCTTTGCAACGGGAGGAGAAGCTGGCCCTGGCCGAGAGGAACCGATCCCAAGGGGAGACCTTTCTCGAAGAGAACGGCAAGAAAGAGGGTGTCAAAACCCTTCCCAGTGGTCTCCAGTACAGAGTGCTGTCGGCAGGGGAAGGGCAGGCTCCCTGGGCCACTGACATGGTGACCGTCCACTATCGCGGGACTCTGATCGACGGCACCGAGTTCGACAGCTCTTACAGCCGCAACCAGCCGGCGACCTTCGCCCTGAACAGAGTCATCAAGGGCTGGACGGAAGGGCTGCAGCTGATGAAACCAGGAGCGAAATACAGGTTGTTCATTCCTCCCCACCTCGCCTACGGGGAACGCGGAGCGGGGGCCAAGATCGGTCCTAACAGCACCTTGATCTTCGATGTGGAGCTGCTCGAAGTGA
>JBFFDD010000288.1:0-2580 GCA_041559575.1 bacterium
GTTGGCTGTGGTAACAATCGTCTATTTTCTCTAGGAACGAACCCTAAACACCTAATAAATTTTATGCAATTTGCATTTAAATTCATAATGTTAAACATTTCTATTAACATTTTACACTAAGAAAGGCCTCTGAAATGACATCAAGGTCACAGGTCGTTGTCCTGAAGACAGAACCGGAGACGGTGGTTAACGACTACGGCGAGGTCATGCGGAAGGCCCAATACCGGGATGCCATCGACAGCCGGATCCCAACCCTTCTGAAGCTCAACCTCTCGTGGACCAAATACTTTCCCGCCTGCTCCTCACAGCCGTGGCAGGTCCACGGCGTGGTCAAGACCATGATGGACGACGGGTATGACCCAGACAGCGTCATACCGGTGGAAAACCGCACCGTGGTGACCGATCCCGTCAAAGGGGCCCGCAACAACCGGTGGCTGCCCATCCTCCAAGCTCACCAGCTCAAATACACCCCCCTGACGGACGTTCCCTGGATCCGACATCACTTCAGGGAGCCCCTCCTGAAGCTCAGTGACATCTTCCCCGAGGGGATCGAGATCCCCGAGATGTACGTGGGAAAGAACGTTATCCACCTGCCCACGGTCAAGACCCACGGTCACAGCACCACCACCGGGGCAATCAAGAACTCCTTCGGCGGGCTCCTCAAAACGGTCCGACATTATGCCCACAAGTACATGCACGAGGTCCTGGTGGACCTGATGATCATGCAGAAGGAGCTCCACCCGGGGATCTTCGCGGTGATGGACGGGACCGTGTGCGGCAACGGCGCCGGGCCGAGGACCATGGACCCGGTGGAGAAGGACTACATCCTGGCCAGTTCCGACAGCGTGGCCATCGATTCGGTGGCGGCCGCCATGATGGGCTTCGAGCCCATGACCATCCCCTATCTGCGCATGTGTCATGAGAGGGGACTGGGAACCGCCGATCTGAGCGAAATAGACGTCACTGGCGAACAGATCGAGGGCGTCAACTTCGGTTTTACCGTCAAGCGGAGTTTCGTCATCTGGGGCGACCAGCTCATCCGGAAGGGCCCCCTGCGGCCCTTCGAGAAGATCCTGCTGCACTCACCCCTGGTCTTCTGGGCACCCATGGCCTCGAACGTCTACCACGACTTCCTCTGGTACCCCACGGTGGGCAAGGGCATTATCAGACGCTTCAACCAGGGAAAATGGGGAAAACTGTTTGAATCCTACCGTTAAGGCGCCGAGGAAACCCTGGAAGGGGAGGACGATCCTGATATGGACCGTCCTCGGTGGGGCTGTCGTCTTCGCCCTGCTGTCGTTGATCTCCGACCTGGAAGCCCTTACCGCCGCCCTGAGCGATTTTCCGCTCGCCCTCCTGGTTCCGGTCGCCCTTCTGTCCCTGGGCAACTATTACCTGCGCTACGTCAAGTGGCACCTGTACCTGAGGATCCTGGGCCACACGATCCCCGCCTGGCAGAATATGCTGGTCTTCCTGTCCGCTTTCGCCCTGACGGTGACACCCGGCAAGGTAGGGGAGTTCGTCAAGGCTTTCATCCTCAAACGGCGCTTCGATGTCCCGTACACCGCCTCCACGGCTGTTCTTCTCATGGAACGGTTCACCGATGTGGCCGCCCTCATTATCCTGTCCTGCCTGGGGCTTTTCCTGGAATTTCTGCACTGGTCGGCGGCCATCATCGCCCTGGGACTCATGGTTGGTCTCATCCTCATGCTCCGTTACAGACCCCTTGCGAGGTGGATGATCGCTCAGACCACCCGCTTCAGGGCCCTAAAACCCCTCCACGACCCCCTGCACACCCTTTATGACGACGGGTGGTCACTGCTGGAGTTCAGGGTCCTCGTCCCCGCCCTGGCCATCAGCGTCATCGCCTGGTTCCTCGAAGGGGCGGGGTACTACCTCGTCGCGAGGTGCTTTCTCATGGATGTCACCCTCACCGAGAGCGTGTTCATCTATTCAGCGGCCCTCCTGGCCGGGGGCTTGACCCTGTTCGCCGGCGGCCTCCTGGCCACCGAGGGGGGCATGGTGGGCCTGGGCATGGCCTTCGGCATGTCCCGGTCCATTTCGGCGGCCGTCACCATCATCGTCCGGGTGATGACCCTGTGGTTCGCGGTGGTGATCGGATGGGCGGTCTTCCTGTTTACCCCCAGCCTGAGGGCGCTTCTCAGGGCCTCGTCAACGGCCGCGGAAGGGCCGGAGACGGCGGAAATGGTGGAATGATGGGGAAAGGGTAAAGTGGAAAGGGGAGAGACCGGGGACACAGACACCCGTAATTCGTTATTCGTGATTTGTGATTCGCTTGCCACGCCGTAGCTAGAAAAAGCGAAGGCGGGTGATTCGAAAAGAGAGTTTGCAGTTTCCAGTTTACAGTTTCCAGTTTGCAGTTCTACCTCCAATCTTATGCGAACAAGAGAGTTTTCAGTTTACAGTTTGCAGTTTCCAGTTCGAACTCCCAATCTTATGCGAACAAAAGAATGTTTCCAGTTTGCAGTTTCCAGTCCGAACTCCCAATCTTATGCGAACGAGGGAATGTTTCCAGTTTGCAGTTTCCAGTTTGCAGTTCTACCTCCAATCTTATGCGAA
>JBFFDD010000289.1:0-2578 GCA_041559575.1 bacterium
ACACACGATCTTTCTCTATTTTCCCCGTCACCCCGATACCCCGTCACTCCGACACCCGATCTTTCTCTATTTTCCCCGTCACCCCGGTACTCCGCCACTCCGACACCCGATCTTTCTCTATTTTCCCCGTCACCCCGGTACTCCGTCACTCCGACACCTGGATTCTCCCCCGCGTCCCCGTGTCTGCTCTTTACTTCGTCTTCGCCTGCCACGCCAACTTGTCTCGCCAAAGCTCGAAGAGCGACGGCGGAAGCTCAAGGAGCGACGGCGGGTCTTACTCCTTCGTCTGAATTTCCCTTTCCCCTTTTAGGTCCCTGAATTTGCTAAAAAATTCACTAGATTCCGTGCTAAAATTTATGTTAACTTGATTTTTTGGTAAGGAACCAAGGGCCGCAGCAGACTTGGGGAAGGGGGCAATGGAACACATATTGGGGTTTCTCGTCGCCGCCCTGGCGATGATCCTGGGGGCGCCATACGTCATAAAGCTCTCCGAGCACTGGGGGTTCATCGATCAGCCTGGCGGAAGGAAGAGGCACAGGGTCCCGACCCCCACGGCCGGCGGCATGGCCCTCTATCCCTTCATCCTTGTCGCCATCCTCAACGCATTCCATGAGACCAGGACCTCTCTTCTCCTATCCATTGCCGTCACAATAATTCTCCTCATCGGCCTCTATGACGACAAAAGGGGTCTCCACTTCGGGTTCCGGTTCGCTACCCAGATCCTGGCCTCCATCCTGGTGATCCTGGCCGGTTTTCAGATCCACCTGATCGATCTCAGGCCCTTTGCCCCAATTCACCTCACCGGGGAGGGACTATTGTCCTATCTGATGACGCTGGTGTGGATCGTCGGCCTGACCAACGCCGTGAACCTGGTCGACGGACTGGACGGGCTTGCCTCGGGACTGTCCTTCAACGCCCTGGTGGGCATGTGCGCCATCGCCACCCTGGGCGGCAAAAGTCAGGTGGGCATGTTCGCCTGCCTGCTCGCCGGCGCTCTGTACGGCTTCCTGCGCTTCAACTTTCCCCGCGCCAGGTCTTTCCTCGGGGACAGCGGCAGTACGCTGCTCGGCTTTTCCATCGCGGTGGTCTCCATTGTTATGTCCGCCAAGCAGCAGACCTTCCTGATCCTCATGGTCCCGGCCCTCTTCCTGGCCATCCCCATGGTGGATACCCTTTTGGCGTTCTTCCGGCGGATCTTTTCCGGGGCCCATCCTTTCAAACCCGACCGGGGCCATCTGCACCACCGGCTCCTGGACCTGAACTTCACGCCCACCCAGATCCTGTCCAACTTTCTGGTCTTCTCCGCCGTCCTCGGCGTGATCGGCTTCTGGTACAGCGAGCACAGGAACGTAGACGCCCTCCTCTGGTCCCTCATCATCATCGCTTTCATGCTCGGGTCCATCAAGGCCCTGAACGTTTTCAACTTCCACGACCGCATCATCCGGTTCAATCTCCGGCTGAAGAAACTGGCCAGGGACGATGTCCTGGTCTTCAACCGGAACCTCCTGATCAAGGTCGTCCTGACCTCCGTGATCACCCTGACCCTGTTCAACACGCTGCTGGGTGTCCTGTTCATCGATACCGGCAGGGAGTTGTTCCTGGCTGCGACGGGTCTGCTCCTCCTTCTGGCCCTCCCCGACGTCCTCCGGTTCACCAGAAACGGAAACGGGCGGATCATGCCCCATTCCAAGGCGGCTATCTTCTTTCTCATCCTGAACCTGAGCATCGCCCTCGGCGTGAACGCTCCCCAAGGCATCCTGTACCTTAAACCCTTCACGATCTCGATCCTGCTCCTCGTCCTTGGAAGCCTCATCCTGTATTTCTCGCCCGTCAGGATGGTGGAAGTCCTGCAGATCGATCCCCTGGACATCGTCAACCTCTACCTGGCCGTGTTCATCTGTACGGCGGTCAAGCACTTCATGCCCACCGTCCCCACCTCCGTTTTAGCGGTCGCCCTGATCAACAGCGTCATCCTCTTTGGCACCTTCCGGCTGATCTTCCGCGCCGCGGTGAGGACGTCCCCCATCAACCAGCCCATCCTGGCCATGCCGGTCCTGTTCGCGTATTTCCTGATGTGGACGGTCTAAAGGCTCCTTTTCCACATTTTTGAATCGGAGACGGGGACTCAGGAGGCCAGAGGGAGGTGAGGGAGTTTGGGCGAGGGGGAAAAGGAGCCTAGTCCTGAGAGATAAGTGCTAAGTGATAAGAGTAAGAACAGTCCTAAGAGATAAGTGATAAGAGATAAGTGTAGGACGCATTTACTTATCACCTATCACTTAGCACCTAGGACTTAGTCCTCAGTTCTCAGTTCCTCCTCTTCCAAATCTCCAAACCAGGTTCCCCCCCAGGCAACGAGGGGGCCGGGGACAAAACACTTTTCCTTTACCTGGTTAAAGTTTACAGTTACAATTGTGTGCTTGGGATTTGCTGATAATAAACAGGGGAACCTGAAGGAGAGGAATCAATTGATCGCGCTTTCTTTTCGGAATATGGACCCGCCTATGCCAACCGACTTCGCTAAAGCTTCCGTCGTCGCCCGTTGAGCTATGACGGGACAGGTCGACGGTCAAGAGGCTAC
>JBFFDD010000290.1:0-2578 GCA_041559575.1 bacterium
CCATCAACCAGGGTGGAAACTGCCCCGGGACAGGCGGTCAACACAGTGGATGTCATGATGCCGTCGCCGCATCCCAGATCCAGGATGCTTGGTTTCTCCATAGACGCCAGATGACGCGAACAGAATGACCTGATAATCCGAAGCATCTCCATCCGGAACGGCACATAGGTCTCGGCATGGTCCAGGTATTCCTGGGCGAACCCGGAGTCGGCCCAATGGGAGTCGTGAAAGTCAGGCATACTCTGCTCCTTCTCAAAAACGGCAGTCAGTATTCAGTTCCATGCCCTAAACACCTGATCCCCCACCCCGGCCATTCAACCCTTTTTCCGGGTCACCCTGCGAACTCTGCGGTTCAACGGTATTACCGGTTCACCAGATAGATCCCCACCCCTATACCGGCCAGACCCAGGATAAGGGTTGGGGGCCAAGGCTCTCCCAGGAAGACGCCCCCGGCCAGGACACCCATGACCGGCCCGAAGAAGGTGAAGGACGAGACCCTGCTGGCCTGGAACCGGTGGATGAGAACAAACCAGGCCAGGTAGCTGAACAGAGCGACGACAATGCTCTGGTAGCCGAGGGCAAGGGCCGTCATAACCGTAAAGTCCAGGACAGGACGAGGCTCGAGAACAACGGCGGCCGGTACCAGAATCGTCAGGGAGAAGAACAGCTGGTAGTGGAGGCTCTGGATGGCTTCGATCCTTCCGGCCAGATGCTTTTTTATCACCAGGGTGGTCAGACCCCAGGCCAGCCCGGCACCGAGGGCAAGGAGGTCTCCCGCCAGGGTTTCGGCATTGAACGTCAGGGCGTGCTGTCCCATAACTGAGGCCGTTCCGGCGAAGGCAAGCACCAGCCCGATTGATTTTCGCCAGGTCAGGGTGTCGCCCGGCAGATAGAAGTGGGCGCCCACGGCCACGAAAAAGGGACAGGTGTAAAGAAGGACGATGCCCCTGGATGCGGACGTCCGATCAAGTCCGGCGTACAGGAGCAGGAACTCCAATCCAAAGAGGATCCCCGCCCAGGCCCCCCAGAGAAAAACCGAACTCCGGTGAAACAGCCTTATTTCCCGGGACCTCATCCAGATCATAAGGAGGACTGACGCGGTCCCCGACCTGAGGGCCGCGGCAGTGACCGGCGCCAGGCCGCGGTTGGAGATCTTGATAGCCACCATGTTGACACCCCAGATGGTGCACAGGGTAAGGAGGGTGGCCACGGCACCGGTTGTGAGACGGTCTTTGGGGTTCATCGCCATGTAATTCATTCACCGGGATCCAAGGGGGGTCGGGAGGATCACAAACTATCATTTATCGGAGAACCGTGGAAAGGAGAAAAAGGTCGAGGTAGCGGAAGGAATGCCTCTGGCAAAGACGCCCGTCTTCGCTTATAGCTTCGACGTGGGAACCAAAGCTCGCAAAGAAAGTCAACCTAAGAATAGGGGTTTAAATCCCAACCTTCGTAGTTTCTCTTGCCGTCTTATGGTCTTGAGCGAACAGAGTGAGCGGGCGAGAGAAACAGGATTAGCGATCCAAACTGAAAACGCAGGCATAAAAAAGCGGGGGAGTCCGTGAAGTCCTCCCCCGCCTTCTAATCTGTTTCAATGCCGCTTATTCGAAGATGCGGTAAAGGCGTCCTGTGTCTTTCTCCACCTGGATCCGGTTGACAAGTTCGCTGCCCTTCTTGGTCACAACCTGAACCTCGAAGCCGTCCTCGTTCTCGACGATCTTGCCCACGGCAAGGTAGGGGTTGCGGCTGACGCGGTTCTCCACCAGATCCCTGGCCTCTTCTTTGGTGATGTCCGCCCTCAGACCCTGTCTCTGGCCATCGTTCCAACAGCCGCCCAAACCTGGGCTGCGATCATAATAATCCATCATATGCCTGCCGCCCATGTGACCCCAACCGCGTCCGCCTTCATCCCAGTACCTGCCCCCATGGGCCTGCACCAGTCCGGCGCCAGCGGCCAGCACTGCGATAATGAGCGCCAATATCACAACTATTCTGCCGTTCATTTCTGTACCTCCTATTTCGCTGCCTTTCGGCCTGTGTTTGATTAGGGCTCGATCGCCCGTTCACCGGACTTAAGAGCATGGACTGTGCCAAAAGATTGGAGCGGCAAAAAAAAATTCCAAGATGTTGATATTAAAGTCTTTTTAGACACAACTCGGAACGAGGGGGAAACCGCGGTGCCACCTTTTTCCACACCTGGAGGCAGGCCAGCCGGGTAGGAAGGGAACAGTTGGAAAATCGGAAATTAGAGATTGGAAATTGGAAATTGGAAATTGGAGATTGTACAACCGGTCACAGAATCCTGAATACCGTCTACTGACTACCGTGGAGATCCTTGCCTCTGAAGTAATCCGCCAGGATCTCGGGGTGATCAAAAGCGATATCCTGAGGGAGAGCGTCCTCGGTGAACACTGCCGCTTCCGCGGCGTCATCACCGCCAACCGGGATGCCGTCGGCCCTGGCCACGAAGACCGTAGAAATGGTGTGGAATCTCGGATCTCTGTCCGGATCTGAGTAGACCCCTAGAATCCGGACCAGCCTGACATCCAGACCTGTCTCCTCCTTCGCCTCCCGCACC
>JBFFDD010000291.1:0-2566 GCA_041559575.1 bacterium
ACCGGATGCCGGAGAGCTGCTTGAGCACCGCGTCCACCTCGATGCCGGAACGCAGGGCCAAAGAGACCATGCGGCTGACGGATTCGGACTGGGAGGCCGCGCAGCCGCCCGCCTTTCCCATCTGGGTGAACACCTCGCTGAGGCCCTTTTCGTCCTCGTTGATGGTGACGTACAGGTTGCCGCACCCGGTCTTCATCTTGACGGTCATGCCCCTGGTGATCGCGGGACGGGCCCTGGGCGTGGGCATGGCGCGGCCCTCGGAGACAGCCTCGGCCTTCTTCTCGCCCCCCTTGCCGAAGGACAGGACCTGTTCATCGCGGCTGCCGTCCCGGTAGACGGTTACTCCCTTGCACCCCAGCTCGTAGGCCAGGAGATAGACCTCCTCGATATCCTGCTCGGTGGCCTCATTGGGGAAGTTGACCGTTTTGGAAACAGCGTTGTCGGTGGATTTCTGGAAGGCGGCCTGCATGCGGATGTGCCATTCGGGACTGATGTCATGGGAGGTGACGAAGATGCGCTTGACCCAGTCGGGGATCCCCGAGATGTGCTGGATGGACCCCTCCTCGGCGATCCTCTCCATGAGATCCTCGCTGTAGAAACCCTCCCGTTTGGCCACCTCCTCAAAATAGGGGTGAACCTCCACCAGCCTCTGGTTGTCCAGAACGTTCCGGTGGTAGCAGATGGCGAAAAGGGGCTCGATGCCGCTGGTGGTGTTGGAGATAATGCTGATGGTCCCCGTCGGGGCGATGGTGGTCACGGTGGCGTTTCTCATGGGGGGCCGGCCGGGGATATCCAGTGTGCTCCCCTCGAAGGCCGGGAAGGGTCCCCTCTCCTCGGCCAGCTTCTGGGACGCCTCGACCGCCTTCTCGTGCAGGAAGCCCATCACCTTCTCGGCCAGGACAACGGCCTCCTCGGAGTTGTACGGGATCCCGAGGCGGAAAAGCATGTCGGCCCAGCCCATGATGCCCAGGCCGATCTTCCGGTTGGCCCTGGTCATCTCCTCGATCTGGGACAGGGGATACCGGTTCATCTCGATGACGTTGTCCAGGAACCGGACGGAGTGGCCGATGACCATCTCTAGCTTGTTGTAATCGATGGCCACACGGCTGCCCTCATACCGCAGCACCCGTGACAGGTTGATGGATCCCAGGTTACAGGACTCGTAGGGCAGGAGGGGCTGTTCGCCGCAGGGGTTGGTGCTCTCGATCTCGCCCTGGGCGGGGGTGGGGTTGTCCCGGTTGATGCGATCGAGAAAGATGATACCGGGCTCCCCGTTTCGATGGGCCCTCTGGACAATGAGCTCGAAAACCTCCCTGGCCCGGAGCCTCTGGACCTCCTCGCCGGTCCGGGGATTGAGCAGGGGATACTCCTCATCCTCGGCCACCGCCTTCATGTACTCTTCAGTCAGGCCGACGGAGATGTTGAAGTTGGTCAGCTGGTCGTTGTCCTCCTTGCAGGTGATGAAATTGAGGACATCGGGGTGATCCACCCTGAGGATCCCCATGTTGGCGCCCCTGCGAGTCCCCCCCTGCTTGATGACCTCGGTGGCCTGATTGAAGACCTTCATGAAGGAGATGGGACCGGAGGACACCCCCGAGGTGGATTTGACGACATCCTTGGAGGGCCGCAGCCGGCTGAAGGAGAACCCGGTACCCCCGCCGCTCTTGTGGATCATGGCGGTGTGCTTGACGGCGTCGAAGATGCTCTCCATGGAATCGCCCACGGGAAGGACAAAACAGGCCGACAGCTGCTGGAGCTCGCGGCCCGCGTTCATCAGGGTCGGGGAGTTGGGCATGAATACCAGGGAGGCCATGAGGTTGTAGTAGAGCTCCGCGGTCTGACGGATCTCCTCCTCGCCGGCTCCGAACTTGCCCTCGGCCTGGGCGATGTTCTCCGCCACCCGGTGAAACAGATCCTCAGGGGTCTCGAGGGGCTGTCCCTCGTCGTCCCTTTTTAGGTAGCGCTTCTCCAGGACGACCCTGGCGTTTTCGGCCAATTCGACCGGGGTGAGACCCTCTTCGAACCTCAGGGATTCCTGTCCCTTTTTGGTACCTTTTTGGGCGTTTTCCGGTGTCTCTAAGGGCATTTTCCCCTCCAGCAAGTGCTTGATAATACTATAATTATATCCCCAGATCGGAAAGAAAGGACTCCTATATATGGTACTGGGTGTAGACAATAACACAACATATGGTAAATGAACAAGACCTTTTGGCCCTGACGGACGCATTTTATTGAAAAAAAATTGCCGGCGTGTTAGCTATTCAAGCATTCAATAAGTTCTATAGAGCACGACTATCAAACAATGGGTAAAAATCTTGAATTGGGGAGTGGCTCAAGGAGTAGGGAAAAAGATGTCTCACGCAGAGACGCGGAGCCGCAAAGAGGGAAATCGGGGTTCAGTACTTATAACCGGAAACCAAAAACCCCCTCTGCGTCCCCTGCGCCTCTAGCGAACACGCCTGTGGCGTGACGAACGGGCGAGAGTCAAAAGATGTCTCACGCAGAGACGCGGAGCCGCAAAGAGGGAAATCAGGGTTCAGTACTTATAACCGGAAACCAAAAACCC
>JBFFDD010000292.1:0-2546 GCA_041559575.1 bacterium
GTATAGCCGGTTATGATCAATCCCACGCCCCCTTCGGCAAGATCACGATAGAGATCCGCCAACCGGGCAGTCGGACGACCTGACTCGTCACACATGCCCTCCCAGGTCGCACTCCGCACGAATCGGTTGGGCAGCTCCAGAGTCCCGATGTTTATCTTGTCGTAAAGCGATTTTTCCATCACCTTTTCCCCGGTTTTTCTGCGATAAAGACAACCCTCTGGATTATCCAATGTAAATCAAGGCATAGGTCAAAGGGCTGAATCATACAAAAAGGGGTCGGTTATTAGCACGGATGGGCTTTTCTGACAAGGGGGATGACTTTGCTGACAGATGACAGCGATGAAATTCTTCCCCCGGAACCTGGAACTCGGAACACGGAACCCCGGCCCAAGACCGGTCCCTAGACCCTGGACACTGCATTAATTATCTCCCTGTATTTTCCCGCCATGTTTTCCCACGACAGATATCTCAGGTCCGGTGGTTTCCTTTGACGCGTCGCTTCAGGATCCCGGCACATCTCCTCCAGGTGTCGGGCGAGGATGTCCATTTCCCCTTCGGGATCCTCCTCCCGGGAGGTGTAGCGCAGCGGTTCGGGAAAGATCTCCCGGTATGCCAGGCGGTCCGGCACCAGGGGCAGGCATCCGGCCGCTACTGCCTCCAAAACCGCGAGGCCCTGAAAATCGTGAAGGGCGGTCGAGACGACCAGGTCGGCAGCTGCCAGGATCGAACGGTATTCCTCCTCCCCCTCCACGAACCCCCAGGTTTTAACGCTGTCACCGAGGTTTTCCCTGGCCCCGTCAAACCCGGGGGGAAGGTCTCTGAACCTCTGACCCAGGAAGTGAAGGTGAAAGGGCACCTTGCGCTCCCGAAGCCTGAAAAGCGCCCCGAAGAGTCTTTCCGGCGCCTTGTCGTGTTCCCAGCGATGGTTCCAGAGGATCCGGAGAGGTCCGGGAGCGCTGGATCCTTCAAGGTAGCAGCTTTTTTCCATGGGAACTGGGAGCACGGCGGATCTTGATTCGACCTCTTCCACTATTCCTTTCGGAACACCGTCGGGCATTGCTGACAGGAGTCTCCGTACTCCGTCCAGCATGGTCTGCCTGTTGTAAACTGAGTTGAAAAGGACCTTCCGGGCGGCCAGGGCCGTGTAAAGGTTGGTGAGCTTGTAGTTCTGGTAACCTACGCGTCCTCTCTGCTCGGGATAGGCGAACTGGTTTTCGTGGAAGTACACGATGGCGGGGATCTGAGCCAACGCCGGGACCAGACCTTTGAGCTCTGCGAGATCGGTCATGGAGGTGGCCACGAGAAGATCATATTCCCGTGACAACACCTCCCCCTCCCCGAAGGCCCACGTCAGGGCGTTGCCCCTCGACCGCCAGGCGAAGAACCTGGGTGGAAGGGTGAGAACGGTCCATTCATGCTCGCTGAGGTGGCGGACCAGGCCCTCACGCCACATCCTGTGGCTGGCCGCGTCGTAGGCTGAAAGAAGAAGGATATTCATCAGTGGATGAAGGGCCCTGCCCTGAAGGCAGGCCCCCTGCAGGTAAGTGTACTATATCCCGAAACCCGGTCAAACCGCGGGGATCATGTTATCCGATCACACCTTTCCGGGGCCCGGCTCGCTGATCTAATCGCTCATTTTCGATCAATCCCTCAACACGGCAAGTGCTGACTCGTAATCAGGTTCCTGGCTTATATCCGGTACCTGTTCCGTGTATATCACCCGGCCCATTTTATTGATGATGACCACAGACCTTGCCATGAGACTTTTCATGGGGCCGTAAAGGATCCGCACTCCATAGTTGTTGGCAAAAGCCCGGTAGCGGTATGCCGAGAGGGTGATGGCATTCTCGATCTCCTCTACTCCGCAGAAACGCTTCTGGGCAAAGGGCAGGTCCTCGGATACGCAAAGGACAACAGTGTCCTTCAGGGAGGCTGCCATTTCGTTGAATCGACGCACCGACATGGCGCACGTTGATGTGTCGAGGCTCAGGAAGATATTGAGAACGATGTTCTTGCCGGCGAAATCGGCAAGCGTCGTGTCGGTGAGGTCGGTCTTCGTCAGGGTAAAATCGGGCGCCTTGGAGCCTACTGCGGGCAGTTCCCCGCTGGTCCTGACCTCCTGGCCCTTTAAGGTTACCTTCCCCATGTTTTATCTCCTCCTTTTGAAGCAGCAGGCAGCACAGGCCGCATTTAAAGTCATCAGTCCTCGAAATCCCCGGCAGGCCCTTTATCCGAATCTATGGCCGCGGCTTTTTCAGCGATCTTCTCTCTGGTCCACAGCTCCGGTTTTTCTATTCGCCCCACTTTGGGCCCCAGGTCAAAGGAACCGGCCGAGAGGATCGCATCCACCGCCAGGGGAGCCGTATCACCCGCATTGAATACATCAGTGAGCAGTCCGTAGGTGAACTCCTCGACAGCGCTGACCATCCTTTTGCGGATCTGATGGGGCTGGCCGAGGAGCTTGTTCTCGAAGGGGAGGTTCAATTTCTTGTAATCGCCTTTCTTCCAACCTTTGTCTGCTGCGAAGGCGACCATCTCAGCCCAGA
>JBFFDD010000293.1:0-2526 GCA_041559575.1 bacterium
TCTGTATGGACGACGGCATCCAGATATACGACTGCATCGAGTTCAACGAACGCTTCCGGTACGCCGATGTCCTGTGCGACGCGGCATTCCTGGCCATGGACCTGGACCGGCTGGGCCGTCCCGATCTGGCGAAGGCGTTTACCAACAACTATCTGAACCGGGTGGGTCAGCTGGGTACGGAGCCCCTGTACAACTTCTACACCTGCTACCGGGGCGTGGTGCGGGGCAAGGTGGAGGGCTTCCGGTCCCGAGACGCCAACGTTGAGGCGGAGGAATCCGGGAGGGCCGCCGACAACGCCAGGGAGTTCATGCTCCTCGCCCGGCGGTACGCCACGGCCCTCCGCCCCCAGACCCTTTTCATCACCTGCGGGCTCATGGGGTCCGGAAAATCGTCCCTGGCCGCCGGACTGGCCGACCGCCTGGACCTTGAGATCCTGTCCACCGACAAACTGAGGAAGGAGATCGCCGGCCTTTCACCCACTGAGAGCCGTCACGTTCCTTACGGTGATGATATCTACTCGGCCGATTTCACCCTGCGGACCTACGGCGAGCTGTTCTCCAGGGCCGAAAAGCACCTGCGGAGGGGCCGGAGCGTAGTCATCGACGGATCCTTCATCGACCCGGTCCGCCGCCGGGAAGCCCTTGACGTCGGCCGGCGGTCAGGCTGCCGGCCGATCCTTCTCTACCTGCAGGCCGGGGACCAACTGCTTCGGAACAGGCTGCGTGACAGACAGGTGACGGCCACCGTGACCGATGGCAGGGAGGAGATCCTGGGCGACCAGATATCGGCCTTCCGTCCCCCCGACGAGGTGCCCCTTTCGGCCATTCAGGTCATCGACGCCGCCCTGCCCCCTCAGGAGGCCGTCAGGATCGCCTACCGCCGAGCCCTTTCCATTCCCTGACCAGGAAACGCTCGGCCTCCTCCGGATCCCCGGAGATAACCCCGTCGGTCAAAGCGCCGGCCAGGATGTCCTTCGCCCTCCCCACCCCGGGACCCGGCCCGATACCCAGCAGTTCCATGATCCTTTCCCCGCCCAGGGGAGATCGGACCGGTGCCATAGTCTCCTTTATCACTTCCACCCGGTCTCGCAGCCGGGCCAGGGCCCTCAGCTTGTCCGCCCGGATCCTGAGGGAGCGGGCATCGGCCTCCAGGAGTTCCAGAAGCATGGGCAGGTTTTCCCCGCTCCTGGCGATGAACCGTCGGACGGCCCTGTCCGACCATTCCGAGCTGTAATGGACCATGTGGAGGCGGATCAGGTCGATCACCACCCCGGCCGTGGCTTTGGCCACCTTCATCCGGGTAAGGAGGCCGGACGCCAGTTCGGCGCCTAAGGACTCGTGGCCGATGTAGCGGTCCACCTTTCCGTCCTCCGTCCGGGTCCCCGGCTTGCCGCAGTCGTGGAGCAGGGCCGCCCATCTCACCGGCAGGTCCGGAGGCGACCTGTCCACCACCCTTAAGGTGTGCCGGAAGAGGTCGGGATAGTGATGGGGCGTTCGCTGCCGGAACCCCACCATGGCCTGGACCTCGGGCATCAGGACCTCCAGGACCCCCCACCCGGCCAGCCGTCGAAGGCCGGCGGAGGGGGCTTCGGCCATGAGCAGTTTGTGCATCTCGTCACGGATCCGCTCCACGGCCACCCGGGAGAGGAGACCGGCCAGGCCCCTGGCCGCCCGGGACAGGGATGGCGACAGGGTGTAGCCGTGGGTGGCGCAGAACCGGGCCCCCCGCAGTATCCTCGCCGGATCGTCCCTGATTATGGCATCGGCCGGCCCCGGGGACCTTAGAAGACCCGCCCTGAGGTCCCTTACTCCCCTGCCACAGGGATCGAGGACCGCCGGGCCCTCGGCTGGGGTGACACCCCCGTCAAGCTTCACGTACAAGGCGTTGAGGGTGAAATCCCTGGTCAGGGCGTCAGCGATCAACGGGTCGTTCGATGGGGGGGGAAGCCGGGAACGGAGTCCGCCCTGGGAGACCTCCACCGGACCGGCCGGGCCGGAGACGAGGTAGGTCCCGAATCTCTCGAATGGTACGGGTTCCCGCCATCCCCAGACGCTGGCCAGTTCCCCCGCCAGGCATCTGGCACCGCTGCCGGACCGGTCGATGACCACAAGGTCCCACTCCCCTGAGAGCGGTCTCCCCTCCACCAGATCCCTCACCGCCCCGCCGACCAGATAAACGTCAAGCCCCAGCCGTGATGCGGCTGGGGCTGTAGCGGCCTGGAGTTCGAGCAGCCGCGAGAGGTCTTTACCGGCGGGTTCAATCCACCCGGCTGGCGGTCTGTTTTCCATCCCCGTCACGGTCGTCGATCCCCTCAAATGCGATCTTCCCCCGGCTGCTCTCCAACAGGGAGTAGATCAGATAGAACAGGTGATACTGATCGAAGGGTTTGATCAGATGGTCGTCGGCCCCTACCTCATAGACCCGCCTGGAGACCTCCTTGCCGCTGGAAGCGGACACGATGAGGATGGGCACCGATTTGGTCTCAGGGTTCTCCCGGAGCATTCGACAGACCTCGTACCCGTCCA
>JBFFDD010000294.1:0-2524 GCA_041559575.1 bacterium
CGGCCAGCTCACGGGTGGGCGTCAGGACAAGGACCCGGGAGGAGCGGGGCGCCCCCGGCCTTGGCTCCTTGTGAAGGCGCTGGATGATCGGCAGGGCAAAGGCGGCCGTCTTCCCCGTCCCGGTCTGGGCGCATCCGAGAAGGTCTCGTCCCTGCAGAAGACTGGGAATGGACGCCTCCTGAATGGGGGTGGGGTTTGTGTATCCCTCTTCCCGGACGGCGCGCTGAATCGGTTCGATAAGATCAAGCTCGTTGAAGGTAATTTTATTCATATGTCTCATTTCTGGTTCACACCTGTGCGGCCCGCAAAACAACGCAGAGGATTCTTGGTGATCCGGTTGGGGCTCGTCGAACGAGATCGTCGGGAGAACTACGTCAGGGAACCGGGAGGAAAGAGAAACTTCTTCAGGTGCCTTGAGGAACTCTTGATCCGCTGAATGATCCATTCGAGCGGCCTGCCCGGGAAGCTTATTCATCCCGAAGCCGGCCTGCGGGCTACCTCTTGTAGCACAGGTGGAAAAGAAAGCAAAGGAAAATGGGAGGATAGATTAACGAGAGTAGAGGCTGGAGAATGGCAAATATCCGTGTGGGGGGTGGCGGGAGTGAAAATGCTATAATATAAATAACTTTACCACAGAGAACACAGAGACCTCCAATCAACCACAGAGAACGCGGAGAGGGAAAAGGGTTAAATCCATTCAGTATCTCCCAAAACAGGGATAAAACAGGATCGACTTGCCGGGAAAGCAGTCTCAGTTCCACCCTTCTGTGGTTTTACAACCCCTCTTCCTTCCCTGTGAACCCTGTGGCTGACTGACCCTCCTCTGTGATCCCTGTGGTTAATCCTTCTTTGACTTTCAGTAAATTCGGGTAACAGTTGGATTTGGGAAGGTGGCTGGAAAGGAAGACGGTGAAATGAAGACGCTGGTCATGGACGGTTTCAACACGGACAGTGAACTGCAGGCTGGAATTATGGCAGCAGTGACCGCTGAACTGGCTGCCCGCGGCTGGGAGGCGGAGATTCTCACACCCAGGGACATGAACATCGCGCCCTGCAACGGGTGCTTCGGCTGCTGGACCAGGCGCCCGGGAAGGTGCGTTCAGGAGGACGACACGAATCTCATGTGTTCGAAGATCATGGACAGCGATCTGCTCCTGATCGTCTCGCCGATGACCTTCGGGGGATATTCCTCCCAGGCCAAGAAGGCCATGGACAGGGTCATCGGTCTCATCTCCCCCTTTTTCATGGTGGTCAGGGGCGAGGTCCATCACAAACCCCGTTATGACCGGGTCCCGGCCATGGCCGCCCTGGGGGTCAACCACAGGGACTGCGCGAGGTGCCCGGAGATCTTCGAGACCCTTCTTTACCGGAACGCGGTCAATTTCCACAGTCCCGCCCTGGCGGTTGCCGTGGCAGGGGAGCTGCATGAGGGGGATGATCGATTGAAAGGCCGGATCGCCGGCCTGCTGGATCAGATCAGTTCCTCGAACTTTTCAGATCTTCCCGACAGACGGATCGTCAGGGAGGAGTTCGTTGTTCATTCCGGCAACGGACCTCTCCTGGAACCGGCGGGTGAGGGACACAAGAAAGCCCTCCTTCTCACAGGCAGTCCGAAGGTGCGAAGCACGTCATCCGCCATAGGCGACGAATTTGCGGTCAGGCTCCGGGAGAGGGGGTGGGAAACCGAGATGCTGAGGATCCTGCCTGCCGTGAAGGATGGGGGAAAATGGGTGGCACTGATCGATGCACTCGACCAGGCCGACATGATCGTCCTCCTTTGCCCTCTCTACGTGGACAGCCTTCCCGCTCCTGTTACAAAGGCTTTCGAACTCATCGCCGAACGGCGAACAAACAAACCCGGCGGCAGAACCCAGGGTTTCATGGCTATATTGAACAACGGTTTTCCGGAAGCCTTTCACAGCTACACGGCCCTTGCCATCGCCCGGCAGTTCGCACTGGAAGCCGGATACGAGTGGATGGGCGGGCTGGCCCTCGGAATGGGGGGCGCCATCGATGGAAGGCCCCTGGCGAGTCTCGGCCGGATGGCCAGAAACGCGGTCAGGGGCCTTGACCTGACCGCGGCGTCCGTCGACCGCGGCGAACCTGTTCCCGAGGCGGCTTTTAATCTCATGGCCAGGCCATTCATTCCCAGATGGTTCTACATCGCCATGGGCAATTGGGGATGGAAAAAGCAGGCGAAAGAGCACGGTGTCTGGGGAGAGATCAACGCCCGCCCCTACGAAAAAACCTGAAATGTGGGACCGGGTCATTGTTTGAGGAGCAGTGAAAAGGGAGAGACCCGGACAGCCGAACCTGGATATGGCCCTGGGCCTGGACATCGCTTCTCCACCCCGGGTAACTCCGCGTATCCTGCGGGTAATATTCAGTTGTAGAGATTAGACGGCAGGAGTAAGCGATCTTCTCCGTGGTTCTCCGTTCCATCCGGGATTGCCCCGTCCTAAAGTAATCCCCCTCCACAATTTTCCCCTCCCTTGAAGGGAGGGGATCAAGGGGAGGGTGAAAG
>JBFFDD010000295.1:0-2514 GCA_041559575.1 bacterium
GCCGCCCTTGATCCTCGCGCCCCTGGCCGGCATCACCAACGGCCCCTTCCGCAGGGTCTGCCGCCTGGGAGGCGCCGGCCTGGTGTCAACCGAGATGATCAGCTCCAAGGCTCTCAAATACAGAAACCGGAGAACCCATCAGATGATCAGTTTCTCATCCGACGAGCACCCGGTGACGGCGCAGATCTTCGGCCGCGAGCCAGAGGAGATGGCCCTTGCCGCAAAGTACCTGGAGGAAGGAGGAGCCGATATCATCGACATCAATATGGGCTGCCCGGTAAAGAAGGTCCTCAAAAGCGGAAGCGGCGTCCAACTCATGAGGGAACCGGACAGGGCCGCCGCCATCCTCCGGCAGGTGGTTAAAGCAGTGTCCGTCCCGGTGACTGTCAAGATCAGGCTCGGCTGGTCGGAGGATCAGTCCAATTACCTGTCCCTGTCCCGGTCCCTGGAGGATGAAGGGGCCGCCGCTGTGACCCTCCACCCGAGGACCAGGATGCAGGGCTTTTCGGGCCAGGCGCGATGGGAGTCCATCGGCCGCCTCAAGGACGCCCTTGCGGTCCCTGTCTTCGGCAGCGGCGACGTCACTGACGCCGAGGGGGCGCGCGAGATGCTTAAACTCACCGGCTGCGACGCGGTCATGATCGGACGGGGGGCCTACGGAAAACCCTGGATCTTCCGGGAGATCAGCCGGGAACTGGGATGGACAGGCGAGGCGGTGACCATGGAGTTCCGCAAAACGCTGATGGCCGCTCACATCACCTGGCTCCTGGAGAGTTTTCCCGGGCATCGGAGTGTGGGACAGCTGAGGAAGCACCTGGCCTGGTATTCGAGGGGCTATGCCAACGGATCGTCCTTCCGGAGGGAGATCAACCGGGTGGACGACCCGGAGGAGATCGTGAGGATGGCGGAGGGGTTTCTGGGACTGCGGGTGAATCCTGAAGTATTCAGTATTCAGGAGTCCGTATTCAGTGATTAATGCCAAACAGAGCTGTTTGTCCGTTCCTTCTGGTATAATTGACATCCGCATCTCTTTACTGGAGATAACATTCCACAGATCAAACCTTACTGAATCCTGAATTCTGACTACTGGATACTCTTTGAGCAATTCAATGACCGTCGAATCCAACCTCATTCCCAGCCTGACCGAGGGCCTCTTTCTGTTTGATGCCGAGTGCCGCCTGATCCGCCTGAACCCATCCGGCGAGCGGCTGTTGGGCAGATCGGAGAGGTCGGTTATGGGCCAGAGCGCCGAGGAGATCTTTGAGCGGAACCCGGAGCTGTCCAGGCTGATCAAAACCGCGATCTCCGATGGGCGATCCGTGGCCCAGAGCGATTTTGAGCTGTCTAACATCAACGGTGAGAGGTTCTTCGTGTCCCTGAGCGTCTCCATCCTCCACGAGCCCGACGGCACCGCACGGGGTGCGGTTGTTCTGGCCAGAGACGAAACGCTTTTAAGGGAGATCGATCGATCCTTCCGCAGGGCGGATCACCTGACGACTCTGGGAGCCCTGAATCTCGGAATGGCCCATGAGATAAAGAACCCCCTGGGGGGCATCAAGGGCGCCACCCAACTCCTTCGTCTGGAACTGGGTGACGACCATCCGCTGTCGGAGAACTGCGATATCATCCTCAGGGAGGTCGACAGGATCGACCAGCTTTTAGAGAGCCTGCTCTCCGCGGCGCCCCGGGAGCACGTTGCCCTGGAGGACCTGAACATCCACGAGATCCTCGACGAGGTGATCGAGCTTCTGGGCCACTGGAAATTCGGAGAGGGCATAATATTCGCCAGGGACTACGATCCCAGTCTGCCGACGATAAGGGGAGATCGAAGCGGGTTGATCCAGGTGTTTTTGAACCTCATGAAAAACGGCGCTGAAGCCATGGAAGGTGAGGGACGGATCACCATCAGGACCCTGGTCCCGGTAACCGCCCCGGCGAACCCGCTGGGCGGCCATAAGAGGGGCGTCCTGGAAGTGGACATCGAGGATGAGGGCCCGGGCTTCGGACAGCGCATGGAGGACCTGACCGCCCCGTTCTTCACCACCAAACCGAAAGGTGTCGGGCTGGGACTTGCCATCAGTGAACAGATCATTCAGAATCACGGCGGAAGTCTGACCCTGGAGAACAGGCCTGAAACCGGGGCCAGGTGCAGGGTCATCCTGCCGCTGAACACCCATGAGGAGAAGGCCCGTTGAACCCGGTTAAGAGGATCATGGTCATCGAGGACGACCAGAGCATGCAGTGGGTTCTGGAAAAAGCCCTCGCCAAGGAGGGCTATCAGGTCCACACGGCATCCTCGGGGGAGGACGGCCTTAAAAGGGCTGTCGAGGGAAATTTCAACCTGGTCATCCTCGACATTCTCCTCCCCGACCTGGATGGTCTGGAGGTCCTCCAGAGGCTCAAGAAGTCCAAACCCGATATCCCCGTGCTGATCATCACCGCCCAGAACGTCATGACCCACACCATTGAGGCCATGCGACACGGTGCATTCGACTATCTCGCCAAGCCCTTCGA
>JBFFDD010000296.1:0-2506 GCA_041559575.1 bacterium
TCAAAAAATGTCTCACGCAGAGACGCGGAGCCGCAAAGAAAGGCAAAAAACCGGGTTAAGGTATTAATCTAAAGGGATTTTAACCCCTCTGCGTCCCCTGCGCCTCTAGCGAACACGCCTGTGGCGTGAGAGCGGGCGAGAGTCAAAAAATATCTCACGCAGAGACGCGGAACTCGCAGAGAATGACAGGTAAACCTGTATTTAGGTTTCAACCCTGGCCTTCTTAGCGTCTTGGCGTCTTGAGCGAGGAAACGAGCGGGCGAGAGATATAGGCATTGAAATAGAACATTAACGGTTTTTTGTGGAGGAATCCATGAAAGTTCTTGACTGCCGCGGGCTGGCCTGTCCCGGGCCGGTCATCCAGACGAAAAAGGCCCTCGAGGAGCTCCCGGCGGGCGAGGCGATGGCCATCGAGGTCGACTCCACCGCCAGCGTGGAGAATGTCCGCCGGTTCGCGGAGGGCAGGGGGGCCGATGTCCGGATCGAAGACCTCGGCCGAGGGGTATTTCGGCTGACCATTACCCCCGGTGAGGGGACCGCGAAGGCCGCGGCCACAACCGCACCGGTGGTCTTCATCGCCGGTGACACCCTCGGCCATGGGGATGACAAACTGGGGGGGATCCTTATGGAGGGGTTCATCAACACCCTGATCGAGCAGGAGCCGGTCCCCGACAAGGTCCTGATGATGAACTCAGGGGTCAAACTGGCCGTGGACGGCTCGCCGGTTCTCGACGCCCTGCGGATCCTTACGGACCGGGGCTGCGAGATCCTGATCTGCGGAACGTGCCTGGACTTCTTCGATCTGAAGGACAAGGCGGCGGTGGGCATCGTGTCGAACATGTACGATATTCAGGGTGCGATGCTGACAGCATCTTTGGTCGTAAGACCATAGATGCTTTCGGTTCCAAGTTCCAGGTTCCAGGTTCCAAGTTTAATGCGACAATTGGTGTGTTGTTTGCAAGTCTGCCTTGAGATGTTCGAGGGAGACTTAGCATGGCAAAGATAAAGCATTTTGAAGATCTCGAGTCCTGGAAATCTGCCAGAGACCTGGTTAGAGAAATATACCGTGTTTCATCATCCGGTGGTCTGGAGCGAGAGTTTTTTCTGAAAAACCAGATAAAGCGTGCCTCGGTCTCGATTATGAGTAATATATCAGAAGGCTTTGAACGTGATGGGAACAGAGAATTCATCCAGTTTCTCTCCAATGCCAAGGGATCCTGCGGAGAGGTGAGGTCTCAATTGTATATCTTAAAGGATCAGGGTTTTATTGATGCAGAAACTTTTGAAACCCTTTCTCAAATGGCCGTTCGGATTAATAAAATGATAAACGGCCTTATCAAGTATCTAAAAAATTCCGACTACAAAGGAAAAAAATTCCGAGATGATTAATGTTCGCAGGTTCTAACCTGGAACTTGGAACCTGAAACCTGGAACTTGACACAATGAAAAAACGCAAAGACATCTACAGGCTGACGTCGATGGTCAAAGCCGCCGGTTGAGCTGCCAAGCTGGGTCCGGCGGACCTGCAGGAGCTTCTCCGGCCGTTGGCCGCCCGGGCCGGGGGTGACGAGCGTCTCCTGGTGGGGACGGAGACGTCCGACGACGCGGGGGTCTATCTTCTCGATGAAAAGACGGCCCTGGTCCAGACGGTGGACGTCATCACCCCCATCGTGGACGACCCCTTCGACTTCGGTTTCATAGCCGCGGTCAACGCCCTGTCCGACGTTTACGCCATGGGGGGGACCCCCCTGACCGCCATGACCTTTCTGGCCTTCGACCCGTGCGCTCTGGATCTGGAGGGGGCGCGTGCGATCCTGGACGGGGCCCTGGCGGCCCTGGAGGAGGCTCAATGCATCCTCGTCGGCGGACACACGGTGCAGGACCCGGAGATCAAGTTCGGCCTGGCCGTCACCGGCACCGTCGCCCCGGACGGCATCCTGACCAACGCCGGCGCCGGGGAGGGAGACCTGATCTACCTCACCAAGCCCCTGGGAACGGGCATCGCCTCGACGGCCCTCAAGGGGGAGATGGCCCCGGACGCCCTCATCGAGGAGGCCACGGGGTGGATGAAGATGCTCAACCGGGACGCGGCCGCGGCGGCGAGGGAAGCCGGCGCCTCAGCCATGACCGACGTGACCGGGTTCGGCCTCCTGGGACACCTGGCTGAGATGTGCCGGGGGTCGGGCCTGGGAGTGGAACTGGAGCTGGCGTCCGTCCCCCTCATGGAGGGCGTGGGGGAGATGGCCGGCATGGGCATGGTGCCGGAAGGGGCTTACGCAAACCGGGACCATCTCCAGGGATTCATAGAGGGGGAAACACTTGACCCTGATATCCTTCTTCCCCTTTTCGATCCCCAGACATCGGGAGGATTGCTCATCAGTATTAAGGAGAAAAGATCTGACCACCTGGAGGAGATTCTGAAACAGAAACAGGTTTTCTTTCGAACGGTGGGAAGGTTTTTAACCAAGAAAATTAACATTCTGATCAGATAATTATCTGGCTAACA
>JBFFDD010000297.1:0-2503 GCA_041559575.1 bacterium
CATCGGTGTTCCCTCAACAGGCACGACAAGGCTCACTCTTTTTTTGACGGATCTCTCGAGGGCAATGTTTATGCTGGAGGGGCTGACCCGGGTGACAGTGATCCTTTCAGGGACCTTGATATCGGAAGTAAAAAGTTCAAAGGTCGTCTCCCCCTCTGCAGCCCCCGTAAGATCGAGGGGGACGTTGATGCCCAGTTGTGAAACCCTGGAGACAACTCTTCTCGGGCCTGACATACGCACATCCACGAGCTCTACAGGTCCTCTGACGACCTCCATCTCGGGGGGAAGGTTGTGCAGCTCCACGGGCACACCCAGGCTGATCTCCATATTTTCACCACCCTGTCCCCTGGATATGAAGAACCAGAGGAATATGGCGAGTACTACAGATAGAGCCTTAAGCGGCAGATTTTTTCCAAGAACGGACAGCAACCTTTATCCTTTCCCACAGTTGGGTTGACTGTGGATTTTCATCACTGGTCAGCATCCTGTCCAGCATTCTCCTGAGTTCTTCAGTCTCGAGCCTGGAGTAAAGTTTGCCTTCGCACGCTGTCGAGACTTTCCCTGTCTCTTCAGACAGGACGATTACTACAGCGTCAGTTTCCTCCGTAAGCCCGAGAGCAGCCCTGTGGCGCGTACCGAGGACCTTTTCAAGCCGTGGATTAACGGTAAGGGGCAAAAAACACTGAGCAGCCGCGATCCTGCCTCCGCTGATAATGACCGCACCGTCGTGGATGGGGGAAAAGGGCATGAAAATGGAAAGAAGGAGGTTCTTGCTGACGGTTCCCTCTATGGGCGTGCCTTTTTCTATGTAGTTTTTAAGGCCTATATTACGCTCTATAACGATAAGGGCACCGATCCTCTTGCTGGAAAGGGCGGCAGCGGTTTTGACCAGTTCCTCAATGAGATGCCTCTGTTCCCCCGGATTGGAGCCGGTGAGAGGGTTTGATCCCACAAGGGCCAGGGCACGTCGTATCTCATCCTGAAATATGATGACAATAACGATGACAATAGAGCCGAGAAAGTTCTCGAGGATCCACTGGAAAGTGCTGAGCTCCGCGGCCTGGGCAAGAAAGTAGCCACCGCCCAGGACGACCAGACCGAACACCATCTGCAGGGCCCTCGTTCCCCTGATTAGCAGAAGGATCCAGTAAAGGACCACGGATACGGCCGCAATGTCCAGAAGGTCCTGAAGACCGAACAGGGAGCCCAGATCGCCAAGGGTACCCATCACTTGACAGGGCCTTTCATCCCGGACACCACAGCCATCGCCTGAACTGTCTCAGCAACATCGTGAACACGGACCATGTCAGCGCCTTTCAGGGCTGCCGCCACGGCAGCGCCAACGGAACCGGGCATCCTGTGCTCAACAGCCGCACCGGTCAATGCACCGATAAAGGATTTCCTGGAGGCACCCACCATCACGGCAGCTCCAAGAGACCTGAGTTCCCCGATCCGCGAGATCAATTCCAGGTTCTGTTCGGCCGACTTGCCGAAACCGATCCCGGGGTCGAGGCAGATCCTTTCTGCCGGGATTCCCTCGTCCATGGCCAGGTCCATGGCGTTCTCAAGGCAGGAACAGACCTCCCCCATCAGATCATCGTAGACAAGATCCTCCTGCATGGTTTCCGGGCGTCCCCTGGTGTGCATGAGGATCACCGAGGTCTCAGATGCAGCTGCAACATGGAGCATCCTGGGGTCAAAGGTCATGCCGCTGATATCGTTGACGATACCGGCTCCTTCCTTTATTGCCTTCTCGGCCACTTCCGACCTGGTTGTATCGATGGAGATGCGTTTAACACCCTCGGCTTTGAGGTCCCTTATCACCGGGATAACCCTCTCGATCTCCTCTTTGGCGCTCACCGGCCGGGCTCCGGGACGGGTGGACTCGCCCCCGACATCGATGATATCAGCGCCCTGTGCGGCCATTTCCATCCCCCTGGCCACGGCTATATCCCTTTCAGCATATTTTCCGCCGTCGTAAAAGGAATCCTTCGTCACGTTGAGGATCCCGACTACCGCCTTCCTCCCGCCTGAAAGAAGATCCTGGCCCCCGACGACATATCGCGAACCGTTATCGACCTTATCGAGGAGCTCTTCGATGGGGCCGGAAAGGTCGGCCAACTTAAAGGGCTGCCCCTTCATCTTGGAAACAAGACCGCGCAACTGCCTGGTCGTTCCCATCAGTAGAACGGGTGTCTGTCTGATATGCAGACCCGCGGCCTCCCTGCTCAGCGCTGCTTCTCCGCCCAGGGAAAGCATGTCCTGCTTCAGAATAAGGGCGGCCCTCAGATCAATATCGTCAAGCCGGATGAGGTGGTGCCTGGACTTGGCCTCCATTATGTCGATCCCGTTGGGATCGACGCCCATTAACGCCATTTCGCTCCTGACCCCCGGGGACTCGGGGTCAATCAGCCTCGGGCGGCGCATTCTGGTCTTCCCCTTCTACCTTCCCGGCTTCTTCCTCTTTATCATGTTCCGCCGAGGCCTCTTCATCTTTATGATC
>JBFFDD010000298.1:0-2502 GCA_041559575.1 bacterium
GAATTCCCTTTATATTTTCCGGTTCCAGCCGCGGAAGCCCTACCGTGAGGTACTGGCCTGATTCGAGATTCAGGACAAGCGGACTGCGGGCCAACTTAGCACTCCAGCCGGTGACAGCTTCGACAGCGCCCTCGAGATGGTCAGGCAGATATATGAAGTGGGCGGTAAGGGGCACTCCTGCGGTATCTACTCCTTTGACGACGACCACATCCACCGGCTGGCCCTGGTGGCCCCGGTGAGCAGGATAATGGTACGCCAACCCCAGTCCAAGGCCAACGCCGGTTCCTTTACCAACGGTATGCCCATGACATCCAGCCTCGGCTGCGGTATCTGGGGCGGCAACATTACCAATGAGAACATCCACCTGAAGCATTACATGAACGTGACGTGGGTGGCGCGGCCCATCCCTGAGGACAGACCCTCGGAAGAGGAACTCTTCGGGGAATTCTACAATACCGAAACCCTCTGACCGGATCACAGAACCTTTTCCAGCCAGGCGCCGGCAAAAAGGCCGCCGCCGGACTTCTTTTTCGGTTCCCGGCTAAATCAGATGGAGCATCCGGTTTGGACCACGAAATCTGCCGACATCCTGAACCGATCGAGGAAGCCGGTTCGATCACGGGTGCTGTGACGGAAAGGGGAAAGGGCTTGGCCCAGCCAATGCCATCCCTGGGATTCCCACCCGCGGCCGGCGGTGTTTTCCGTAATGCCGGCTGCAGTTGAGCTATTCTGATGGCTGTATCCGTTACCATTGGCACGGATGGAGAGAAGGTGGTCCCGTTCAGGAGCAGGCTGGCGCCCCTCCTGTTTATGACGGCCATCTTTCTCTTCAATTTCCTGGCGCGGTTCATCTGGGGGCCTCTGCTGGTGCCCATCGAAAAGGACCTGGGCCTCAGCCACACGGGAGCCGGGTCCCTCTTTTTTCTCATAACCATCGGCTACATGGTCGGCCTCCTGGTCTCGGGATACGTCTCGAAGAGGTTCTCCCACCCGGTTACCATAGGGTCCTCGTGCATCTCCTGCGGGATCGTGATCGCCGGCGCTTCAATGACGGACTCCCTGTTCTTCCTCTCCATTTCGCTGGTGCTTGTCGGGTTTACCACCGGGATCTACCTTCCGTCTGCCATTCCATCCCTTACTTACGGGCTTGCTCCGGGCGATTACGGCAAAGCATACTCCTTCCACGAGATCTCGCCGAGCCTCTGTTTTATTATCGGCCCGATCCTGGCCGAGATCATTCTTCGCCATTATCCGTGGGAGACAGTCCTGTTGCCGGTTGCGGGGGGGATCTTTCTGCTGGGAGTCACCTACCTGTCCAGACCGATCACCGGGAAGATCTACGGCGAAGCGCCCTCCTTAAAGAGCGTCGGGCGCGTATTGTCCGAAAGGCGATACTGGTTTTTGCTCTTCATCTTCATGCTGGGCGCCGGTGCCAATGTGGGGGTGTACGCCATGCTGCCCCTCTATCTTCAGGCCGGCAGGGGCATGGATCAGACGACCGCCAACACACTCCTCAGCGTATCCAGGATTGCAGCCCTCTTCTCGCCCTTCCTGGTGGGCTGGGCGACCGACCGCTTCGGCCCGAGAAGGCTGCTGGCGGTGATCATGCTCCTCAACGGTGTTGCCACGGCGACGCTGGGCGTGGGTCACGAACTCCTGTTCAGGGGAGCGCTTTTCGTCCAGCCCATGCTGTCTACAGCCTTCTTCCCGCCCATCTGGACAATCCTGTCGGAGATCGTTGATCCGAGGTCGCGAAACCTCGGCGTTTCCCTTGTCGTTCCACCGGCCTTCATCATGGGAGGGGGTGTTCTTCCCACGGTCATCGGGGTCTTCGGTGACAACGGCATGTTCCCCGTGGGGTTCATCCTCTGGGGGGCTATGACCTTCCTGAGCGTGGTCCTGGTGGGCAAGACCAAACCCCCACCGGGGGAACTCGCAAAGGGGAACTTTGCCTGAACGATTTCCCCGGGCTCTCGCAGGAAGGCCTCCCCCAGTGCGGGTAAAAGGGGGTTGATGAGGGAGGAAAGGGCTTTCCCTACGGAGATCCTGACGGGGGTGGCACGTTATGGACGGAATATGCCCAGAGATCCGCTGGTCACACTCTGAATTAAAGTGCTGCTCGGTCGGGGATTTCTCTTTTCAGGTCGATCACTCATTGGGCCTGACGATGACCTTGATGGACTCCTTGCCCTCCGTGACCAGCCGAAAGCCCTCCTGGATGTCCGCAAGGGGCAGCCGGTGGGTGACCATGTCGTCCACGGTCACCGCTCCACTCTCCAGCAGGTCCATGGCCTCGACGATGTCCGGCGGTCCGCAGTAGTAGGAGGTCAGGATCCTGACCTCGCTGGTCCACAGGTCGTTGACAGGGATGGTGACGGCTTCTTCAGGGGAGGGGACGGCGAAGAAGACCACGGCGCCCCCCATGTCAACACACTTCCAGGCCTGTTCGATGGCCGCCAGGGCCGAGGTGCACAGCAACACCGCGTCCGCCTTCCCCCCGCC
>JBFFDD010000299.1:0-2481 GCA_041559575.1 bacterium
CAGCTGCGACCTCTGAAGGTTCGGGATCAGGAACATAAACCGTCACCACATCACCCGGCCGCAACATTGCACCGGCTTTGGTTGAAACTCCGTTGACGATTATGTGACCTTCTTCGATGAGTTTTTTAATTCGCGAACGCGTCAGGTCCGCGAGCCTGTGAGACAGGAAATGGTCAAGGCGGGTTTTTGATTCTTCGGGTGTTACGGTAAGGCGGGTGCTCCCCATGGGGAGATCTACCAGATATCCGAGTCGGTGTCCCCGAACTGCTTGACCAGCACGTCGACGATAGCCCTGTTATAGGGGATCCATCGCCCCGGCATGGCTGGATCCACCCTGGCGTTGTAGAGTTTGCGCCCCTCCTCCAACTGATCCGCCATATCAATGAACAGCGAATCGTTCTTGATGCTGTGCCGGATCTGGTCCTGATTATAAAGGGCGATGTCGGACATTATGGTCCGGGCCAGCCTTATGGCGTCATTTTCATTGTTGATTAGGCTCATCCAGACTCCCTCCTGATCAGAGAACCCTTGAAATGAAAGGGATCGAGTCCCGGTTAGTCTTCCCCTGCCAGAAAAGGTAGAGCGTGGCAAGAGCAAAGCCGATGACAGTTCCAACGATAGCTGCACCGTCGGTGCCGTAACGGGACCATCCGACCGCGGCACCAGCAACCGCTGCCACTGCCGGCATCAGGTAAGCTGTCGCGGATGCCTTGAGAAGTTGACTCGACGGTAGAGATATAACCACCCTGTCGCCAGGATGGGCGCCAGCCAGATTCTTGACCTCCATTCGCATGGTATCTCCCGACGAGGGATGACACATGTTTTTCGCAGAACAGCCGCCGCAGGCATCCGATCGCACCAGAACCACTGTGGCGCGATCCCCGTCCAACGAAACGACTGAGGCAGTTTCCTCAAGCATTTCCTCACCTTATTTGAGATAGGACGGAAAATCAAGGGGAGGGAATAAAATCAAATTCCAAATTCCAGATTCCAGATTCCAGATGGAATAAAGCGGATGCTCTTCAATTATCAATTCTCCATCCATAATTCGCAATCCTCAATTGAATTTACCGATCACTGACAACTGATATCCGATCACCTTTTCTCGAATCTTATCCCCTGCTCCCCTATCCCCGAAGTGGTCAGGATCGTACGGTCCTCGGTGATGAGAACACCCTCCACACCTTCCCAATTTTCGAGCAAAGCAAGCCCTTTTTCCGGACCCAGGACGAAGGCGGCGGTGGCCAGAGCGTCAGCAGTGGCGCAGCCAGGGGCGATAACAGTCGTCCCCCGCAGCCCTGAGCGGGCAGGATAGCCTGTGGCAGGATCCAGTATGTGATGGTAACGAATGCCGCCTTCCTCGAAATACCGCTGGTAGTCACCGGAGGTGGCCACTGCGGCCTCCTTTACCTCGAGAATGCCAGCCAGTTGCTGCGGGTTTTCCGGATCCTGAACTCCTATCTTCCAGTAACCACGGCGGGGCCTGACCCCGAAAGAGCGAAGGTCGCCACCCGCGTTCACGATACCGGCCTTCACTCCAGCTTCCTGAAGCACTCTGACCGCGTCGTCAACAGCGTACCCCTTGGCGACGCCTCCCAGGTCGAACCATATAACATCCCCCTCGGAGCAGCACTGCCCGGCCGGGATCCGTTCATAGCCCGTTTTGTCAAGGGCATGTTCCACCTCCCCCGGGCCGGGAAGGTGGGGATCGTCTCGGCCAAACCCCCACATGTGGACCACCTCACCCAGGGTCGGGTCGAAGGCCCCCGATGTGGCTCTGGAAACATTCATGGCTGTTTCAAGGATCCGGGCAAGGTCTCCCTCGATCTTAGCTCCTTTTCCCTGTCTTATCTGAAAAAGCGGCGAACCCTCTTCTGACGGATGGGCCGCCGCTTCAACTTGAAGCATTTTTTCAAAAGCCTGCGCAGCGGCATCCGGCGCGACTTCAAGGCCGGCATAAAGCACCACCTCCACAAGGGTGCCCATCATGAAACGGGTCTCTTTGTAAGGTTGGGGGTTTTTTGTACAGGAAGGATTGAGGAGAAGGGACCCCAGGATCAGGAAGACGGGGAAAAGGCCCTTCCGCAGTCTCCCCTCGACCAGACTCGGGGCAGGCAGGACAGGGAATGGGAAAAGGTGCCGACGAGAATAAAGAGGAAATTTCTCAATTCCTCTTCTCCTCTTCACCTCTTCTCCTCTTCAAGGAGACGTTTGATGGTTTTCTTCAGTTCGCCCAGATTGGTCGTCTTGATGACGTAGGCGTCAGATGCCCACACATTGAAGTCGTTACGATACTCGCCGTAGGCGGTGGACATGATCACCGGTATCTCCTTGTCCATCTCACGGATCCGGTGCAGAACCTCGATACCGTCCATGCCGGGCATCCGGATATCAAGGGTGATGAGATCAGGTTTTTCCTTTCGGACCTTACGCAGTGCCTCTTCCCCGTCTGCGGCAGTGATCACCCTGTATCCATCTTCC
>JBFFDD010000300.1:0-2454 GCA_041559575.1 bacterium
GCGCACAGTGGACGATCGCGTGCGAGGCCTGAGGACAGGCGGTGATGACTATCTGACCAAGCCCTTCGCGTTCTCGGAACTGCTGGCCAGGGTCCAGGCCCTCATACGGAGGTCGAGCGGCGCCCCTAGTCCAACAACCTTAACGATCGCGGACCTGGAAATGGATGTCTACCGACGAAAGGTCCGGCGAGGAGGCAAGGAGATCAGCCTTCAGCCTCTGGAATTCTCCCTCCTGGAGTACCTGATGAGAAACGTCGGCCAAGTGGTTACCAGGACCATGATCATGGAGCACGTCTGGGACTATAACTTCAACCCCAGGACCAACGTCGTCGAGGCCAGGATCTGCTATCTACGGGACAAGGTGGACAAGAACTTCGAAAAAAAGCTCATCCATACGGTAAGGGGCGTCGGGTATGTCATTGAAGAAGTGGACTGAAACTAAAGACACCCTCTCCTTCAGGCTGGCGGTGTTGTACGCGGGAATCTTCGCCCTTACCTCCCTTCTTGCCTTCTCCATTTTCTATTACAGGATCCACTCTCTGACCATGGGCCAGGTGGATGAGGAGCTCCTCGAGGAGGTGGGTGAGTTCTCTCAGGTTCACATCGGGGAGGGGATCAAGGGTGTTAGGGAGGAGATGGCCCAGGAGGTCCAGGAGGAAGCACCCGACCAGATCTTCTTCCGTCTTTTCTCGGAAGATGGAAAACTTTTGGCCTCCACCGACATGACCCCCTGGGGAGAGCTGCCCGTGAGCAGCGCTGATATCATGTCAGCATCGATGGGCGATCCTGTCATTAAAACCGTGAAGATCCTCAGCCGGGGCCATCATGCCAGGGTGATCCACGCCGCCATCGGGCCGGAGCTGATCCTTCAGTTCGGAATGGTCCTGGAGGATGTGGAGGATTACCTCGCGGCCTTCCGGAACCTGTTCATTATTCTATTTGTCGCGGTGTTTGTCCTTTCTATCCTCATCGGCGGCTTCATGGGCAGAAAGGCCCTGTCCGATGTGGGCAAGGTAACGAACACCGCCAGGGAGATCTCAAAAGGGGCGCACGACAGGAGGGTGGACGTGAGCCGGCAGTACCGGGAGATAAGGGAGCTGGGAGAGACCTTCAACAGCATGCTTGACGAGATCCAGGTCCTGATCAGGGGCATGAAGGAGCTGAACGACAACGTGGCCCACGACCTTCGAAGCCCCCTGACCCGGATCAGAGGGGCTGCCGAGAGAGCCATTATGAAGGATACCTCATCCCAGGATTTCAGGGAGATGGCCGCCGGGATCATCGAGGAAAGTGACGGTCTCATCGAGATCATCAACACCATGCTGGACATCACGGAGAGCGAGGTGGGGGTGATGGAGATCTCCAGGACAGAGTTCGACGTCACTCGTCTGGCCGCCGATGCCTGTGAGATCTACCGGCCCCTGGCGGACGAGAAGGGAGTAACCCTCAGGATGGAAATCCAGGGATCCCTTATGTTCACTGGGGACAGGAAAAAACTGCAGCGCGTCCTGGCCAACCTCCTGGAGAATGCCATCAAGTACTCCGACCCCGGCGGTGAGGTGACCCTGTCGGCCTCCCTCGACGGGGGAATGTTCCGTTTCGATGTCAGGGACAACGGTATCGGGATACCCGAGGGCGACCGGCCCCATATTTTCGATCGGTTCTATCGGTCGGAGGAAAGCCGCTTCGAAGCCGGAGCCGGTCTTGGGCTCAGTCTGGCCAAAGCGTTCACCGAGGCGATGGGAGGGGCGATCACCGTGGTCAGCACCCCCGGCTCCGGCAGCGTGTTCACCGTAGTCCTGCCCAGATGAAAGGCCAGCGTCTTAAGTTTTGTGTCTGGATTTTAGGTTCTGGGGTCCAGGAACCAGGAACAACCCTTTCCACAGCGCCAAAGGCGTTTCCCTTCCTTATCAATCGATAATCTTCCGATAATCTTCCCGTAATCGACGCTGGAGTATCCTTTCAGAACAACCGGTCAATGATCCGAAAGCCAGGCCTGGGTCCCCCGGTGAAAAGCCGCTGAGAGGAGGTGGGTTTGTCCTATCAGGAAAGCACCCCGAAAGTGCAGGGTTCACTGAGTGAGAAGAGAGGGTCTCACGCAAACATAAAGGCAGGGAGGATAGTTATGAAAAGTGTGTGGGTTATTATCTTGGCAGTAGCGGTGTGCGGGTTCATGGCCGGGGATGTGGCAGCGGGTTGGATCGATGTCCAATTCGATGAAAGAAATTTCAACAGCCCACTGGTTATCGACAATCCCTACTGGCCCCTGGTGCCTGGAACAACATTCATTTATGAGGCCGAAGAGGATGAGGAGCTCATTGTAAACTGGGTGGCCGTAACTAACCAAAAGGAGAGGGTTTGCGGAATTAAAACCAGGGTAGTCTACGATGTGGAGTGGGCTGTTGACGAAGACGGGGAGAGAGTTCTCCTCGAGGAGACTTTCGACTGGTACGC
>JBFFDD010000301.1:0-2449 GCA_041559575.1 bacterium
AGGCCGGCGCCACGTCGGCCCTTGAGGGAAAATGGGTGGAGGCCCCGGCGGAGGATTTCCTGAACGCCGCCGGCGAGCGGGGGTATCTTCCCCGGATCATCGCCGAGGACCTGGGGTTCATCACCGCTGACGTGCGGCGGGTGATGGAGATCTTCGGGCTGCCCGGCATGAAGGTCCTCCGTTTTGCCTTCCTCGAGGACGACCCGGGGCATCCCTACCTGCCCCACAACTACGACCGCCGATGCGTCGTCTACACCGGGACCCACGACAATTTGCCCGTGCGCGGCTGGCTGGAGGATGAGGCCACCGAACCGGAGAAGGAGCGCCTCTTCGACTACCTCGGCCGGAAAGTCACTCCCGGGGAGGCTCCCTGGGCCCTGGTCCGGATGGCCATGATGTCAGTGGCCGACCTGGCGGTTTTCCCCATGCAGGACCTCCTCGGACTGGGGGCCGAATGCGCCCTGAACCGTCCGTCCACCCTCACCGGGAACTGGCTGTGGCGGTTGAAACCGGGCCAGGCCGACGACGGATTGGCCCGCCGGCTCCGGCGCCTTACGCGAACCTGCGGACGGGTCCCGGAAACGCAGAATCCCTGAGGGCCACCCTCCCCGCTGGCCCCTGGCCGGTTATGAGGTGCTGATCTCGTCTCCGCCGTGCTGGTGAGTGGTGATGTAGGCGTTGGTGACGTACCGGCGCATCATCCGGTGGGAGTTGAAGTAGTAGGCGTTCTTGCTGATGGCGTTCTTCATCACCCGGATCCAGCCGGCACGGTCGTTGTAGTAAAGAGGCAGGATGGTCTTTTCGAGCTTGTCGTAAAGGTCACGGGCGTCCCCGGCCCCTGAGGCGTCCGCCGGCTTCTCCTCCGTGGGCCGCGGCCCGATGGACCACCCCGTCACCCCCTCGATGTGGCCTTCGATCCACCAACCGTCCAGGACGCTGAAGTTGGGGACGCCGTTGTGGGCCGCTTTCATGCCGCTGGTCCCGGAGGCCTCCATGGGCCTCAGGGGCGTGTTCAGCCACAGGTCCACCCCCGCCAGCAGGTCGGCGGCCACCACCATGTTGTAGTCGGGCAGGTACACCACCTCGATCCTGCCGGCGAGTTCGGCGGCGTGCCGGTAGATCTGGCGTATGAGTTCCTTGCCCGGCTCGTCACGGGGATGGGCTTTGCCGGCGTATACGATCTGCAGCTTTCCCTTGCCCAGGGCGAGTAGCCGCTTGACATCCGAGAAAAGGAGGTTGGCCCGCTTGTAGCTGGTCGAACGCCTGGCAAAGCCGATGGTGAACAGATCCTGCGACAGGCTCCGGCCCACCGTCTCGGCGATCCTTTTCAGAAGGAGCCCTTTGGCCTCCAGATGGGCCTCCCAGATCTCCTGATCGGGGATCATGTCGGCCCGGACGAAAAGTTCCGGTTCACTGGCCCAGGCAGGGATGTAGCGGTCGAACACCCGTTTCATGGCATCGCAGGTCCAGGTGTGGGAGTGGACCCCGTTGGTGATGGTGTGGATGTGGTAGCCCGAGAACATCTGACGGGAGACCTCGCCGTGTTTCTTGGCCACCCCGTTGACGTAGTTGCTCAAGTTGAGGGCCAGGAGAGTCATGTTCAGGTGGTCCTCCCCCCCCAGTTCCCTGAGGATCTCCATGGGGATGGGCTGACCCAGGATCTCCGCTACCAGGCCATAGGGAAATTTGTCATGACCGGCCTCCACCGGGGTGTGGGTGGTGAAGATGCACCGCTCCCGCACCGCTTCGGTGTTCCACACCGCCTTTTCGTCCCACACCGCGCGCAGGTCCAGCCTGAACCACTCCAGAAGCTCCAGGGTGAGTAGGGCCGAATGGCCCTCGTTCATGTGGTACTTGTAAACCGGGATTCCGAGTTCCCTGAGCATCCTCACGCCGCCGATGCCCAGGACGACCTCCTGCTTGAGGCGGTAGGCGGAGTCGCCGCCGTAAAGATGGTGGGTGATGCCCCGGTCGGCTTCCGAGTTCTCGGGAACGTCCGTGTCCAGGAAGTAGACCGGAACAGGTGTGCCGGTGACGGTTTGAACCTCGTGCCGCCAGGCCTGCACGACCACCCTGCGGCCCTCAATGTCCACGGTGGCTCTCTGGGGCAGGAGCTCGAGTTTGTCCTCGGGATTCCAGATGACGGGGTGTTCCACCTGGGAGCCGTCCGCGGTCAGTTCCTGGCGGAAATAGCCCTGGCGGGAGAGGAGGGTAACGGCTACCAAGGGGATGCCGAGGTCGGCGGCCGACTTGACGGTGTCGCCGGCCAGCACGCCGAGGCCGCCGCTGTAGGTGGGGATCCCGGTGGTTAGCCCGATCTCCATGGTGAAATAGGCGATCTTCATGTCAGCAAGCACGGTGGTCCTCCCTTGGCTGAAAGTGGCTGGCATTATAACGCCGATGGGGGGCGATGGTAAGGGGGAAGTGGGGTCTAAAGGGACGTCGGGAG
>JBFFDD010000302.1:0-2427 GCA_041559575.1 bacterium
GGATGACAGAAAGCACCTGGGCGATCTCTCTCCACCGGGCCGCGCTGGCAACTGGTTCCATATTTCATCTCCTGAAAAGAAAAATAAGAAGGAACCGGCTCCGGCGGCTGCGGTAACAACCGCCGGAGCACCAGAGTGGATGAGGGCTTTTTCGCGTTAGATACGGGGAGGACGGTCCAGTGGGGATACCGAACTGGTGCTGAAAGATAAATTTGAGTTAAGGACCAGGGTGTAAAAAAGGGTGAATGCTGCAAGGATGGGAACGGTGAGGATGACGACGCAGATGGAATACAGGCAGGAGAAGATGCCGCTTTGATGGCAGGTAATTTTCCCCCCAAGGGCACCAATGCCATGGAATGTGACCAAGGAAACGGCAGCTATTAACGCCATGACGAGGATGACGGGTATTGCAGGTGTACCATGGAACAGCCGATTGGGGATCATGGAAAATCAGTGTCCCTTGCCATGTTTTCCGTGGAGAAAGAGATGCATAATGGGGCAGAGCAGAACGATGGCCCATGGTAACAGACCCAGAATGTGGTCCTTGTGATTGTTCCAGAGGTAGGCCAGAACGGGAGCGGCCAGGATGCCAAAACCCATGGCCACAAAAAGAAGATTTCTCTTTACCGGAAGGGTAGTGGCTTTCTCTTCACTATGATCGTCCATCACCTTTAGTCTCCCGAGACAGGATCACCGGGCATCAAGTGCCAGACTGCCTCTCGTACCCTCCTTGGTAGCTGTATAGCATACCCCCCTATGGTATTCAAGGGTTTTTTGGCCCCCACTAGAGCCGTAAAATCTCCCGGGTGGTATCATATCCGGCGTGTTCCCTGTCATATCTTTAAAGTGAGCGTAAAAGATTTTCAGCCACCTTGGGTGTATGGGTCGGTGTGCTTCAGGTGAGAAATCCCTGGATTGAGGACTTTCGAAATAGCCGGTCCTTGACCGGTTTTCGCTCTTCGATCGTAAAGAAAGAGGTAAACGGCTGAGATCGACAGACCTGCCAGAGAACCGACGAGCGCTCCAATGTCGGAACCTGTTCTTGACCACCCAACACCTGCCCCAGCCACCATGGCCATTGCCGGTAGGAGATAGACCAGAGTGGTCGCTTTGAGCAGGGCTTTCGGCGGCAAAGAGATGATCACTCTGTCCCCGGGGTTGGCACCCAGTGAATTGTCGACCTCCAGCACCATGGTGTTGTCCGAAGTGGTTTGGCAGATGCTTTTCGCGGCACAGTTCCCGCAAGCCTCCGATCGCACCAGGGCCACCTTCGCCCGGCCCGAGGCCGTGGATATCACCTTTCCCGTCTCTTCCAACATAACTCATATCCTCGGAATTCGTCCTGTTCACCAGGTCTATTCGTAGATCCGGTGGATCGCTCCAGTGCCTCTTTCCACCAGCAGGCGATCCACAAGGGCTTCCCCTTTTCTTGTCAGGACCCTAACTTCAAATCCGTCCTCACTTTCCGTGATCTTCCCAACCTTCAGATTGGGGTTGCCGGAAAACAGATCCCTGACGATGTTGGCGGCGTTTTCCCTGGTGATGTTTACGGTCCTTGGTGCCTGCCTCGCGAATCCCCTGTTGTAGGACCTCTGGCCGTCCTCGAAGTGTCTGTCGACACCCGGCCCGTAGTTCATCATGTGACCTCTGTACCTGTCATGGCCCATCTGGCCGATTGAACCATAGCCGGAACCGCCCATGTGCCCCCAACCTCCGCCGAATCCTCCCATACCCATGGCCTGGGATATGCTGTATCCAGCAGCCAGCACCACCAGGCTTGTTGTCACTACCAGAAGCCATTTCCTGCCTGTCTCACTGATCGCTATCGTTTTTGTGCTCATCTTTTTTCTCCTTTGCATATCCGCCTTCCGGCTTCGTAATCATCATCCGGGTATGAGCACGGATCGTGCCAAACTATCAGCAATCCGGCAGGAATTGGTAATCTGCTGAAAATACAAGGATAATTACTCCCTTGGTGGGACAGGAGTGGCAGGGAACCGTATCGTAATTACCCGGTTTTTAAACCCCGGGTTGTTTCCTTTCTGCGCAGCAGCAGTTTATATCAGGTTTCTTTTGGGACCCGTTTCGAGAAGGGAAATCGTATCCTGGGTAAAAATCCGGGAACTCTCCTTTTGTATGCCTCATACTCATCCTAGAAGACCTCTTCGGCATTCTTTTTTACCCATACACAGGGTTTTATATCCTAACTTGACATACCATAGGGGGGTATGGTATATATCAATCATGCTGACAAACAGCAGCAGACAAGCACTGCACAAAGGAGGTGCCCAATGACATTCGAGAACCTTATAACCCTGATATTTGTCGTAGCATTCGGCTACATGATGTTTCGAGGCGGCGGCTGCTGTGGCTCACAAGGCGGCCACCAGAAGGATCACGGAGAAGGGGAGGACAAGGGCGAAAAAC
>JBFFDD010000303.1:0-2422 GCA_041559575.1 bacterium
CCACGAGAAAATAACCTGCCAGGAGGCCAGCACGGGGTTTGGCGGCAGCGCCGCCAACACGGCTCACTGGCTGGCAAAGCTCGGCGTCGAGGTGTCTCTGGCCGGCGCTGTAGGCAGTGACCCTCTGGGCGAAACTCACCTGACCAGGCTCCGGGAAACCGGGGTAAAAACCGGTGGGGTTCAGCAGACCGATTCAGCCACCGGTATCGCTGTCATATTCTCCCTCGGCAGGGAAAAAAGAATGGTCCGGGCTCCTGGCGCCAACCTGAGAGGAAGAACTGATCCCGGCCTGCTGGAGGGATGCGATCTGGCCTATCTCTCCGGCGGCGACGTCGGAACGCTCGCAGGTTACGCTGCCCTGGCAAAGGAAAGAGATATCCCTGTGATCTGCGGGTGGCACGGCGTCCGGGAAGAACGGGTGGCGGGTCTTGCTGATGGTTTTATCCTGAACTCGGACGAGGTTCGCATGGTCACCGGGCTGGAGGACCCCGTCGAGGGGATCACGGCCCTAGACTCGGAGATAGCGGCGGTTACACTCGCCACAGGGGGCTGCCTGGTCTCGGAGGGTATCGATGTTCTGAAGGTCCCGGCCATTGAACTTGACCCGGTGGACCGCACAGGTGGGGGTGACGCCTTCGCTGCCGGTTTCCTGGCTGGCCTCGCAAAGGGGCTTGGTCTGGAGGAGTGCGGGAAACGGGGGAACGAGCTTGCGGCAAAAGTAATCATGGAAGTGGGGGCAAGGCCGGAAATCTCTATGGAGAATTTAAAATTTGGTATGGAGGATTAGAATCAGGGCAGCAGAGCTTCATTACTCAACCCTCAATCCGGAATCCTCAATTTGGACAATTCAATCCCCCACGATTCGGAATTTACCGGGGGGTACTGATTTGTCCAACGCCTGCTCTATCATCTTTACCAGTGTCAAGGCCATCATATCCCTTGTGGGGGCCGCTCCGTCGACATAGATCTTGTCGTTGACCCAGATCTTGGGGACCGTGACGACTTCGTACTCTTTGCTGAGCAACCTGTACTCGTGGCTGCCGTAGATCAGCACCGTTATTTTGTCGCTTAAAGTCGCGAAAGAGTAGGCGAGCCCGACCGGCTCGGGACAGAATGTTCAGTCCGGGGTTGTGAAAATGCGGATCCAAACCTCTTCATCAAGTCCGACAAGATAGGTTTCCACCCTGGGAGCCAACTTGGCAGGGTAGGCCGATGCCGAAAGGATGCCCTCGAAGAAAGGCCGGATCTCCTTTCGTTCGGGAAAGCCGTAATACCTCAAGGTTCCGGGCGCTTTTCCTTTCATCTCGATCACCGGCCCGTGGGGCACGCCCAGGTCTTTCGCACCGGGGTCACTGAGGATGTCCAGCTTTTCCACGCTCACCATGGGGGATACGCCGGCAACGAGGTCCACGAGGGCCTGGGCCTCCTCACCTGAGGTCTCACCCGGGCCGCCCCGGAAGATCCGGATGGTGACCGGCTCCTCCAGGGGAGCCAGGACCTCCTCGGCAAGCCGCTTGACCTCCGGATCCAGGCGCACGGGCGGTCTGGCCGCTTCCTTGCCGGACTGGCAGGCAAAGAGGGCAAAAACTACGAGAGCCAATATGAATAATTTGGTGGGTTTCAATGGAGTTTTCTCAGATAGGTTGACTTTTTATTTAAAATTCAAGATTCAAAATTCAAAAGGAAAAAGCCTGCTATCAGAACATTAATTTAAAAACTAGGATCTTTTATAATGAGGTATAGCCAATCACAGTGTATTAAATTTCCTTAATAAATTGCTATATGAATCGTTCGTTTTTTGGATTTTGGATTTTGGATTTTGAATCATTTATTCCTGAAACAGCGGTGTGGAAAGATACCTCTCCCCGGTGTCGCAGATGATGGTGACAATGGTCTTCCCGCTGTTCTCCGGGCGTTTGGCAACCTGAACGGCGGCCCATACGTTGGCGCCGGCTGAGATCCCGCAGAGAATGCCCTCCTCCTTTGCCAGCCGGCGCGCGGTCTCAAAAGCATCCTCGGCCTCGACAGTGATGATCTCGTCGATGATCTCGGTGTTAAGCACACCTGGTACAAAACCGGCCCCAATACCCTGTATCTTGTGAGGTCCGGGCTGCCCACCGGACAGAACGGGGCTGTCCGCAGGCTCCACGGCAATGATCTGAAATCCGGGACGCCGTTCCCTGAGCACTTCGCCGATACCGGTGATGCTCCCGCCGGTTCCGACCCCTGCAACGAGGATATCCACCTCTCCGCCAGTGTCCTCCCAGATCTCCTCCGCGGTAGTGCGGCGATGGATCTCGGGATTGGCGGGGTTCTCGAACTGTTGGGGCATGACAGCCGACGGATTGGAATCGACCATTTCCTGAGCTTTTGCAATGGCGCCCTTCATTCCCTCGGGGCCGGGGGTGAGGACCAGTTCAGC
>JBFFDD010000304.1:0-2415 GCA_041559575.1 bacterium
AAAACCCAAAATCCAAAACGGGATCTACCAGCCAAGGACGCAAACAACGCTAGAGTTCTATTCTGAATCCTGAATACCCTGTCACGCCAAGGCTCCATGAGCGACGGCGGGTGACTCCTGAATACCTTTCATATTACCTTATCTCTTATCTCTTGGCACTTAGGACCAAGAAATTAATTCCCTTTTCCCCTGTGAAAAGCTGCCTCAATCCTCATAAAGCGCGTCGAGCACCGGCCCGAACTTCTCAGAGACAACTTTTTTCTTCACCTTCATCGTCGGCGTCAGTTCCCCGTCCTCCTCGGTGAGTTCACGGTCCAGGAGATGGATCTTCTTGACCCGCTCGAAAGAGGCGAGGTCTGCCGTCCGTCTGCCGATGCGGTCCATGAGAAGGCTGTAGAGCTTACTGTTTTTTGAGAGGGCTTCAGGGCTTAGGTCCTCCCCAGAAAGCGCCTCGAGGCCCAGCTCAGAGGCCATCTGAGCCACCCTCTCGTAATTGGGCACCACCAGTGCGGTGAGGAATTTCCTCCGATCGCCATAAACCATCACCTGGCTGATCAGATCGTCCTCCACGATCAGGTTCTCCACCACCGCCGGAGAGATGTTTTTTCCACCGGATGTAACCAGAATGTCCTTTTTGCGGCCGGTTATCCTGATATAACCGTCTTCGATCTCAGCCAGGTCACCGGTGTGCAGCCAGCCGTCCCGGATTACCTCGGCCGTGGTTGAGGGGTCGCTGTAATATCCGGGCATCACGTTGGGACCTGATACAAGAAGCTCCCCGTCCTCTGCGATCCTCACCTTGATTCCGGGCAGGGCTTTTCCCACCGTCCCCGGCCTCAGGGCCCCCAGCGGATTGACGGACACCACAGGGGCGGCCTCGGTGAGGCCATAGCCCTCCATGATCTGGATGCCGGCGGACAGGAAGAATTCAATGATCTCAGGAGCCAGTGGAGCCCCTCCGGAGACGAAGAAGCGCAGCCTTCCGCCCAGCTTGGTCTTGAGCTTGGAGAACACCAGGTGATCGGCGATACGGTACTTCAGTTCCAGAAAGGTTCCCGGCCTGTGACCGGACATGAGCAGACCGTTACGCTGCCGGCCCACCCCCATGCCCCAGTGAAAGATCCTCTGCCGGATGGCAGGGGCCTCTCTCAGGGCGTCGAGCACCTTGATGTGGAGCTTCTCGAAGAACCTCGGAACGCTGATCATCACAGTAGGCCGGACATCTGGAAGGTTATCGGCTACCCGCAGCATGGAGGTGGCATAGGCGATGGTCGCACCGGCCATGATCATGAGGAACTGGCCGACGGTTCGCTCGAAGACGTGGCTAAGGGGCAGGAAGCTTAGGTGGATGTCTCCAGGACCGACCGGCTGTGCCGACAGGCCCGCCTGGGCGTCGAACAGGATGTTGGCGTGGGTGAGCATCACCCCTTTGGGGTCACCGGTGGTTCCGGAGGTGTAGATGATGGTTGCCACGTCCTCCGGCCCGCTGGATTCAATGCGTTCGTCCAGGGCCCTGCCGTCGTCCCCAGCCAACTGTTGGGCGCCCTTCTGTTTCAGAAGACCGAAGTCCATGGAGCAGGCGCCCGCGTCGTCCACGCCGATGGGGTCCAGGGAGATAATGGTGTCCACCAGAGGACTGCAGGACATGAGCATTTCAGCCTGGTCAGAACGGGCGACGAAGGCGATCCGGGCCCCCGATTTTTCAAGGATCCGATCGGCCTGGACCAGCGGTATGGTGTGGTATACGGGGATGGTAATGGCTCCGGCGGCCATAATGGCCAGGTCGGTGATGAGCCACTCGGGGCGGTTGTAGGCCATGATGGCCACCCTGTCCCCCCTGCTGACCCCGATGGCGACGAGACCCGCCGCCACCTCCCGTATCTGAGTGGCGATCTCCCGCCAGCTGATGGGACGGTAATGACCGCTTTTTCCTTCCATTACGGACGCCGAATCACCGTAACGCACCGCCTGGGAGAAGTACATCCGTGGAAGCGTTCCGTAGGTTTCAACCGCGTCATTCGCCATCATGGATAAAACACCTTCCCTTGCCTGGCCATGGCCGTGAGCGTCTCCGAGGGGCTGAAACGCGGGCCTGTTTGATCGGCGAGCTTCCTCAATTCATCCGTCACCTTCTCAGTTCCCACCGAATCAGCAAAGCGCAGCAGCCCGCCGGTGAATGGCGGGAAGCCCGCCCCGAGGATCATAGCCGCATCCACGGCTTCGGCCGAGTCTACCACACCCTCCTCCAGGATCAAGGTGGCCTCGTTGATCATCGGGTAGATGAGCCTGTGGACGATCTCGTCTGCCGAAAAGATTCTTGTTCCCCTGACCATAGGGGCCAGGACATCTCTGACTCCGGGATCGGCCTGCCTTTTCCCCGCCCTGTCGTAAGCATAGAAACCCTTGCCGGCCTTC
>JBFFDD010000305.1:0-2412 GCA_041559575.1 bacterium
TGGCAGGTCCTTCGACAAGCTCAGGACAGGCCGCAACGAGCAGCGTCGAGTAGTCCCGAGCAAGGCACCGTGAGCAAAGGTGCCGCGTCGAGGGGCACTCCAGGCCTTTCGACAGGCTCAAGGCCCCGAGCTTTGTCGAGGGGCTCATGGCAGGTTTTTTGCTTTTCAATTGAGCGTGAAGAGAACAGACAGGTACTATGTCTACATCCTGAGATGCTCTGACAATTCACTTTATGTAGGGCACACGAATAACATAAGGAATCGCCTGTTCTGGCATCGATCAGGTTTTGCATCCCAATACACTTCAATACGACTCCCGGTAAAACTGGTCTATTCTGAAGAACATGATGATGGGAAATCTGCACGCGATAGAGAGGATCAGATCAAAAGATGGAGTGGATTGAAAAAACAGGCCCTTATCACCGGCAATAGGGATCTCCTCCGGCAGCTGAGCAAGAGCCGTGAAAGGTAGATTTTCGAACGCGACCTCATATCCGGCTCCGGTTTGTCATGCCCTAAAGATAGGCCCTTGCCACGGCGACTTGTCACGCCGTAGCTGAAAGCGGAGGCGGAAGCTGGCCGAAAGGCGTTAGCGTAGACGGACCCGGACTTCCTCTGCCGCCACTTCAAATAGCCCCAAATCGAGTTTCGAGTTTGGTAATAACCGGTCACTATTCATCCCAGTAATAAGGCCACACTGCCCTTGACAGGGTAGCGATTTTATGATTTTTCTGTTTTAGAGGGGCTTTGGGGGCCGAGGAGGTTGCCTGGTTTAGGTGATTTTGCGGAATGTCTCTTTTCCATAATTATCCAAAACGTTCTTGGGTTCTTGCATCCTTTACATTATGAAGGTTTGCCAGGGTGTCCTGTGTACAAAAGAGTCCCGGACTCCACGGTACGCACGGAGGTTAAGGCGCGTATGTTCCAACCGGTAAAGAAAAAGAGGATCTACGAGGAGATCGTCACAAAGATCAAGGACATGATGAACCGGGGCAGACTCAAATCGGGAGATCAGCTGCCCTCTGAGCGGGAACTGTCTGAGGTGTTCCAGGTAAGCCGGTCCTCGGTGCGGGAGGCCCTTCGGGCCCTTGAGAGCCAGGGGCTCCTGACCAGTCGCCAGGGGGACGGGACCTACGTCGCCAGCCAGCCCATCGAGAGCCTGGTCAATCCCCTTGCCACAGAGATCTACTCGGAGAAGGGTCACCAGATGGAACTCTTCGAGATGAGACGGTTGATCGAGCCTCAGCTCGCTTACCTGGCGGCCGAACGGGCCACCGTGGAGGAGATTACGGAGATGGAAAGACATCTTCTCCTCCAGGAAGAACAGGTCGCCAAGGGTGAAACGGGGGGGGATATTGACAAAACGTTTCACGATGCTCTGGCGGAGGCGGCCAAAAATGCCACACTCGTTCGGCTTATGGACAGCGTTATAGACCTGTTCAGAGAAAGCCGCGAAAAATACCTGCAGGTCGAAGGTCGGCCCCGGAAATCCCTCGCCCGGCACAGGGAGATCCTCAACGCAGTCAAGGCCGGTGACAGGGAAATGGCCGCCAAGGTGATGCTGGAGCACCTGGAGGACATTGAAAGGGTTCTGTTCGAAAAGGAGGCATCCGGCCCCGATGTCTGAATCCTGTCACCGGGTTTTCCCACACTGGTGTTCAGGGAAATTATTTCCCGTCAGAGGTTATCCTTCAGCGGCCCTTTTTGATAGGTTTCAACAGGACCCCTGGTGATCACCTTACCTGAAAACCGGCCTGATTTTCCCACCGCTTTTTCCAATATCTCGTTGGTGACGCCCTCATCGGCGATCACGTAGCCCCTTTTCTCCTCGAATGAAACTTCCGCTTCCCTGACGCCCTCGGTCCCTTCCAGGGACCTTTTCACGAGAAACGCTCACAGGTGTCACGTCATTCCCTGGATCTCCATGACCACGACCTGATCAGCGGCAAACAAAGGTCCGGCCAATGTAATGAAGAGGAGAAGCAGGAAGAGGGCTGCTGTGAGGGGAAGGTTTGAGGTTTGAAGTTTGGAATTCATCCTGATATTCCTTTTCGGTATCGTCTGTTCCGAGCTTAGGTCGAGGGGTAAAAACCAGGGTCCAAAAGGTTTAACTCTGTGTCCCTTGTGTTCAGTCTTTTGACCTGAGTGCACGGGGTTTAACACAGAGGACCACGGATCGACCCATCCCGGGTCGAACCACAGGGGGCCACAGAGGTAGAGAATGGGTATAATGTGTAAAAGATCTGGATTTAAACATATTTACTGGATTTGGCGGTTTTCTCTGTGGTTCTCTGCCTGTCCTGAGCCGGTCGAAGGATGGTGAGGGCTCAAGGGCCCTCTCTGTGCACTCAGTGTTAAATTCGCTCTCTCGCCCGCTTGTCACACTCACGGCGTGACTTGCTCAAGACGCCA
>JBFFDD010000306.1:0-2409 GCA_041559575.1 bacterium
ACGTCATCATGGTTGGGGAGGTGAGGGATCTGGAGGCGGCAGAGATAGCGATACAGGCATCCTTAACGGGGCACCTGGTTTTCAGCACTCTGCACACCAACGATTCAGCGGGAGCCATCACCAGGCTCATCGACATGGGTATAGAGCCCTTTCTGGCGTCATCGTCGGTCATCGCCATCATGGCCCAGAGGCTCGTGCGCATCGTCTGCCCCGACTGCCGTCAGAAATATTCCCCCGGCGAGGAGGAGTTGAGGGAGGTCGGGATGGATCCCTCATTGGGAGGGGGAAAACCCCTCTACCGGGCGGTTGGCTGCCAACACTGTCTGGGAACGGGATATCGGGGAAGGACGGGGATCTTCGAGCTGCTGGTCCTGGACGACGATATCCGCACCCTCATCCTCAGGAATTATGACTCCAACACCATCAAGAGAACGGCGATCGACAAGGGGATGCTGACCCTCCGGCAGGATGGGGCGAGGAAGATCTCCAGGGGGATAACCACCATTGAGGAGGTGCTCCGGGTAACTCAAGAGGACGTCGTTTCCCAGTGAGCTGTTTGGCCGGATGAGACTTCAAGAATTCCTCACCATGACTCGCCAGATGGCAGCCTCAAACGCCTCACGGATGAGACAGGGAACGTTATCGAACGTATACGGTCGAGAAGTATCAAGGGGGAAGCGCATTCTCCGGAATCCCCGCAGAAGGGAGGGAGTGCGGAAGAGATGAGCCGCGGTGCTGTGGGTGATTTCTTCCCACTTTCTGAAAACTTTGCTCAAAAAATTAAATTATTTTAATAACTTGTATTATGCAACATAAAACGTATAGAATATTATCCTTTTTATGTCCCCTTTCTACCCTTCCTCGTTTTTCCGTGGCGCGTTTGGGCCAATTCGATTTTCTGATTTAACCAGTGAATTTAGGAGCTTAGAGATTTTCACCTCCTCATTCCTCCCTTTGATACGGGATTTGCGCGTATTTTACAAGTCATTCTCATTTAGTTAATCCTACGGTGTTTTCGAGAATACCCCCGGGGAAAAATGGGGTCCTTTTTCACAAAAAATAGGGTGTTTACCCCATAGGCTGCTTCATCCAGAATTCGGTATATAAACGGCGATTGCGTTTTGAAATAAATCACAATCTCTAACGATAAAGGTCGATCAAAGAGGCAATGCCTCGGGAGGTGCAGCTTATGGAATGCTCAGACTGCAAAACCCAAAATCCCGAAAGGAACAGATTCTGCCGCGATTGCGGGGCGAAGCTTTCCCAGGGTTGCCCCGAGTGCGGCGCTCAAGGCCTTCCCGGCGATAAGTTCTGCGGGGAATGCGGGAAGAAGCTATCGGGGAACGAGGCTACTGAGAGGACAAGACCCGGGGGCAAGGTGGTCCCCATGAAAAAGGGACTCACGAGGCGCCGCCCCCCGAGGGCTCTCCTGTTCGGTCGAGAGACCGGCACCGGGAAGGCCCCGGTGGACGGGTCATGCCGGGTCATCGCCTTGTGCAACCAGAAGGGTGGAGTCGGGAAGACCGTCACGGCCATCAACCTGTCGGCCGGGCTCGCCGCCTCCGGTTTGCGGACCCTGCTGGTCGACGTCGACCCTCAGGGCCTGAGTGGCCTCGGGCTGGGCCTGGACACAGATGCGCTCGAGCGCTCGGCCTACGACGTGCTGCTGAACGGCGCATGCCCCGCCCGCGAGGCCATCGTCCCGGTGCGGCCGAACCTGGAAATCCTCCCCTCCAACATGGATCTGGCGCTGGCGGAGCTCGAGTTTGCGGGGATCGAGGGGAGGGAGGGTCGCCTCAGGGAGGTGATCGAGGGACTCAGGGAGGCCTACGGTTACATCGTGATCGACTGCCCCCCTTCTGTGGGGATCCTGACGATCAACGCCCTGGTGGCGAGCCAGGTCGCGATCGTCCCGGTCGCCCCGTCTTCCCTGTCCGTGTGCGGCCTCTCGCGGGTGCTGGAGATCCTGGATGCGCTGAAGGAGCTCCACCTTCTCGACTTGAGGGTCTATTTCCTCACCACCTTCTTCGAGAAGCGGCAGAGGGAGGCGCGCCACCACAGGGAAGAGCTTGAGCGAACCTACGGGGAGCACCTCCTCAAGACGGTTATCCGAAAGAGCACGAGGCTGAACGAGGCCACCCGGGAGGGGGTACCCATCTTCGAGTACGACCGGCGCGGCCGGGGCTCGAGGGACTACTCAGACCTGACCGCGGAGATCCTGGCCATCGGCCATAGGGAAGAAGGTGCGGCGGAACATGCAGCGCTGCGGCGGAGCGCCCTCTAGCGAGGAGCATCAGAACGTGAAAGCGCATCGGAGCGCGGTTTTTTTCGAGAAGGCGTTTGTTCGCCTGAGAGACACCATCTCCGGCTTGTCCGGATTGATACCAGAATCCCGAAAGGAAGGGGGTG
>JBFFDD010000307.1:0-2387 GCA_041559575.1 bacterium
CATCGATATTATCCATATTAACTCCACTTATATGTCCCAAGTCCCAAGTCCCAAGTCTCAAGTCCCAGCATTCATAACCTCCGTTATTCTTAAAAACCCCCAGGTGAAATCCCTAAACAGGTTGTTCCTGGGTCCTGGGACATGGGTCTTGAGTCTATTTTAAGTACTTAAACGCCTTCGCCCCGATGTCCTTCCGGTACTGGGCCCCCTCCCACTGGATGACGTCGCAGGCCCGGTAGGCCCTCTCGATGGCCTCCGGGATGTCTTTGCCCCGGGCTGTGACACCCAGGACCCGCCCCCCGGAGGTGACGATCCGGCCGTCCTTTTCGGCGGTGCCGGCGTGGAAGACCTCCACGTCCTCCATGGCCTCGGCCTCCTCCAGGCCGCTGATCACCTTGCCCTTCTCGTAGGAGCCAGGGTAGCCGCCTGACGCCATGACCACACAGATGGACGCGTCGTCGTGCCAGTTGAGGCTGACCTCGTCCAGACGTTCGTCGATGACCGCCTCCATGATGCTCTCCAGGTCACCATCGAGCCTCATCAGAAGAGGCTGGGCCTCGGGATCTCCGAAGCGGGCGTTGAACTCCAGGACCCTGGCCACACCGTCCTCGATCATCAGGCCCGCGTACAGGACCCCCTTGTAGGGCCTGCCTTCGGCCGCCATGGCCTGTACCGTGGGGATCATGATCCTGTCCATGACCTGGTCGAAGAGCTCATCGGTAACCACCGGCGCCGGTGAGTAGGCTCCCATACCGCCGGTGTTCGGGCCCTTGTCGCCGTCGAAGATCGGCTTGTGGTCCTGGGAGGTGGCCAGAGGGAGTACGTTCTTGCCGTCGGAGAAGGCCAGGAAGGAGGCCTCCTCCCCGGTGAGAAACTCCTCCACCACAACCCTGTCGCCGGCGTCACCGAACTGGCGGTCCTCCATGATGATCTTGACCGCCTCGTCGGCCTCCTCGATGGTCTGGCAGACGATGGCTCCCTTGCCGGCGGCCAGGCCGTCGGCCTTGACCACGATGGGCGCCCCCATCTTCCGGATGTATTCCCGCGCCGGACCCGGCTGATCGAAGACCTCGTAGAAGCCTGTGGGAATGTCGTACTTGGCCAGCAGGTTCTTGGTGAACACCTTGCTGCCCTCGATCTCGGCGGCCTTCTTCGAGGCGCCGAAGATCCTCAGCCCCGCCTCCTCGAAGGCGTCCACGATCCCCAGTGTGAGGGGAAGCTCGGGTCCCACCGCAGTCAGGCCGATCCCCTCCTTTTTGGCGAACTCCACCAGGGCCGGAATGTCCTCCACGTCGATGGGGACCACCTCTGCCACCCGGGCGATGCCCGCGTTGCCCGGTGCGCAGTAGACCTTATCGACACCCTTGGACTGGTTGAGCTTCCACACCAGGGTGTGCTCCCGTCCCCCTCCGCCTACGATTAGTACCTTCATCAATCTCCTCCCACTATTAAGAAATTAATCCCGTGCCGGGGTAAGGGGTGTCGGTGTAACGGGGAACCCTGTGAAATCTCCGATACGCCGTTGCTCCCATACTCCGACACACAACAATCAGTGCCTAAAGTGCCTGATCCCCGTGAACACCATCGCCAGGCCGTGTTCGTCCGCGGCGGCGATGACCTCCTCGTCCCGCATGGACCCTCCGGGCTGGATGACGGCGGTAACCCCCGCCTCGGCGGCCGCGTCGACGCCGTCCCGGAACGGGAAGAAGGCGTCCGATGCCAGGACGGTCCCTTCGATGGGCATGTTGGCCCTCATGACGCCGATCTTCGCCGAGTCCACCCGGCTCATCTGTCCCGCCCCGACACCCACCAGCTGGTTGTCCCTGGCGTAGACGATGGCGTTGGATTTCACGTGTTTGGCTATGATCCAGGCGAAGCGCAGAGAGGCCATCTCCTCCTCGCTGGGCGGCCTTCTGGTGACCGTTCTAAGGGTGTCCTCATCCAGGGTCAGCAGGTCTCTGCCCTGGACCAGATATCCCCCGCCGGCGCTCCGCACGTTGGGGATGGCATGGTCGAAGACGGGGTTATCCAAACCCGGCAGGAGCAGGATCCGCAGGTTCTTCTTCGCCTTGAGGACCTCCAGGGCGTCGGCGGAGTAGGACGGTGCGACGATCACCTCGGTGAAGACCTTGGAGACCTCCTCGGCCGCCTCCCGGTCCACCTCCCGGTTGAACCCGACGATGCCGCCGAAGGCCGATATCGGATCCGTCTTCATGGCCATCCGGTGTGCTTCGGCCGGGTTCGAACCCACCGCCGCCCCGCAGGGATTGGTGTGCTTGATGATCACGCAGGCCGGGTCGGCGAACTCCATGGTCAATTGTACCGTGGCGTCGGTGTCCAGGATGTTGTTGTAGGACAGCTCCTTCCCCCACAGCTGCTCGGCCCGG
>JBFFDD010000308.1:0-2376 GCA_041559575.1 bacterium
CCTGGCTGTCCGTGTCTCGGAGCTCGAGGAGCCCCAGGATCTGCTCGACGCTTCTGATGAAGCTCCCATTATCAACTTCGTCAATTCTGTGCTTTACGATGCTGTCAAGGAAAGGGCCAGTGACGTCCATATCGAGCCTTTCGAGGATGACCTGTCTGTCAGGTACCGTGTTGACGGCGTCCTTCACAACGTCCACATCCTTTCCAAAAAACTTCATTCCCCGATCCTGTCCCGGGTCAAGATCATGGCCAGCCTGGACATCGCTGAAAAGAGACTCCCCCAGGACGGCCGGATAAGGATCAAGATAGCGGGTAAGGATATTGACATCCGGGTCTCCACCGTTCCCACCAGCTTCGGCGAACGAGCGGTCCTGAGGCTGCTTGACAGGAGCCAGGTCCTTCTGGGGCTTTCCGAGATCGGCATGGGGGAGGACCATCTCAAGGCTGTGGAAAGGGTGACGACTTCAAGCCACGGCATCACGCTGGTCACGGGACCGACCGGGAGCGGGAAGACTACGACCCTTTATGCGGCCCTGACGAGGATAAATTCTGCCGACAAGAACATCATCACCGTAGAGGACACGGTGGAGTACCAGCTTGCCGGGATCAGCCAGATCCAGGTTAATCCCAGGATCGATCTCACCTTTGCCAACGGACTGCGGTCCATATTGCGACAGGACCCCAACGTCATCATGGTCGGTGAGATCAGGGATCTGGAGACTGCCGAGATAGCCATCCAGGCATCCCTGACGGGCCACCTCGTTTTTTCCACTCTTCACACCAACGACGCCGCTGGCGCGGTCACCAGGCTCATTGACATGGGAGTCGAACCCTTCCTGGTGGCGTCATCGGTCAACGCGATCCTGGCCCAGAGGCTCGTCAGGATGATCTGTGCTCATTGCAAGGAGCAATATGAACCTCTTCCTGAGGAGCTCGAGGAGATGGGAACAGGCCAGAATGATCTGCCTGAAGGCGGGCTCTGGCGCGGAGCGGGGTGTTCCCAGTGTCTCGGAACCGGGTACCTGGGCCGGACGGGTATTTACGAACTGCTGGTCGTAACGGATTCCATCAAAGCCACTGTTCTCAGGAATCCGGACAGCGGGTCCATAAAAAGAGCGGCGCTGGCCGAGGAGATGAGAACACTGAGGCAGGATGGTGCCGGGAAGGTCCTGAAGGGCATCACCACCATCGAGGAGGTGCTGCGGGTAACCCAGGAAGAGAACGGTCATGCCCCTGTTTGAATACACGGTTCTCGACGGCAAGGGAAAACGCAAGAAAGGTTTTGTTGACGCTTCTTCTCCCCAGTCCGCCAGGGAGACGCTCAGGAAGGACGGCTTTTACATCGTTTCCCTCGATTCGGCCGCGGTCGATTCAAGGGAAACGGCTCGCTCATCCCTTCCGAGCTTCGGGCGTATCAGCCGGTCCGACCTGGCTTCCATGACTCGTCAGCTTTCAACCCTTTTAAGGGCAGGCCTTCCCCTGCTCCAGGCACTGGAAGCGCTTGTGGAACAGATGGAAAAACCGGCCATACGGAAGACCCTTTCCGGTGTCAGGAACCTCGTCAACGAAGGGGCCTCCTTCCATGAGGCCCTGGCCCATTATCCTTCAGTTTTTCCCGGTATATACGTGCAGATGTGCCGTGCGGGGGAGACAGGGGGCTTCCTTGACAGGATAATGGAAAGGCTCGCAGATACCCTGGACACGGAAGTGCGTCTCAGGGGAAGGGTCGTGGCAGCGCTGGTCTATCCCACGGTGATGACAGTACTCGGCGTCACCTTTCTTCTCTTTCTCTTTGCCTACGTTGTTCCACAGGTTGTCGGTATATTCTCGGATTTCGGGCAGACACTCCCTGTGCCTACCAGGATCCTCCTGTTTGTGAGCGGGCTGGTTTCCCGATACTGGATCCTTTTTCTGGTGATGTTAGTTGTCGCGGGTATATCCTACCGCGCAATCTCCCGCAGTGATAAACTGGGGCCTGCCCTGGATGCCCTTAAACTGAAGACTCCCATGTTCGGGAACCTGACTCTCAAGGTGGCTACTGTAAGGCTGTCACACATCCTCGGGACGCTTCTCACAAGCGGTGTTCCTCTTATCAAATCCCTTGAGGTCGTCGGAGATGTTCTCGGAAACCGGGTCCTTGTGACGGCTGTTCGGGACGCCAGCCAGCAGGTTTCCCAGGGAGGATCCCTTGCACAGGCTTTCAGGACCAGCGGGGTTTTCCCCCCCTTGTTGCCGAGGGTTGTCGCTGTGGGTGAGCACAGCGGCGAGCTACCGGAATTACTGACCGGTGTGGCCCGGACATACGAGGAGGAAGTGAGCCGCTCCGTTCAGGCACTGACATCGATCCTGGAACCCGCGCTCATTCTCGTCATGGCCG
>JBFFDD010000309.1:0-2337 GCA_041559575.1 bacterium
CAGAGACCAGAAACTGTTTTTTTGCGAATTAAGAATCACAAATAGCGAATCACGGTTTCTCTACTGAATACTGGTTCCTGAATACTGGATACCTGTTGTTGTTCGACCTCAAACCCTTTTCTCCCTACCCACATCCCCGCCGGGAGGTTATAATTGAGCTGTGTGTCAACCCCTGTCACCCCGGTGACCAGCGGAGGTAATCCATGAGAAGATGGCAGCTTTCCTTTCCACTTTCCACCTGTTCTGAGCATGGTCGAAGGACCTTCCCCTTCCCACTGCTCATTACCCTGTTTTCTCTAGTCTTTCTCCTTTCCACCCCTTGTGGGGCCATCGCCAGCTGGTACCTGGGGGGGGCGTTCGAGCACGTGGAACTGGGAAACGATTTCGAGGATTTCGACGACGCCATAGGGATATCCCTTGCCGGCGGGTTCAGGTTGAACCCCTATTTTGCCCTTGATTTCGCCCTCGGCGGCAGCGGCCACGACGAGGAGGTTCTCGGTGTCGACGCCGATTACTCCCGTTTCGACATGGGGGCCAAGTTCATCTTCAACGACGTGTCCCCGGTCCAGCCCTTTGTGGTCGCCGGCCTCAGCACCCATTACATCCAGTTCGACGCCTTTATCGATGACATAGACGGGCTGGGGCTTTTTGTAGGGGCTGGTTTCGAGGGATTCGTCAGTCCGGTCAACTCCTTCGGAATTGTGGTGAAGCACCACTGGTGGGATGGGGAGGATGTCTTCTTCTCCGGTGACTACGACGGGACCACCCTGACCGTAGGCGTTTATTTCAATTACTATTTTCTGGAGAACTGAGAACCAAGGACCGAGAACTTAGAACTGAAGACCAGGGAACAGAGCCGACAGAATTTACGACTTAGCGAGTTGTCGATTTAACGATCCATCGTCCCATCGCTTCATCGCCCAATCGAACCGTCGGTCGGTTACTTTTCCTCTCGAAAAATTGGACGATCCTTTCCCTTCGAACCTCCAACCCTTCAGCTACCCTAAGGCAAACCTAAAGCCTTCCTTCCTGTTGCCGAGCCATTCACCATTCGGTATACTGCTTACCTTCCTTTACGAACTGGAACAACATTTTCCGACTATTGCAGACCGGAGGTTAACCCATGTCCCTTGAAGAGAAATTCCAGGAACTGGAGAAGCGTAACCAGGAGGCCGAACTTGGGGGTGGAGAGAAACGCATCGCCAAGCAGCACGAGGCCGGCAAGCTCACCGCCCGGGAGAGGATCAACCTGTTCCTCGACGAGGGGAGCTTCGTGGAGATGGACAAGTTCGTCACCCACCGGTGTATCGATTTCGATATGGACAAGCAGAAGATCCCGGGGGACGGGGTCATCACCGGGTACGGGACCGTCAACGGGCGCCGGGTCTACGTTTTCGCTCAGGATTTTACCGTCTTCGGCGGGTCGTTGAGTGGAGCCTATGCCGAGAAGGTGGTCAAGATCATGGATCTGGCCATGAAGCACGGGCTGCCCATCGTCGGATTCAATGACTCCGGCGGCGCCAGGATCCAGGAGGGTGTCGTCAGCCTGGGGGGGTACGCGGACATCTTCCTGAGGAACACACTGGCCTCCGGGGTCGTGCCGCAGATCTCATTCATCATGGGACCGTGCGCCGGCGGGGCGGTCTACAGTCCGGCGATAACCGATTTCATCATCATGGTCAAGAATACCAGCTACATGTTCATCACCGGTCCGGAGGTCATCAAAGCCGTGACCCACGAGGAGGTCACCAAGGAACAGCTGGGTGGGGCGGTGACCCACGCGACCAAGAGCGGCGTCTGCCACCTGGCGGCCGAGGATGAGAAGTCCGCCCTGGGGCTGGTCCGGGAGCTGCTTTCCTTCGTGCCCTCAAACAACGCCGAGGATCCTCCTTTTACCCCCACCGACGATGACCCGATCAGGGAGGATGAGTCCCTCAACGACATCGTTCCCGACGATCCCAATCGACCCTACGACATCAAGCAGATCATCAATACCATCGCCGACGACCGTTACTTCCTGGAGATCCAGGAGCATTACGCTCCCAATATCGTCATCGGCTTCATCCGGCTGGGCGGGCACTCGGTGGGCGTTGTGGCGAACCAGCCGGCCCACCTGGCCGGCTGCCTGGACATCGACGCGTCCATCAAGGGCGCCCGCTTCGTGCGGTTCTGCGACTCCTTCAACATCCCGTTGATCGTCCTGGAGGATGTCCCCGGTTTCCTCCCGGGTACGGACCAGGAGTTTGGCGGGATTATCAAGCATGGCGCCAAGCTTCTGTATGCATACGCTGAGTCCACAGTACCCAAGATCACCATTATTACACGAAAGGCATACGG
>JBFFDD010000310.1:0-2337 GCA_041559575.1 bacterium
ATAGCAGTACGGTCAGCATTAGACAAGATGAATAAATTCCCCTGTCCAGGGGAGGCAAGGGAGATTCTCCTCAGTTTGAACCCTCCCTCAGGTTACCTTGGAATGATGATAATTATTATTGTATCACCCGAAGCCACCGAGCGATGACATTACGGTCACCAGTAATAGTATTGGAGGGCAACCTGTCTTTCGTTGCTGGATCGGTGGAGGAACTTCCTTGCAATTCGGTTTGTAATTCTGTCAAGATTCAGGGGCTTTGGAACCCGGTCCGCTTTCAAACATTTGGAAGGGGGCTATCCGGAGACACCATGGCACGAATATTGTAGGATATCCGGGTTGAAAAAGAACGTTCTAAGACACTCAATAATGGGATCATGCTTTGAAACGAGGGGATAAGTACATCGTCAATGTGGCCCCCCAGCTGGACGCTGGAGCGGCCATCGACTGGATCAGGACCCTCAACGTCCTGCTCAAGTCCACCATGGTCTACAGCCTCGACCTGGAGAGTTCCTCGGCCTTCAACGTGATGATGGACCTTTCCTCCGATATCATCTCCTACGACCGGGCCATTCTGTACACCCTCGACGAAGACCAGAACAGGTACTTCCCGATAATGAAGAGGGGATTCCCCGGCCCTCTTCCCGATGACCTGCGAAGCGGCAATGTGGTCCTGGAGTGGACGGTTGAAAACCGTCAGCCCGTTCGGGTCAGCGAACCGGACTCCAGTGCCCTGGAGGATCTGTTCAGCCAGACGGAGTGCCGCTCGGTCATTTCCCTGCCCATTGCCCACGACGGCAGGATCAAGGGCGTTTTCCAGCTGTTTCGCGAGCAGGACAGCTTCACCGATGAGAACGTCAGGATGCTGTGGATCCTGGCCCTGCAGTTAGAGGGCATGTTCGAAAGGCAGTTCCGGGTCAGGGCCCAGCCCATGGCCGATCAGGACACCTTCACCGGCCTGCCCGCCCGGTCGATCCTAGAAAAGGAGCTGGACAAGGAGATCTACCGGTCTCGAAGGAGCAACGCCCCGATCAGTTTCCTGTTGATCGAGATCGATGGTTTCGAGGAGATGAAGACTAACCTGATGTCCATCGAGGGGGACATCATCCTCAAGGAAGTGGCCTCCATGGTGACGAAGGTCGTCCGCCGTATAGACCTGGTCGGCCGGTACTCGGAGTCCTCTCTTGGCCTGATCCTGCCCGACATAGACGATCAGAAGGTCCACCAGTTCGCCAACCGGATCCGTAACCTCGTCTCCTCCACTCCGGTGAAAGGCGCGGGGGGGCATTCCCCTTTAAATCTCACCGTCAGCATCGGTTTCGCCTGTTTCCCCCAGCTCATGGCCGCCTTCGACCTCATCCAGGGCGCCCTGGAGGCCCTCACGCAGGCTCGGGTGGATGGAGGGAACACCGAGGTGGGCCACAGTTCCCTCACTGAAGACAGGAAGAAGGATCTGGTGGCCATCGGGGTCAACGACCTGCTTTCCTCCATGGGGAAATTCTTCGACCTGGACACGATCCTCGACCAGATGGTCCAGTTCTACTCCAGGATCTCGGGGGCGGGCCGGGTATCCATCCTGGTCCTGGACGAGGCGGGCGAACGGCTCAAGTTCAGTCAGGGGACCGGATTCTTCGGTTTCGAGGCCGACATGAGGAGGATGTCCCTGACCCTCGAGGACAGTATCAGCGGTGGCGTGGTGAAGACCGGCCGCCCCCTGCTGGTCAAGGACATCGGACGGGATCTGTCCTCCCCGCCGCGGGGAAGGCTGAACTACACCTCGCCGTCCTTCATGAGCGTGCCCCTCATCCACCAGGAGAAGGTCATCGGCGTCATGAACTTCAGCAACCGGGTGGGTGGCGGAGCCTTCGAGGAAGAGGACCTGGACCGCGTCAAGCCCTTCGTCGAGAGGGCGGCCAGCCTGCTGGCCGAGGGCCGGCGTTTCCTCCGGGTTCAGGATCAGTTCTTCCGGTACACCGCGGATGTCCTGCTGGGGATCGCCGAGATCAAGAGCCCCTACCTCACCGGTCACGCCGACAGGGTGGCCCAGATGAGTCTGGAACTGGCCCGCAGGCTCGGTTTCCACGAGAACGAGGCCGAGGTGCTGGCCCGATCGGCCAGGTTCCACGATCTGGGACGTATCGCTGTGGACGAGACGATCCTGAGCAAGGCAGGGGAGCTGGAGGGCAGCGAGATGGAGCAGATGATGGCCCACCCCCTGTGGAGCTACCGGATCCTGGGGTCCATCCCCGGCCGGGAATTGGACCTGGAGGCGGTCAAGTCCCACCACGAGAGGTACGACGGCAAGGGGTATCCCGACGGGCTGCTGGGCGAGGAGATCCC
>JBFFDD010000311.1:0-2324 GCA_041559575.1 bacterium
CCTGCCCATGAGGTACCGGGAGGATGTCACCGGCCTCCTGGCCCTGGGAAACAAGAAATCGGGCCAGTTCTACACCCGGGAGGACATCGATCTCCTCGAGACCCTCTGCAACCAGGGGGCGGTCGCCATCGAGAACGCCCGGCTGGCCGAGCAGATGAAGCAGGAGGAGACGGTGCGGACCAACCTGGCCCGCTATCTCTCCCCCCAGATCGTGGAGCAGGTGATCCATGAGGACGTGGATGTCCACCTGGGCGGCAACCGGAAGGTGGTCACCGTCCTCTTCTCTGATATCCGGGACTTTACGGTGATCACCGAGGCGAGGCCGGCCGACCAGCTCATCGCCATCCTCAACGAATACTTCACCGAGATGGCCCGGATCATCTTCGATCACCAGGGATCCCTGGACAAGTACATCGGCGACGCCATCGTGGCGGTGTTCGGCAGTCTCATCGAGGTCGAGAACCCAACGGAAAACGCCGTAAGATCGGCTGTCGAGATGATGAATGCGATGCCATTGCTCAATGAACGCTGGCAACGGACCTACGATGGTTTCCACATGGAGCAGGGTATCGGCATCAACACCGGTGAGGTGTTTCTGGGCAATATCGGGTCTCCTGAGAGAATGGAGTTCACGGTGATCGGCGACACGGTCAATGTGGCGTCGCGGTTCTCGGGTTTGGCAGGCCCCGGGGAGATCTTTCTGACGGAGAGGGCGGCCGCCGGCCTCGGGCCGGCTGTCCCCGTCCGTGAATTGCCCCCCAGCGAGGTCAAGGGCAAGTCGGGAGAGATGAGGGTTTACAGAGTGCAGGGAATTGGAGAATAGAGAATAGAGAATAGAGATTAGAGATTAGAAATTGGAGATTAGAAATTGGAGATTAGAGAGTGGAGAAGGGAGGATGGTAAAACAAAATATTAACAGGTAAGTTCTCAGAGATAAGTGATAAGAGATAAGTAAAGGGCGCTTTTACTTACCACCTATCATTAAGAACTTAGAACTTCTGCTTATCACTTATACTTGGCACTTAGGACTCTTTCTTATCACCCGCCTTCGCCTGAGGCTTCCGCCGTCGTTTTACAAGCTATGGCGATACAAATCGGCGTGGCAAGGGAATCACGAATCACAAATAACGAATTACAGCTTTTGAACTGCAAACCATAAACTGAAAACTGTAAACTATTTTCTCGGGGGCTAGACCATGAGGATCCACGTCCTTGGTTGTTCGGGCGCCGAACTTCCGCACCACAATATGACCGGTTTCCTGGTCGATCGGAGTCTTCTCCTCGACGCGGGAACCATCGGCAAGGCCCTGCCAAAAAGTGAGCAGTGGAAGATCAGGCACATCCTCCTTTCCCACCCCCACATGGATCACATCAAGGCCATCCCCTTTTTCGTCGACAACATCGTGTCGAACAACCGGGATCAGCAGGTAGCCCTCTACAGTCATCCGAGGATCATCCGTGCCCTGAAAAAGAACATCTTCAACGGGATGATCTGGCCGGATTTTACCAAAATACCATCGGCTGATAACGGGATCCTCAAACTGGTCGAGATCCCCACCGAAAAGCCCATCGACATCGACGGTTACGAGATCACCGCCTACCGGGTCAACCACACTACGCCGGCCATCGGTTATCTGGTGACGGACAGAAAGGGGAGGAACCTTGTCTACACGGGTGACACCGGTCCAACGGAGATCATCTGGCAGGCCGTCAGGGGTAAGACCGTTCACGGGCTCATCGTCGAGGTCTCCTTCCACAACGGGCTGACTGACATGGCCCTCCTGTCCGGACATCTGACTCCGGAGCTTCTGGGTGAGGAACTAAAGAAAATGGACACCGCGCCGGAGAGGATCTTCATCACCCACTCCAAGCCCGGTCAGAAGGACAGGATCCAGGAGGAGCTGGACGACCTGGGCCTGGACAACATCGAGGTCCTTGAGGACGGACAGATATTGATGCTTTAGTAACGGGAGGTCCCAGGATCCGCGTCTCATGTCCTGTGATCAGGAAACGTCCAACGCCTGCCCCGGGCCAACCAGGTCCGTCCATAGGTATAGCGTCACCCGTCCAGGGAAATGTCGCCCTCGTGGTCACCAGGATATGGAAAGGATATCTATCTCTCGCGAAGACGCTAAGCCGCAAAGAAGGATTACAGCTGCATCAGGGGTTTAATACTCTGCAATCCAGAACCTTCTCTTATCTTCCTGGCGTCTTTCTCGTCCGCCGAGGCAAAACGCGCAAGGCGGAAGCGAGAAAAAAGAGCGGGGGAGAGAACAGATAATTCATGAACCGAGGTTGGGGATCTTCGTTACTTCGAATTATCC
>JBFFDD010000312.1:0-2316 GCA_041559575.1 bacterium
GATGGTTAATCCGAACCGGCGACGGGGTGATGGGGGGAACAGGGCGAAATTCATATGTTCTGTGGTATGTGAAAGGTTACATGATTTAAGAGGCAGAGAATTTTCTTTGCTTTTAGATCAGGGTACTTTCTCCCCCTCCCCCACTCTCCTTTTCTCCCCCTCTCGAGTTCCCTGTTCTTCAGGTTCCACATGCACCAGCACATCGAACACCCGACGATCCTTCTCCATGACGTAGCGTTTCACCTCCCTGGCCAGGTCATGGCTGTCTAAAACCGACATCTCGGGATCAAGGCCGAGGTGGACCTCAACAGCGATGAGCCTCCCCACATGCCTCATCCTCAGGTCACGAACACTGCGGACCCCTTCCACGGTCAGGATCATCCCCGTGACTTTAGACATATAGTCCTCCGAAGGGGCGGTGTCGATGATCCTGGTACCGGCCTTCCAGGCGATACCCCCTCCTATCCTGATAACCACCCCCGCCACCATGAAACCGACAAGGGCGTCGGCGATGGCGAATTTGGGGAAGAGGATCGCCAGCCCCACACCGATAAGGACCCCCACCGATGTCATTGCGTCGCTGCGATGATGCCAGGCATTGGCAACCAGCGCAGGGCTTTCGGTCCGCCTGGCCTCCCGGATCGTTACCCAGTAGAGCCACTCCTTGAGGACGATACTGGCGACCGCCGCCGGGATGACGATGGGCATTGGCGGCCCCACTTCACGCCCGGCGATAGCCTTTACGGAATCGAAGATGATGGCCAGACCTGCCAGGATCAGCATCGTGCCCAGGCCCATTTCCGCCAGGGTCTCGACCTTTCCGTGGCCATAGTGGTGGGATCTGTCGCGGGGCTTGGCACCGACGAGCAGACCCCAAACGACGATCATATCGCTGACCAGATCAGTCAGGGAATGCACGCCGTCGGCAACAAGGGCCCGGCTGTGGCCCATGACCCCGAGGACAACCTTGAGCACGGACAGGACCAGGTTGATGACGGACCCGACGACAGTGACCCTTAAACCCTCTTTAATGTCTGAGTGGTGGTCTTGGAACATAGTAGTAAGCAGTCAGAATAGATTCAGTATCTGGTATCTGGAGTCTGGTTCTAGTCATAATATCTTGAAACCAGACCCTAGATGCCAGCCACTGCTCCTGAACCGGACCCTGGAAATCGTCCCTCCTGTTCTTCTTTCAGCCCTTCAAACCTCAAACTCCAAACTCCACACCTCAAACTTTTATTTCCACCTTCCACTTTCCACTTTCCACTTTTTCAAAACAGCTCCCTGATCTCCAGCGGGATCCGTTTTGGCCTCAGATCCTTTCCCACGCAGACCACTGTCGCCGACCCCTCCACCAGCAGGGTGTCGTCGGTATCCCGCCTTATCCAGTGTTTGAAAGTGACGGAGGTTCTGCCCACACTCTCCACCTCGGTCTCGATCCTCAACAGGTCATCGTAGAAGCCGGGAGACCTGTAGTGGAGCTCCGCCCTGACCACCGGAAACAGGAATCCCCGACCCTCGAACTCCCGGACCGTGTAACCCAGCTGCCGCAGGTGTTCGGTCCGGCCCCTTTCGAAATAGCGAAGGTAGTTGCCGTAATAGACCACCCCGCCGGAATCGGTGTCCTCGTAACAGACCCGGTACTGGATAGAAGAGACCTCTTTGACCGACGGGTTTTCAGCCATTTCAGTTCCCCCGGTGGGTGTGGATGGCGTCGGGGAGAATATTAACACAAAAGGAGGGGGGGTGAAGGTTCAGGATTAAAAATCGAAAGAATTCCGTAGTCAGGATTCGGTATTCAGAAGAACACCTCTTGTTTGCGCCTCAGCTCAGCCCCATCGCCCACGCCCCCCGTCGACCATGCTCCCCCTCTCCGTGTTTGATTGTCCTCTTGAAACCCGGGAGGTGGGACTCGATCTTCTCCGACTGCAGCCTACTTCAGTAATTGACGGAGGGAACTCTGGTCCATCTTCAGCCGGAACTTGATGAACGGACCGCTGGCACGGTAGCTGCCCCCGTCGAAATCCTGATCCTCGAAGCCGGCGAAGTTGTAGCCGAAGCTCATCCACGCGTTGGCGAACGGCGTGTAACCCAAAGACAGCCCCAGGCTGTAGTCGAAGGTCTTGGAATTGTAGGAGTGAAGCACGCCCATCTGGCCGCCTATATCCCAATTCGATCCCATGGAGTAACGGTCCTCGATCCCGATGAGATCGGTCACACCGTCGAACTCCATACCGTCGATCGTCTCGGTGTTGAACTTGACGGCGTACTGTAGGGCCAGCTGATTGTTCGGGCTGGTGCGAATGTTGGCGTTCA
>JBFFDD010000313.1:0-2315 GCA_041559575.1 bacterium
CATGCACCGTCTCATCCAGGACGGGTTGACACCTGATTTTGAGCGTGACCAGGACAGGCTCGAAGGGATCCTGGACGGCCTCCTGGACGATCATGAGAAGACAGCGCCTCCCCCGTCGATCCACGTCCGGGAGCATGAAAGGGCGAATATGGCCGAGTCAGCCCGTATTTTCTTAAGAGAGGAAGAGCTTTTCACCGCGGAGCACGAACCCCTTTACGCCGAGGCGTCCATCGGGCTCCCGACCACCGATCTGCCCACCGAACTCGATCACCCGGACCCTGTGGCAGTCGCCCTGGATGGGGAGAGGCGCATCAGGGTCAGAGGGCGCATCGACCGCATCGATCGTGACAGAAAAGATGGCAGGTACGTCATCACCGACTACAAGTCGGGAAGCGCCTGGTCCTACAACCAGAAGGACAGGTTCCGTGAGGGCCGGCTTGTCCAGCACCTCCTGTACATTCTCATGGTCGAGGCCCGCCTCAAGGAGACCCTGGCCCTGGCGCCTCCGGTGGCGGCGTTCCGATTCCTGTTCCCCACGTCCAGTGCCCAGGGGGAAGCCGTGATCCTGACCCGGGAAGAGCTGACCGAGAGGATGGACGTGCTGCTTAGCCTGTGCGACCTGGCCGGGTCGGGGTGCTTTATGGCAACTGATCAGCCAGATGACTGCCGATGGTGCGACTACACACTGATTTGCGGCGACACCGATTTTCAGGCCAGGTGCGTCGCCGGCAAACTGGAAGGGGACGACGCAAGACTGGGCCCCATGAGGAAACTGCGTGGCTACCTCTAAAGGCAGCGCCGGCCGCCTGCCGGACGCCGGACAGCGCAAAAGGATCGAGGAGAGCCTCGACACGAACTTCCTCGTAGAAGCTGCGGCGGGTACCGGCAAGACCACGAGCATGGTCCGGCGCATGGCCGCGCTCATCGGGTCGGGCAAGGCAAAGTCGGCTAATATCGCCGCGGTCACCTTCACCAGGAAGGCCGCCTCGGAGCTGAAGAGCCGCTTCGTGCTTGAGCTGGAATCCGCCCTTGCCCAGGCGAAGAAGACCGGAGACGCAAAAAAAGCCAGTTTGCTTGCAGACGGTATCGACGAGTCCGGTCGATGCTTTGTCGGCACCATCCACTCCTTCTGCGCCCGACTCCTCCGCGAGCGTCCGGTAGAAGCCGGCATCGATCCCGAGTTTACCGAGATGGACGAGATCGAAGACGCCAGGCTGCGCCGCCTGGCCTTCGACGAACACATGGCGGGATCGCTTACCGCCGCCGGCCAGGAGCACATCCTAAAATCCGGCCTGGCTCCGGCAGAGCTTTTCGGGTTCTTCGAGACCGTATCCGGTCATCCGGATGTCACCCACTGGCCCGCTCCCGAACCTCAGCCGCCGGACATGACCGGCGCCCTTGCGGCGCTGACCGAGTACCTAAAACACATCGACACGCTGTGTCAGCAGCTGCCCCAGGAACACGGGTCCGACAAGCTCATTCCCGCCATGCGCCGCCTTCGCCGCATGGTGCGAAACGCCGGCGACCTGGCCAACCGCCCTACAGATCCGGTAACCCTGTTTAACATCTTCAAAGTCTTTGACCGCAAGATCACCCCCCGTCACAAATTCTACCCGGGAGGCAAGGAGCAGGCCCTGGCAGAGGCCTCACGCTGGGAAGATTTTAACGCCGCCTGGGCCCGGCCCGCGGTGATAAGGTTCATGGAGTACCGCTACGCCATAGCAGTACAGACCGTCCTGCCGGCCGTCGGACACTACCGGCGCATGCGCCACCTGGAAGGGACCCTTAATTATGAAGACCTTCTGCTTCGCGCCGCGGCCCTTTTAAGGGACGACCCGGACGTCCGCCGGTTCTTTTCAGGCAGGTACCAGCGCCTTCTCGTCGACGAGTTCCAGGACACCGATCCGGTCCAGGCCGAGGTGATGATGCTCCTGACTTCCACCGATCCTGAGGTAAAGGACTGGAAGCGGTGTATTCCCAGGCCGGGGTCCCTCTTCGTCGTGGGCGACCCCAAGCAGTCCATCTACCGTTTCCGACGCGCCGACATCATGATCTACAACGAGGTGAGGCGCATTATCACCGGCGGCGGCAGGGGCGAGAAGCTCGAGCTGTCGTCGAACTTCCGTTCCAGGCCCGAACTCCTCGACTGGGTCAACCGGGTGTTCACCCCTCGGTTCCCCGAAACCGAGACCGATGAGGCACCGCGCTACGTTGAACTTCATTCCGGAAAGAATTTTGCGGTAGCCCCTGACCTAAAAGGCGTGCGCACCCTGCCCATCCCGGCGCGCTGCACCAACAAGCAGCTCATTATGGAA
>JBFFDD010000314.1:0-2307 GCA_041559575.1 bacterium
CCGATACCCCGACACTCCGTTACCCCGACACCTGATTTTACTCCCCCTCGCCCTCTCGCCCACACTCCGCGTCTCCGTTTCCCCGTGTCCGCTCTTCCGCCCCCTCGTTCAGTTCCTCGCGTCCCCTTCTCCCCTTGGGTCCTGGGTCCTGGGACTTGGGACTTTTCTAATCCGCCTCCTCGCCGGCAGGCGGTCCCCCCTTCGGCAGGTAGATCCGAAACACCGTCCCCTTCCCCAGCTCGCTCTGCACGGTAACGCGGCCGCCGTGCTGCTCTATGATGCGCATGGTGATGGGCAGGCCCAGGCCGGTCCCCTGGGTCTTGGTGGTGTAGAAGGGGGTGAAGATGCTGCGCAGCTTGTCCGACTCGATTCCGGCTCCGGTGTCGACGAAGCTCACCATGATGTAATCCTCAGGGGGATGGACCTCACCTAGGTCAGGATCGGCGGTGTGCATGGTGGAGATGGTCAATGTTCCCCCGTTAGGCATGGCCTGAATCGCGTTAACCGCCATATTGAGGAAGACCTGGCGTATCTGATCGGGGTCAACGGGGATCTCTGGAAGTTCGGGGTCCAGGTCCTGAACAACCTCGATGCCGAAGTCCCTCTTCTCCTTCATGCCGTCGACCAGGAACAGGGTCTTTCTGATCACCTCGCTCAGGTCGGTGGCTGCCACCCGGGGCACCGACGGGCTGGCGAAGTCCAGGAGATCCCGGATGGTGGAATCCAGGCGTTCGATGAGCTTGAGGATCTCCTGAGTGACGGGCTTCCGGGGATCGTCATCCTCGAACTCACCGGCCAGGATCTGGGTGGCCCCGGCGATGCCGGCCAGGGGATTCTTGATCTCGTGGGCGATGCCGGCGGCCAGTTCCCCGATGGTCGCCAGCCGGTCGGCTCTCCTGAGCTGTTCGGCGTGGTACCGTTTCAGCTCCCTGTCGGAGGAATCCAGCTGGTTAAGCATGGAATTGAGGCTCTCGGCCAGATTGCCCAATTCGTCCTTGCGCCTGAGTTTCACCCTGGCCTGGAGATCGCCCCTCTCTGCCCTGGTCATGGTCCTCACCAGCTTGTTGACCGGGATGTTTACCAGGAGCCACAGGCTGATGCTGATGGCCGCCACCACCATTATCACTGTGGTGAGGGTGGTTCCGAACAGGAACTGGCTGCTGGCGGCGATCCTTCTCTCCGTCTCCTCCATGGACACGCAGACGTCGAGGATACCGAGGATCTCCTTCTCGTCACCGTGGCACCGCCGGCACTCGAGACCGTTCTCGATGGGCTGCACCATGCAGAAGGACCGGTGCTCTTCCCCTTCGGATTTGAACGGCTTTCCCCCCTCCTTGCTCTGGTAGACCGAGTAATCGAGGGCATCGACCGGCAGGCCGATCTCCTCCGGCGCGGCCGAATAGAGGATGATTCCCTCCTCGTCGAAGATGCGCACCGTCTCCATCTCCGGTACCGACCCGACGTTGGCCACGATCTTCTGGACGTCTTTCTGGCAGAAGCCGCTCATCTCCGCCACGATGGAGTTCATCACCGAGGCGGTCATGATGGTGGCCTTGGTCATGGCCTCCTCGATGGCCTGGCGCTCCAGGTTCCGCTCGATCAGATAGGAGGACGTGCCCAGGGCGATGGCCAGGATAATGGCGATGATGAGGTTGACTTTTAATGCCAGTGACCTAAGAAACATGATGGCTCACCCTGATTTATTCTCCTCACATCCCGTGGCATTTACCGCACAGATCCATCTTCGGCACACCGAGGAGGGGCCTGTGTTTGCCGCCGTGGGGGCGGTGGCACCCGGTGCACACCAGGCTGCCATCAGCGGTGACCGGAAAGCCCTGGGGTAGCGCAACGATACCGGTCTCCCTCCCCAGCACGGCCGAGGCGTCGAGGGAATGTGCCGGGTGCGAGTCGTGACAGCCGGAACACAGGCTGAAGGTGTCCTCCACGAGATTGAACCTGTTGGCGGATGCGTGGGGAACGTGGCAGCTGGTGCAACCCTCGGCAACCGGCTGATGCTCCGACGGGTAGGGCGATCCGCTCTGATCCTCCGACGGGTCGTCGTGGCAGGACAGGCAGAGGCCGTTGCCGGACTCGTCGAGCAGCCTCGATCGGCTGGAGGAGTGGGGACGGTGGCAGTCGAAACAGGCCCCCTCGGCAACGGGGGTGTGGACGCTGGACAGAACCTTCCCCTCTGTGCCGGCAGAAACGTCGTCGTGGCAGTCCCAGCAGAGAACGGGGATGGGTCGGTCGAGCATGGGTCCGGTTCCGGCGTGGGGCGAATGGCAGGGGGTGCATTCCCGGTCATCA
>JBFFDD010000315.1:0-2298 GCA_041559575.1 bacterium
AGCCGGGTCCGCCAGGGACAGGTCATTGGATATGTGGGCAGGTCGGGGAGAGCCACCGGGCCCCACCTTCATTTCGCCATGTACAGGAACGGGAAGTACGTTGATCCCCGGCGCATCAACGTGCCCAGGGCCACGAGTATCCCTGCCCAGGACCGTCATGCCTATGATCGGAAGGTAAAGGAGATCGCACTTCTTCTGGACGGCGAGCCACGCGAGCATGTTGCCGCGAACGGGGTCCGGACCCATGTCGTACGTTAAACAGATCCTGGCTTTCGACAAGGAGAACCTGCTTGATATTCTCCACTATCTCGTAAAAGCGATCAGGGAGAACACCGGCCTGTCGGATATCAGGGTCTACCTGGAGGATATGCGCGGCGGGGCCCTTGACTGTCTTTACACCCCTGAGGGTGAACTGGAGAGGAAGGGGGCCCGGATCCCCATCCAGATGCGGGATAACGCCCTGGTCAAGTCATATCTGGAGTCCAGGATCCTGGACGGTGTCATACTCGGGACCGGCGCCGATGAGCTTCACAGGGAATGGTATGCCCAGAGAAAACTGGTCAGTTCGGTCATCTTCCCCCTTCTCGATGCCAGCCGCTCCATAGGGGTCCTGAGCCTGGATTCCCCCCATGGTCACGGGGATTTCCTCACCAGCCAGCAGCGCGAGGAGGTGCGCCAGCTTTTAAACAGGATCATGCCCACCCTGGCCAGGGCACACCGTTTTAACCAGAAGATGATGCTCAACCGTTACCTGGACCGTCTTCGGAAAAGGGACGCGGCCAGGATACTTCTTCAGGGCGGATTCGAGCTTGACCTCTCTCTGGATATCGCTTCTGTCCTGGTCTCGGCAGTTTCTCCTGTTCCCGAAGTGCTGAGGAGTGAGCGCGGAGGCTACATGGAGGTGCTGGCAGCAGTGTCAAGAAGCCCCTCCGACCTGCAGATCTACGAGACACTGGAAAGGATCAGCATCCAGGAGGGAAAGAGCCTGCTGTCCAGGCTTGTCATGCAGGATGAGAACCGGATCGTCAGGAGACAGGGGGCACCTCCTGTTCTGTTTTTTAAGGATATTCTCGCTGAGGATTTCGAACGATGGGACGTTTTTAAAAAGCTGGCCCTGAAAACCCTCCTAATGATCCCCGTGGAGGGGGAGGATGGTGAAGTAACCTGCGTGGTGAACTATTTTACGAAACGTCCCCACAGCTATTCGGAACCTGAACTCAAACTTTTGACCAGTCATGCTCGTACGTTGAGTGATGGAATAGGCGACATGGCTGTGGAACATTTCGAGATCAGGGTCCTCTCGGAGATAGAGCAGCTTCTCGCGGAGGATACCGAACTTCCGGTGTTTCTTGGAAAAGTCGTTTCGCGGGCGGTTGAACTGGCTGGAGCGGACTCCGGATCCATTGCCCTTATCAGGGAGCGGGGGCAGCAAAGGTGGCTCGTCGTTGAGGACGAGGAAGGCCGGGTCGTGGGGGCCAAATCCCATGACTGGAGAAAATCAAGGATCCCTATTCTCAGGGTAGGCGGTGAGGAACTGCCCCCTGGATTGCGTTCCCTGACAGGTTATGTCGCGTTCACAGGTAAGCCTTACATGTGCCCAGACACGGAGGTGGAAGTCGCACAGGGAGGTTTTTACAGGGATCTTGCCGCCGATGTCCGGTCGGAGCTGGCCGTTCCCATCATGGTCGGGGACACGGTTATCGGAGTCATCAACCTCGACAGCCACCAGAAGAACTACTTCAGCCCCGAGCATCAGGGTATCCTTCAGCTCATTTCCAGCCTCATATCCAGCCGTATCGCCGATCACCTGAAGATCACTGAACTCAGGGGAAAGGTGGAGCGGCTTCGCAAGGAAGTCTCCTATAAAGATCCGGGTGTCAGTTCCTATCTCCTGGGTAACATCATAGGTAAGAGCGCTGCCTCCCTCCAGCTTGTGGAGCGGATCGGTCGTTTGACCGTACCCCTTACCAACCGCCTGGTAAACTGGAAGCGGGGCGGTGAAAAAGAGCTGGAGCTGGGTCTGCCCACCCTCCTCATCACGGGGGAGACGGGTGTGGGTAAGGAGTTCGTCTTTAACAACCTGTACAATCTTCTCACCGAGAAGTACCGGGAGGATGGGAGGGTGTCAGGGGAGCTGCCCCTCAGGAAAACAAACATCGCGGCCTTTACGGGAGAACTCACCTACACTGAGTTGTTCGGCCACCGGAAGGGTGCATACACAGGTGCTCATGCTGACAGAACGGGCATACTTGAGGAGGCGGACGGTGGTGTTGTATTTCTCGATGAGATCGGGGATGC
>JBFFDD010000316.1:0-2287 GCA_041559575.1 bacterium
CCTGAGCTTAATCGAAGGATCACAAATCACTATAATTTAAAATTTGGAATCTGAAATTTGAAATTCGATATTCAAAACGACTTCCTCGGCTATCACTCCGAGTGGAATCTGGGCAGTCCCGGGGGATGGGATTACCAGAGGATCACCCAGAACATAGGCAAGGCTGTCTGGGACAAGATCCTCCGGATCAATGATCCGGGCGTAGAACTGGATTTTCTTCACCCCCTGCTGTACCCGGTTTACGGTTTTGTGGATATGCTCATCGGTGTTCACAGGTCGAGGGAAGGAAATGCTCCGGGACTCATTGCCGTGGTCGCCGAAGAGGAGACCCTGGTGGATGTTACCGAGAACATCAACCTGGCCGAACACCTCTCGGCCGCGGAGGGTATAACAGGGGCGCTGATGGCTCCCCACGAGTTGGAACTGCAAAATGGCAAAGTCTCCTACAGGGGCCAGCCGGTCTCCACCATATTCATGGATTTTAACTCAGACATTCTTCTGAAACTGCACCGAAAGCAGGATCTGACACCTGTAATCCAGGCGGTCAGAGAGGGGAGGGTCGTCAACCCCAGGGGAACAGAGCCCATTAACGTCAAAAGCATGTTCGAGGTTTTTACCGGTCCCCTTGGGAAGCATTTCAGTGAGGAAACCGTCCGCAGAACTCCCTGGACAAGACGCTTTCGCGAAGGCCCGACCTCGGGGCCGGCAGGAGAGAATATTAAGGATCTCATCCAATGGGCGTACGGTAACTGGGACAACCTGGTCCTGAAACCCGAGAGAGGATATTCGGGTATGGGAGTGCGCGTCGGGGGTGTTAACAAGGATGCTGGCGAGGCCATTGACCTTGCTCTGGAAAAAGGTTCTTACATCCTGCAGGAAAAAATCCCTCTCAACCTCTGGGCCGAAGACAACCCCGTAGTGGTTCCGGAGTCTCGCAGCATCGCCCTCCAGCGCTGCCAGACGGATTTCAGATGTCTTATGGGGCCGGACGGGCTGTTCGGGTTCCTGGTGCGTTTCGGGGACGTGCCCACCAACGTAGGAAGCGGCGGCGGGGTCCAGCCCCTTGCGGTATTAAGATCCGAAATGACGGTGAGGCAGGCGGTCGAAAGGGTCAATGCAGCGATCATGGACATCGCTTACGGAGACCTCCGGGAAATCGTCTTCGAACAGGAGAAAATGGCTCTGGATGAGAAATTCACATATCTCCTGGGGCCCATCAGGATGGCCATCAGACCGCGCATTGTCACTGAAGGTCATCTGGCTGCGCTGGGGCGTTACTGCAGGTGCATGTGGACTGACAGTCAAACCCTGGAAAAGATGTGGCTGGAAGGCGCCCTGGATGATTACGTCGGTATCGAGGAGGAGGAACTCGAAATAGCACTCATGCAGCCATGGAAAGGAGGACCGGCGGTCTTCGCCTCTGACGGTCTCTTCTCCTTTGGCGCCCACCCGGAGGAGGGTTGAGCGACCCATGGCCATTAAGGTCGATCCAGACTGGTGGAAGACCCTCTTTGACGAGATCTACCTCAAGACTGACGCCCGTTCGGTTTGCGACCAGGAGATCTCGGGCCGGGAGGTGGACCTCATCTGCAGCATCCTGTCTCCGGAGCCCGGACACCGGATCCTGGACATGTGCGGAGGGCAGGGGCGGCACAGCCTGGAGCTCTGGGAGAGGGGATATACAGACTGCACGGTCCTGGATTATTCCCACCACCTGGTGGATATTGGAAAAAGAGCGGCCAGTGAGAAGAATTGCAGCGTCAAGTTCATGCAGGGAGACGCCAGGGAAACGGGGCTGCCATCAACCAGTTTTGATCATGTCCTCCTCATGGGCAACTCTCTCGGATATCTGCCGGATGAAGATGACGACGGGAGGATCCTCACTGAGGCATTTCGTCTACTTAAACCGTATTCGCTCATTATGGTGGATGTTACCGATGGTGACAAGGTCCTCAATGAGATCAATCCCAACGCCTGGCACGAGATCGATGAGGATCTTGTCGTATGCAGGCAAAGGGAGATCCAAGGCAACCGGATCAAGGCCAGGGAGATGGTTTTCTCGAGGCAGAATGGCCTCGTGCGTGACCAGTCTTATGCCATTAGAATATACAGCCCGAGTGAACTGGAAGGCCTTGTCTACAGGTCGGGTTTTGTTGATGTCAAGGTGCACCGCAACTTCAGCCCCCACGGGAAAGACGGGGATTACGGATTCATGAATAAGCGTATAATAGTAACGGCAAGAAAACCTGGGGGCAAAAGGAGAGAAGTATGAAGGGCAACCGCATTA
>JBFFDD010000317.1:0-2275 GCA_041559575.1 bacterium
CCACAACAGTCGACCTGACCCGGGATTCTTTGCGTGCGCTTGCGTCTGCCCTGGCGTCTGGCGCTGGACCCAGAGGCAAAGGTAAAAAGGTCCAGCTAAGTGAACTGCCGCCGGGACCGCTCCCACCCGGTGAAGACCCTGCCGGGGTCCCCCTCCAGGAAAAGGGGGAACTGGTTATGGGGGCCCTGAATTCCCTGAAAGGTTTCGACAGCCGCCTTACCCAGGTCAAATCGGTCTACAGGGATTCTTCGCTGGCAATCTGTATCGCCAACAGCGACGGTGTCCTCGCCAGTGACACCAGGTCCTACGGCGTCTTCCTGGTCCAGGTCGTGGCGTCAGACGGTTCCCACATCCAGGTGGGGTACGAACCCGTTGGGGGGACCGGGGGCTACAGCGTGTTCAGGGATATGGGTCCGGCAGAAGTGGCCACGACAGCGGCGCGAAGGGCCCTGACAATGCTCGAGGCCCCGGAAGCTCCAGCGGGGAAAATGCCCGTGGTCCTCTCTTCCGAGGCCGGAGGCACCATGGTCCATGAAGCAGTGGGACACGGGTTGGAGGCGGACCTCACCGGCCAGGAAATGTCGGTCTACGCCGGAAAACTCGGTGAACAGGTGGCCTCACCCATCGTAACGGTAGTGGACGATCCCACCTGGCCGGGCAGGCGCGGGTCCTACAACATTGACGACGAAGGTGTATCTGCCGGTAAAACGGTCCTGGTCGAGAAGGGGATCTTGAAATGCTACATGAGCGACAAGCTCAGTGTATTGAGAGACGGTATCCCCGCCACCGGTAACGGACGCCGGCAATCGTTCAGACACTGGCCCATCCCCCGCATGTCCAACACCATCATTGAGCCGGGGAAGGATGACCCGGATGAGATCGTCCGGTCCGTAGACAGAGGCCTCCTGGTAGTCAAGATGGGCGGCGGCCAGGTCAACACCGTGACAGGGGACTTCGTTTTTGAGGTGAGCGAGGGGTACATGATCAGCGGCGGCGAGGTGGCCGGGCCGGTGCGTGGAGCCACCCTTGCCGGTAACGGTCCGGAAGTGTTAAAAAGTGTGGATATGATCGGAAACGACCTCGGTTTCGGTCTTGGGACCTGTGGTAAGGACGGGCAGGGTGTGCCGGTCGGCGATGCGCAGCCAACGCTCAGGATACCAGAAATAGTCGTGGGCGGCAGGGATGCCGAAGGGAATCATTGATGGCGATGGGTTTCAGACGCAAGGCCAAGCAACCAAAAGAGGCGAAGCCTCAGGCGAAGGGTTCGGGTCCGAAAATACGGATCCTTTACCAGTTTCTGCTCGTCACCCTGGCGGTTTCCATTATCCCCCTCTTCATGGCCTCCTACAAACTCATGGGGATCAACAGGACTTTTCTGGAGGACGAGCTCCTGGCCCTGCACAGCCAGCTGGCAAACTCGGCCGCAGAAGAGATCTCCACCGCCATGTCAAACATCCTCGGTAACCTGGAGCTGGTTTCCAAGGCCCAGGGTGGAAGCAGTCCTCTGAGGAAGGAAGAGAGGGAGCGCTCCCTCATCTTCTACCTCGATCAGTACCCCGAGATCATCCGTCTCACCCAGTATTCAACCGGAGGCCGACAGCTCGCCAGGGTCTTCAGGGTGGGGCAGTCCAAGATCCCGCCCCTCGGTGAGGAGATCCTCACGAGCGCCGTAACCGAGGCTGCCGGCGGAAAAACCTACCTCAGCCGGCCCGTTGTCCTGGGAGGACAGCCTGTGCCGGTGGTTGTCGTGTCCATGCCCGTTTTCGGTCCATCGGGGGGTATCCAGTCGGTGCTCCTGGGGGAGATCAGCCTCCAGAAGGTCCAGCAGACCATCGAAAGGATCAACATCCGCCGCCAGGGCAACGCTTACGTCGTAGACCGCAACGGGCTCCTCCTCGCCCACCAGGATCTTGAAAGGGTGAGTCAGTCGGAGGACATGACCTCGGTTGAGATCGTGGGCAAATACCTGCTCGCGGGCTTGAGCGCCGGCACCATCCCCTTCAGGGATAAGATGGGTGAGGATATGGTGGGTTCCTACGCACACGTCGGGGCTCTTGGCTGGGGCGTGGTAGTCCAGGAACCGCGGGCCGACGCCTACAGGATCATCAAGGACATGACTTTCCAGACGCTCATCTGGGCCATCTTCGCCATCCTCCTCGCGGGTACTGCGAGCACCATCCTCGCCATCCGCCTTGCCCGGCCCATTGGTGTCCTCGCTGGCAAGGCCATGTCCCTGGCCAGAGGCAATTTCGCCGAGCGGGTGGATATCGCTTCC
>JBFFDD010000318.1:0-2262 GCA_041559575.1 bacterium
GCATCTTGTGAAAATCCCAGTGAACCGTCGGCATCTCCTGGTCGGTGTCAACCGTGACCTCGATCTCCTTCGCTTCAAATTCCGGGCGGAAGTTCTCCACAGCCTTATGGATAAGAACATCCGGCAAGAAAGCCTGCTTGTTCAATTTGTACTCACCCGATTCGATGCGCGTCAGGTCCAGCAGGTCCTCGATGAGCCCCAGCTGATTGTTTCCCTGCTCCTTGACCACGGAGATGATGTCTCTGAGCTCCTTGGACGGGTTCCCGTAGTTCTTGTCAAGCACGAGGGAGAGGTAACCGTTGATGACGGTCAGGGGGGTCCTCAGTTCGTGGGACATGATGGAGAGGAACTTGTTCTTCACCTCGTTGGCCTGCTGAAGTTCATCGTTCATGGCCTTCAGGATGTTATAGTTTTCAAGGAGTTTGCTCTGGGCATCCTCAAGTTCCGTCGCCGTGGACTGCAGCTGCAGATAGGAAGCCTGCAGTTCTTCGTTGGCCGACTCGACCTCAATATACTTGCGGTTGATCTCCTCCTGTTTTTCCCGCAGAGCTTTTGTCCGGTTCTCAACCTTCCGCTCCAGCGTCAGGTTGAGTTCCTCGAGCTCCACCTTTTTCTGGTAGAGCCTTTTTTCCCTGTTTGCCAGGACCTCAGCCATATAATTGAAGCGTTCCGCGAGGACGGACAGTTCATCGCGACCTTTCAGGGCGATCCGATAATCATAATCTCCCTTCACGATGGCTTCGGTGCCCTGGTTGAGCAGTCGTATGGGCCTGGTCATGGTTGTCCCGAGCACAATGATCCCCAGTAGAACAAGGATCGTCGTCAGGATTATGGTGGCCTCATGGGTTTTCTTGATCCTGAGGATATTGTAGCCCACCTGTTCGTTGATGTGCTGGGTCATGGGGGTGAGGATATTGAGCATACTTTCGATCTGGTCGTGGAAACTGGTCAGGGTCGCCCCCATATCCATGAGGATCCGATCGTAACCCGTTCCGGCGCCGCTGGTGAGGATGATGCTGGTGAGCATGGTCAGGTCGGAGAAGGCCGTTTCCATTTTTTTGTTGATGGAGTGAAGGTTCTGGACCAGTTTATCGGGCCTGTCGTGACAGACACCACAGCTTTCGCTGGCAAGGCTCCGGGACATGATGTGATCGTTGAGGTCCCCCATATCAGCCCGGATATCCTCCACCCTATTGAGGAGCATCCTGATATCCTCCTCGGTGTATTGAACCGTTTCGATGCCCTTTATGGTCTGAAGAACCTTGATGTCCAGAGAAGTGATGATCGTGTTAACGCGGTCCATGAGGAACCGGGCTGTGTTGACCGTGTACAGCTGGCCCATGATATTGGATACCAGCCCACCGCCGACAAGTACGACGGTAAATATGGCGACGAGGCCGATGATGAACCTTTTCTTCACGCCCTTGACTCCATCTAGTTATCCAGCAGCCTTATTTTTTTGATCTCGTAACCGCTTCCCTTGACCACCTGCCTCACATCTCCATATTCTTCCGAGGAGGCCATGACGAACTTGAGCGCCCCGAACATCTTCAGGACCTCCTGCCCTTCCTGGTTAGATGACATCCTGATGAATACGGTCCGCATGGTCTCCCTTATCTCCCGGGGTACTTCAGGTCTCACCACGAGCGTCGAATCGGGGTAGCGGCCGCCGGTGTAAAGGAGTTCGATCCTTTCACCGAGTTCGGGCTTGCGTTTTATGAACTCCTTATAAACAGTGCTCTTTGCCGCCCCGATTTCCACAATATCGTTGGCAACCATCCACACGGCGGCATCATGGCTTCCCGAGAACTGGATCCTTGAAAAGAATTCACCCGGTACTCTGACACCATTGCTGCGAAGCAGGCTCAGAGGGAAAAAATACCCGGCCGAAGTGAGGGGGCTTACAAAAACGAAAGACCTCCCCTTCCAGGTGGAGATGTCCCGGGTAATGGGCAGGCCCGCTCTTTTGAAGATATAGGAACTGTAATGGGACTCACCGGAGGGCCAGACTGGCCGGACGAGGGGGATGAAACCATAATTATCGATACTGTAAGCTGCCACAAAACTGCCCATGAAGGCGCCTTCGGCCCTTCCCTCATTCATGGCCTGGAGGACCTCCTTGTACCCTTTGAGCACCTCGAAAGTGATGTCGAGAGGAAGCAGTTCACAGGTGTAATCGCAAAGGTTCTGGTATTTTCGCTGCTGCTCGAAGATATTCCGCTCAGGGACCAGGACGACCCGGAATTGTTTCTTTTCGTTGGC
>JBFFDD010000319.1:0-2248 GCA_041559575.1 bacterium
ATTCATTAACGAAGCGGCAGCCGCAAGCTATGGAAAAACAACCGAAATGATGGAGAGGACCCTCTACTGGGACCACCTCACACCCGAAACGGCGCGCGTCCGCAAAGAGCGGTTGGAGGGGATCCTTGAATCAGGTGAGCCCGCCAGGTTCGTCGATCTTTCAGGTGAAAGGATTTTTGAAGTTTCGGGCAATCCTGTAAGGGAAGCGGATGGAATAATACGTCATGTGGCCTATATTGTCAGGGATATCACCGATCAGGTAAAAGCCGATCAGGACCTCATTGAATCGGAGGCCCGGCAACGCCGTCTGTTTGAGGAAAGCCCGGTGCCCATGTATATCTACGACACAGACACCCTGATGATAATAGATGCCAACGCCACCATGATGGAAAGCTATGGTTATACCAGGGACGAACTGACTTCCATGACCATAGGTGATATCCGTCCGTCCGAGGATGTTTCAAGGGTTATGGAAAACGTCACCGATCTGAGATCAAAGCAGGTTTACCTCGGCCTCTGGCGGCACACCAAGAAGGACGGCTCTGTGATCGATGTGGAGATCACCAGCGGCGACTTTCCCATCCTGAACAGGCCAGCCCGCCTGGTACTTTGCAACGACGTTACGGAGAGGCTCAGGATACGCAGGGCTCTCGAGGAAAGAGAGGAGCAATACCGGCATCTTTTTGAGCACAATCCCCTGCCGATGGTCATTATTGATCCAGGAACCTTGAAATTCCTCAATGTCAATCTCGCTGCCGTTAACCATTACGGTTTTGAGAAGGAGGAGTTCCTGGATATGACCATAAAGGATCTTCTTCCCCTCCAAGATGTCGAGGAAAAGGTAAAAACGATCCGATCCATGAGTTCACCCGAGGAAAAACTCGGCGTCTTCCGGCATCGGAAGAAAGATGGAACAGTGATCCTGGTGGATGTCAGCTCACACGAGTTGAATTATGAGGGACATAAAGCAAGACTTGTCCTGTGTGACGATGTCACGGATCAGATCCGGGCCAGAAACGCCCTGGAGGAAAGCGAGAAAAAGTTCCGGAGCGTTGTCGAATCCTCACCGATGGGGATCCACATGTACCGTCTCGATGATGACGACCGCCTCATTTTTTCCGGCGCCAATCCCTCCGCCGACAGGATCCTCGGGCTGGACCACAAACAGTTCATGGGATTGACCATCGAAGAAGCATTCCCGGGTTCGGAGAGCATGGAGATCCCCAACAGGTATCGGGAGGTTTGCCTGAGCGGAAATTCATGGCACAGCGAGCATGTCGAATATAAAGATGACCAGATCAGCGGCGCCTTTGAGGTGTACGCTTTCCAGACCGGGCAACGCGCCATGTCGGTCCTGTTCCTCGACATAACAGAGAAAAAAAGGGCCGCGGAGGCTCTTATAAAGAGCGAGGACCAGTTGCGCGCCTCCCTCGCGGAGAAGGAGATCCTTCTGAAGGAGATCCACCACAGGGTGAAGAACAACCTGCAGGTCATCTCCGGTCTCCTGGATCTACAGGCCCATCACATCAGCGACCCGGCGAGTCGCGAGATATACAAGGAGAGCCAGAACCGGGTCGTCACCATGGCCCTCATCCACGAGGAGCTCTACCAGAGCGTGAATATCTCCCAGGTGGATTTCGCGGACTATATACGCAACCTGTGTGAAAATCTCATGGTGTCCTACGGCGCTGACCGGGAGCGGATCAAGCTGGATTTAAAGACCGAGAAGACAGAGATGGTGGCCGACACCGCTATCCCGTGCGGCCTCATCATCAACGAACTGGTCACCAATTCTTTAAAGCACGCCTTTCCGGGCGAACGCAGCGGGACCATCAGCCTGTCTTTCAAACAGGTCAAGGGCAAGGATTACGTGCTGACAATCAGCGACGATGGGATCGGAATACCCGACGAGGTGGACATCTACAGTACGAGCACCCTCGGGATGCAGCTTGTAACGATCCTGGTGGGGCAGCTCGGCGGAACCCTGAAGATAAATCGTAAACACGGCACCACCTTTACTTTCAGGTTCAGGGAATATCACGAGGCCGGCAGTGTACTTTATTGAGTTCAGAATCCAGGAGCCAGGAGCCAGGAGCCGGGAGGAAGATCCCGACTGTGCGATGAAGAGGCTTGGCGACCTGGCGAAAAGATAAGTAGATCAGAACATGGAGCGCAGAATGCACCCTTTGATCGCGCTGCCGGCGGGATTCATGGCAGGGAGCGCAGAACACAGAATTCAACCTCAAAC
>JBFFDD010000320.1:0-2247 GCA_041559575.1 bacterium
AGAACCCTCTCATACATCTCGGTGCACTGTTTTTTCAGTGCGGCATCATCCTTGAAATCAAAATCAGGTGGGGGCGGAAAGTGATCCCTGTAAAATGACGCCCCCACGACAATTCCACCGGGGACATTGAAACCCATACGGGTCAGCCGCTTGAGGTTATGCCCCTTTCCACCTGATTCTCCGATGGTTTCTTCAGTCGAGAAATCGGTGATGCTCATTGGCGTCTCCATTAGTTTCATCGGGGGGAACTGACCTCTGCCTCCGGTTCTTGCCTTTCCCCAAACCAGAGGCAGCAGTAGAAGCAGGCCAGACTTAAGGCAGCGCCGAATACGAGATCAATAAAATAATGATACCTGAGGTAAATGGTTGATATGACCAGCAGGATAAAAGGTATCATGTAAATACGCCACACCCTCCTGTCAAAACGTCCGAAGAACAGAAGCATATAGAGCCCAACGCCCACGTGGAGGCTGGGAAACACGTCGTATCCCGAGGACCCGACAGCCACCATGGTACGGTTAAGATCGGTAAAAAGGTACCCTTCCATCGCCACTGTGAAGTCGGCAGCATAATAGGCCCAGGGTCCCTGTGCCGGGACAATTGTGTACCCCGAAATTCCAAAGGCGTACAACGTGAAAAGGCCGGAACAAAACAGAAGAAGCTTGCTCAATTCACGGCCAACGCCGTAATAAAAGAAGGAGAAGAATAGAAAGACGATAAAGAGCATGTACCCCAGGCTCATGATCTCGGTCAATGCGGGAGTGTAATAGCGCTGCGCCCAAACGCTCAGATCCCCCCCAAGAAGAAGCACGTCCAGACGCGCCAGTTGGGCATCCATAACCTCGAGTCCCAAAGCGGGAACGATATATCTTATGCTGGCGAAAGCCAGGTTCATCGCCACTATGTTCCAGGCCAGCCGGAGCCTGTTTAGCAGGGGTGACAGAGTATTCCGGCCAGAGTGAATGAGAATTCCGTAAATCGCCAGAATGAATACATAGGCCGCGATCCAGCCGTATTCCCGGGTGCCGAGTATCAGTCGAAGAAGGATCTGCACCAGCATGGCACACATCAGCACTTCGTGGACAAACACCCGCCTGAAGGTGCTCATGCCGCGGGCTTTCATCATCTGTTACCCATGTGCCTCCATATCTTTGAAGTTTGAAATCCGCTACCTGAGATCATAGTTTATCTATTCTCCCCCTGTCCCTCCTCTGCTCCTTGGACAATTTTCTCCCCCCTGCCTGCTTCGTTCTGTGTCCTGCGTGCTGTTCTTCTTCCTCCCCCTTGAACCGCCTGTACATTTCCTCCTGGACCCTGTCCCAGAAAAGTCCGGGGGAAACTGCTGTGACTCCCGATTTCCTGGCGGAATCCGCGATCTCCCTGTCACCGCTGACGACCACATCCGCCTGGTCTTCCCGGCAGAGCTTCCTGATGACAGAGTCGGCAGTGCGGCCCCTGGGCGAATAAAGGACCGTGATCCCCGCGATCTTTTCCCTCCCCCCACCCAGATGCACCGACCCGGTCCCGTCGAAGACCACGGTTATACGGTGACCTTTGCCGGCCCTGTAGAGGGACAGCTCACGGACAAGGCCGTCCCTTCCCTCCTCGAGGTCAGATCTGTCCAAGGCCCTGAGTTCAGGTGTTCGCCTTATGAGGTTGTATCCGTCGATTACGATTCTCATGGTTGAGTGTCGTTATTGGTGGTCGCGAATTAGTTAAAGCCAAGTATTAATTATTAATCTCAATTAACTGAATATACAATAAAAACTGGTTGCTGACAGTTAATACCTTTTTATGATACACGAATAGGAAGAGAAGCGTTATGGATACCTTCACACGATCCTTTTCCGTCTTTTCCCTCACCACCATTCTGGTCCTGTCATATATTGTGTGCGCCACCGCCGATGCTGAGATCTTTCCCCTGAGCCCTGGCAACACATGGACCTATCGGGACCTGGAGGGGAACCTCGAGACCCTGAGCATCAGCCGGGTCATTGAAAAAGAGGGTGTCCCTCTCATTGAAGCATCTTACGATGGCAGCAGTCCTTTTTATTACATCCTGTCCACCGAGGGGATCTTCCGCCTTCAGCCCTCCCCTGGGGTGACCCCTGAGGACCCAAAGGGTGGTCTTACCCTGCTACTGCGGTGGCCCCTCTTTCCCGGGCAGACCTGGCAGTCGCCCTGGACCGACCCTCCCCTCTCATTTACAGTTCTGGAACGCGGGCCGACAAAGGTGGCGGCGGGGAA
>JBFFDD010000321.1:0-2240 GCA_041559575.1 bacterium
GAGACCACTCTCCTTTTCCTGGGCCCGGCTAGCCCCCTCAATTATAAATTTACACCCCCCCATAGGGGGAATGCAAGGGAAAAATCCTCGACTGGGTAACCCTTCAGTGAAGGGTGGGATGGGGCATAGTGAGGCGAAAGGAGCCCAGCACGAGCCTTCGAAAGGACATCGTTTAACCGTCAGCGTTCAGAGGGGTGAGGGGGGATCAGGGCGATGGGCTATCCCTGGGGAACAACAGAGGAGAAGGGTCCTGGTGGATGTCCTTGGCCAGTTGATCCAAGACATCCTTGAGCATAGAGGCGACATCACTCCCACGTTTTTTCAGGGAATAGAGCACCGACATCAACACCCCACGGGTATGGGCGCCCGCATCGGACTGGGAACCGAAGCTGGTCTTGCGGGCAATCACGGTGGGCCGAAGGTCGCGTTCGGCCAAGTTGTTTTCTGCAGGCACGTCTCGGTTGTCGGCCCAGTGATACAACCGGTCTGCCTTTTCTCGGAAGATGTCCTGGATGCGTCGGATCCCCAGGTGCTTGGCAGGCTGGTTGACGGTATCGACGATCTGGGCCTTGAGCTTTGCAGCCTGGGAACGAAATCGGTTGTCCGAGATGGACTGGTTTCGCAAGCCCATGGCCAAGGACAACAGGGGCGCCAGGGTGCTGACAAAGCCCTTGATCTCCGCGGAGTCCGGAAACTCCTTTTCCAGATCTTGGACCTCTCGTAACAGATGTGCATAACAGTATTGGATCGCGCAGGGGACCCTGTTGTAGCCGGCGTAGCGGTCCACGACCAGAACACCGGACAGTGGGTTGGGTCCAAAGACGCTCTTGGGCACTTCGGCGGAACGGTTCTTGCGAAACTGAAAGATACTCAAGGACTCGGTGGCAAACAGCCAGACGTAGCCGTTCTTGCCGTTTGTTCTCCACCCGGTCTCATCGGCGTGCTTGACCGCTGAGAGCCGGTACTGCTGGATCAGCTCAGCCGGCACCTTTCCGAACAGGCGAGCCAGACGGTGGAAGATCTCCACCAGGCTGCCGGGACCCACCTGGATCTGTTCACAGAGCCGGCCCATGGGAATCCCGTGCAGATAGTGCATGACGGCCACGGTGGCGATCAGTTGGTTGCCGTACAGGCTGCGGGGAAGGACGCCGGGGACCCCGGGCAGGAAGACCTTCTTGCAGTGAGGACAATATCTCTTGCGGAGCCGGTATAGGATGCGATGCGCCTTTACAGGGGCACTTTCCAGGACCAATCGGGTTTTACTTCCTTTTTCCTCCAGCGGCCTCCCGCAATCGGGACACCGCCCCCCGTCCTCGGGGGCAATCTCCACGACCTGGTCGGCTTCCGATGCTTCGAACCCTTTTCGGCCCGCTCCCTTGTGACCTGGCTTGGCGCCCTTGGGCTTACGTTGTGCGCTCTGATTGGGCTTCAGGGGGATCTTCGAGGAAGGGGTCGACGAGCCAAAGAATCCCTCCGTGGCCTGGCGTTCCTCATAGCGCAACTTCTCCTTGAGTTGCAGATTCTCTTCGAGCAATTGGTCGATCTTGCGCTGTTTTTCAAAGCAGCCTGGACAATACCGCCGCATTGCCATCAGGCCTTTCTCCCTCCTCGGGGAACCCCTTTACGGTTTTTCCTCCGGCGCATCGATCGTCCCATCTCTTCCCGATTCCGGTGACTGATCTCCACGGTCGTCTCCCACAACTGCGCCCAGGCTTCCACGGCTTTGCGCACCTTCAGTTCCTGTTCACGGGGCACATACAGGGAGGAAGAACGGCCATCGCGGGTCCGGAAGGTCAGGTACAGGTGGGGTCCGTGACGCCGAGCAGGATCCCGGTGGCAGGCACACGAGGGGTTCCCACAGGTCCGGGTCGTCTCGCTCAGTCCTCCCTGGACAGCCGTGGCTGCCAACCGCAGGAGTCTTGGAGAGAGGGTCTTTGCTTGCCTACTCATAATACTATGAGTAAGTATCACCCTCCCATCCATCTTGTCAAGCAAAAACGGGGGCCCTCAATCCTGGACGGGTGACGCAAAACGGAAGATCAGGAAAGTCCTACTCGGCAAGCTCTTACTCGGATCACTGGCGGGTCCAGCGTGTACGCAGCTCCCACCCTTCACTGAAGGGTTACCCCCTAGAAGCATCTTTCCTTGACTTTCAGTGCCGCAAAAAATAAAGATAAAAGGTTGATGGTTTACACCCTTAACCCAAGGGAGAGTACCCGGTCACGAAGGGGTTCTCTGGC
>JBFFDD010000322.1:0-2227 GCA_041559575.1 bacterium
AAATGAGACTGTGGGAAATGGATTACGGATTACGGATTACGGATTACGGATTACGGATTACGGATTACGGATTACGGATTACGGAAAAAGCGTCTGGAGTTCTCACCAGCATTTCAAGCCCTTATTCGCAATGCGCAATCCGCAATTCTCAATCTACAATCTGGTTTCTACAGGAGGATGACCGCGGACAACCTGGCCGCCTCGAGAACCCCTCCGGGAAGTACCCCGAGCAGGATGGTGCCGGCGAGAGCCAGAGCAATACCGGCCCACAGAAGGGGCGAGGCTGCTGCTGACGGCAGTTCGCCCTCCGGCTCCCTCATGTACATGAGGATCACAACCCGCAGATAGTAGTAGGCAGCGACAGCGCTGTTGAGGATGCCGATGATGGCAAGCCAGTAGTAACCGCCCTGGATGGCAGCGTAAAAGATCGAGAGCTTGGCCGCAAACCCCGCTGTTGGAGGGATCCCGGCCAGGGAGAACAGGAATATAAGCATGGCAAGAGCGGCACCCGGGGAACGCCGTGACAGACCGCTGAAGTCTTCAAGGTCCTCATTGGGCATTCCTTCACGGCGGAGGAATATCAGTATGGCGAAAGCCCCTATGTTCATGAATGTATAGGCGAGCAGGTAGAACATGATCGCCGACAGGGCTCTGTCGGCCCTGCCTCCCACCGAAGCCACCAGGCCTATGAGGATATAACCCACATGAGCAATGGATGAGTAGGCGAGCATCCTCTTGATATTGGTCTGGGCAAGGGCGGCAAGGTTTCCCACCGTCATGGTGAGTACGGCGAGCACGGCGACGAGGATCTCCCACTGATGGCCCATCTGGGGCATCGCCTCCATCAGGATCCTGATGAGAGCCGCGAGGCCTGCCGCTTTGGGCCCGGCAGACATGAAGGCAGTCACAGGGGTTGGAGCTCCCTGGTAGACGTCAGGGGTCCACTGGTGGAAGGGCACTACGGAGATCTTGAACCCGAACCCGACAAGGACCATAAAGAGACCGACGAGCAGCGCCTTGTTGGAAAGGGCCTCCGGGTGGGAGCGGAGGGTCTCACCGATGACCTGCAGGTGTGTGCTGCCTGTGGCGCCATAGATGTAGGACATCCCGAAAAGAAGGATCCCGGTGGCGAAAGAACCGAGAACGAAATATTTCAGGGCCGCTTCGTTGGAGAGAGTGTCCCTCCGGAAGAAACCGGCCAGTATGTAAAGTGACATGGAAAGAAGCTCGAGCCCGAGAAAGACAGTGATGAGTTCACGGCCCGTAGCCATGACCATCATCCCAACCGTGGCAAATATCATGAGGGCGTAGTATTCCGAGTGTTCCCTCGAACCGCTGTCGCTGACCTGTTTTAAGGAAAGGGCTATGGACAGTATGAGACCGAAAAGGAAGATGACCTTGAAAAAGGATGCGAAGGGGTCGAGCACGACGGTGTCGCTGAAGGTGGACACGCTCATCTGCCCTGTGGAGAATGTAATGACCAGAGCGGAAATGGCGCCCAGAGAGGCCAGCCCTGCAGAAGGCATATGATTCCTGGTTCGTGTCACAAGCTCCCACAGGATGATCGCAAAGGCGGTAACCGTAAGGATCAGCTCGGGGGCAATGACCCTGAAATCGGGCATGAGGATACTCAGCATGGGGTCGCTCCCTTACTCTTCGGTTCCATGGGGGGAAAGGGCTTTATTGGAAACGATCGTCACCCTGTTCTCCTCCTCTGATAAATTTGTGTTGACAGCGGTGTGGGATGTGTCGCTTTCCATTGTTCCCACGTTCAGCCTGGCCACCACCTCATCTACTGCCGGTTCCATTATCCTGAGGAAGGGCCTGGGATAGAGACCGATCCAGAATATAAGGACGATTATGGGAGCCATCACCAGTATTTCCCTGATGTTCATGTCCTTCAGGTCCTGGTTCTCCTTTCTGGTGACCTCACCGAACATGACCCTCTGAACCATGTGCAGCATGTAGACGGCCCCGAGGATGATGCCTGTCGCGGCAATGGCGCAGTAGATGTACATCTTCGCCTTGAAGGCTCCCAGGAGGATCAGGAACTCACCTATGAATCCGTTAAGACCCGGAAGACCGATGGAGGAGAAGGTCACGATCCCCAGCATGGCAGCAAAAATAGGCATGGTCGCCGTCAACCCACCGAACTGGTCCAGCATCCTGGTATGGCGCCGCTCGTACAGAACCCCCACCAGGAGGAACAATGCCCCGGTAGAGAGGC
>JBFFDD010000323.1:0-2219 GCA_041559575.1 bacterium
ATGGAGAGGCGTTGTCCATGAAAGATCTCTTCGAGGGAGCCTTCTCCGGCCGTACTGTTCTGGTAACAGGCCATACCGGCTTTGTCGGTTCATGGCTGATCCTGTGGCTCGAGGCCATGGGAGCCGAAGTGGTGGGATATTCCCTTGAGCCGCCCACCGATCCGAGTCTTTTCGAGATCCTCGGCCTTGCCGAACGGGTGAACCACATCCACGGGGATGTCCGCGATATAGATCGATTGAAGGAAGCCCTTTCTCAGCATCACCCTGAAATGGTTTTTCACCTTGCCGCTCAGTCCCTGGTCAGGTTCAGTTACGATCATCCAGTGGAAACCTACGGGACAAATGTCATGGGAACGGTGAATCTCCTTGAGGCCGTCAGAACCGCTCCGGAAATCCGGGTGTGTGTGGTCGTTACCACCGACAAGTGTTACGAGAACAGGGAAACCGGTCACCTATTCCGGGAGGATGACCCGTTGGGAGGTTACGATCCCTACAGTTCCAGTAAAGCATGTGCTGAACTGGTCACAGGTGCCTACAGGCGATCCTTCTTCTCCGGAAGTGCCGCCGGTGAAGGGACGGTTGCCCTGTCCAGTGTCAGGGCCGGCAATATCATTGGTGGCGGCGATTGGGCGGAGGACAGGCTGATACCGGACTGTGTCAGGGCTCTCAACCAGGGAAGGGACATCACCATCAGGAATCCGAAATCGATAAGGCCCTGGCAGTACGTCCTCGAACCGGTGGCCGGGTACCTTTGGCTGGCTGCCCTCATGTGGAGAGATCCATCAAGTTTCAGCGAGGCCTGGAACTTCGGGCCTCCGGAGTCGGACTGCGTTACCGTAGGAGAGCTCACTGACATGCTGTTGCGGTTCTGGGGAGGACGGAGCTGGTCCGCCGCTGAGAGGGGTAAGGCCGATCCTGAAAAGCACGAGGCGGGATCTCTCAAATTGGACTGTTCAAAGGCAATGACCGGATTGAAATGGCAGCCGGTCTATCCCCTCATCAAGGCTGTCGAACAGACTGTCCAATGGTACCGGGAATACGGCCACGATCCCGATGGTGACCTCTACCGATATACTCTGAATCAGATCTCCGAGTACGTTGAAGATGCCAGAAAAGCAGAGGCTGTCTGGACACTTAGGGGCAAGTAATAATTTGAGCGCTTCGGACGATATCAGAAAAAGGATCCTCGACCTGGTGGAGGAGTATCATGCGGCCACCAGTGTCGAGGCTGAACCATTCATTCCGTCCCATCCCAGCATTCCTTATGCAGGTCGGGTATTCGATGAGGCCGAACTCGTTAACCTGGTGGATGCCTCCCTGGATTTCTGGCTCACCCAGGGTAGATATTCCGATCGGTTCGAAGCGGATCTCGCCATGTTCCTCGGATTAAAGCATGCCGTCATGGTTAATTCAGGCTCCTCTGCCAACCTCCTTGCCTTCATGGCGCTGACCTCCCCGAGCCTTGGTGAAAGACGCATCGGGAGAGGGGATGAGGTTGTCACAGTCGCGGCAGGTTTCCCCACTACCGTTGCCCCTGTCGTCCAGTACGGAGCCGTTCCTGTCTTCGTCGATGTCACCCTTCCGACCTACAACGCCGATCCCGACAGAATAGAGGAGGCCGTGTCGGAAAGGTCAAGGGCCGTATTCCTCGCTCACACCATGGGAAACCCTGCGGATCTGGATCGCATTCTTTCCATCTGCAGGAAACACGATCTGTGGTTCCTCGAGGACAACTGTGATTCCCTCGGTTCTCTTTACCGGGGACGTCTGACCGGCACTTTCGGTCATCTTGGCACAAGCAGTTTCTACCCGCCCCACCATATGACCACAGGGGAAGGCGGGGCCGTCTACACGGATGACAGCAACTTAAGCCGGATTGTCACTTCAATGCGGGATTGGGGAAGGGATTGTGTGTGCCCTCCCGGGGTTGATGACACATGTGGGCACCGGTTTTCCGGCCAGTACGGTGACCTTCCGCCCGGATACGATCACAAATACGTTTATTCCCATCTCGGTTATAACCTCAAACCAACCGATCTGCAGGCGGCCATTGGCGTCGCCCAGTTGGTCAAACTGCCCGGTTTCATCGACGCTCGGCGAAAACACTGGCAATTTCTGAGGGATGCCCTGAACGATCTGGATGAATTTTTCATCCTCCCGGAATCTACCGAAGGTTCCGAACCGAGCTGGTTCGGTTTTCTGCTGACCGTTCGGGAGGG
>JBFFDD010000324.1:0-2201 GCA_041559575.1 bacterium
AATACATATCTGTAACTACAAGAAATTGTTGATTATTTACGGGCAAAAAAAAAACCCGGCGGTCGCGGCCGGGTTTGCCTGGTGACAAATTGTGTCAGTATGGTGCCCTCTTACGTCTCATCATCGGCCCAACCGTATTTCTTGAGACGGTAGCGAAGCGACCGGAAGGATACCCCCAGGACCTCGGCGGCCTTGGTCCTGTTCCCCCCGGTCTGATGAAGCGCCGAATCGATAAGACGCCTCTCGTAATCTTCGAGGAGAGAATCGAGGTTCTGCCCATCACCCGGGGCCGCTCCGGTGGAGATCCTTGCCGCCGGAGCCTGGAGCACCTCCCCGGGAAGGAGGTCCACCGTCAGGACATCACCCTCACCCAGGGCGACGGCCCTTTCCACGATATTTTCCAGTTCCCGCACGTTCCCGGGATAGCTGTATTCCATGAGACGCATCATGGCTTCGGGTGCGACCGAGGAGAAGGTCTTTCCCTGACGATCGGCAAGGCGGCCGAGGAAATGTTCCACGAGAAGGGGAATATCTTCACTGCGTTCCCTCAGGGCCGGGATCTGAATGTGGATCACGTTGAGCCTGTAGAAAAGGTCCTCCCGGAAACGTCCGGCCTGGACTTCCTCGGAAAGGTCACGGTTTGTGGCAACGATGATCCTCACATCGACATTGACGGGGCTGGTTCCGCCCACCGGTACTACCTCCCGTTCCTGGATGGCCCTGAGCAGCTTCACCTGGAGACTGTTGGAGGTCTCGGTGATCTCGTCTAAAAACAGCGTGCCCCCCGTGGCGGTCTCGAAAAGGCCGCGCCTGTCGGAATCGGCTCCCGTGAAAGAACCCTTGCGATGACCGAACAACTCGCTCTCTAAAAGAGTTTCCACCAGGGCGCCGCAGTTCACGGAAACGAAAGGGCCCTTCCTTCCGCCGGCGTGGTGATGAAGCGCCCTCGCAATGAGCTCCTTGCCCGTGCCGCTCCCACCGGAGATCACCACCGTGCTGTCCATGGGGCCGACCCGGCGGATGACCTCGAAGACCTTCTGCATTCCCTCGCTCTTGCCAACGATGTTCTCGAACCCGAACTGCTGATCGAGAAGGCGATGGAGCTCAACGTTCTCCTGGGCCAGTTTTCTGCGCTCCACGGCGGCGCTTATACGGGCCTTGATCTCCTCAATACGGAACGGCTTGGTGATATAATCCACCGCCCCGAGCTTCATGGCTTCAACTGCCGAGTCGGGGGAACCGTATGCTGTTATCATGATGACGGGGATATCCTTTTCGAACTGGCTGACGGTCTTCAGGAGATCCAGACCGGTGAGTCCGGGCATGTTGATGTCGGTGATAATGAGATCGTGGTTCTGGTCCTCGGCGAGGGCCGCGAGGGCATCGCTGGCCGACGAGTATCCCTCTACGTCGTAGCCCTCCCTGCCCAGAAAGATCTCCAGCATCTCTCTCATGGACCGCTCGTCATCAACGACAAGGATCCGTCCCTTCTTGCTTCCTTTCATTAAGACCTCCAGGGCGCCAGGTGGATGGATATGGTTGTTCCCAGCCCCTCTTCCGTATGAACGTCCACAGTCCCCTTATGAATCTGCACCAACTGGTAGACGATGGCAAGTCCCAGCCCAGTGCCGCTGACCTTCGAGGTGATGAACGGCTCGAAGATCCTGGGCAGGATCTCCTCCGGTATACCCGGGCCGTCGTCCGACACGGTGAGGACGGTTCCGCCTCCGGGGCTGTTGTCGGACCTTCTCAGCGAAATGGTGATGTTACCATTCCGTTCGATGGCATCTGCCGAATTTTTTACCAGGTTCATAATGACCTGGTGCATCTGGGACATATCTACTGACAGGATGGCCCTTTCCTCGGGAAGTTCTGTGGAAAGGTTGATCTCTGGCCCGAGAGATGTGTTGCGGAGAAGCCTCACTGCGTCCTGTATGATCTCGCGCAGATCCACATCCTCGAAATGGGGAGCGGGAGGCTTTGCGTAGGCCAGGAAATCGCCCACCAGAACGTTGAGTCTTTCGGTCTCCTTCAGCACGATATCCATGAGCTTGAGGTCCTCACTTTCCAGGTCCAGGTCCTTTTTCAGCAGCTGGATGGAACCGCTCATGGAGGCGAGGGGGTTTCGCACCTCGTGAGCGATGCTGGCCGCCATCCTCCCGATGGCCGACAGCTTCTCGGTAACTCTCAGTTTGTCCTCC
>JBFFDD010000325.1:0-2177 GCA_041559575.1 bacterium
TTCGAACGAAGAGCGTCCCACAACCGTTCTTCGGTCGTCTCCGCCTCCGCTGCGGAGAAGCCCTGGAAAAGAAACACACAGACCAGTAATCCCGAAACAAGAATACGGTTTTTACCCATTTTAACCACCTCACCTTCCTTTCACGGGGCCGGGCCGCCTGCCCTGAGCTATGTCTTAGGGTGAATTGTAGCATTTCGCGCAACCCATGGGGTCAGTTCCCGTTTTTCAATCACGCCTGTGGCGAGACCGGTGTGAAGAACGGGCGGGAGAAAACCTGTATTCTCGCAAAGACGCCCCTCGACACTTCGACAAGCTCAGTGCAGGCAAGCTCGGGACAGGCAAAGCTCGCAAAGAAGGACAAACTACAAAAAAATGAAGGGTTATGGGGTCGGACCTCCCGCCTTTGCTAACGGATCCCGGTCAGCTTCCGCTGTCGCCTCCGGCTATAGCGTGACAAGTCGGCGGACAGGCAGGTTCTCAGGTTTTCTCTGTAGCTCCCTGTGGGACAATCGGCCTACCAGAGTGCCGCCTCTGTGTACTCTGTGGTAAGAGAATTTGCTTAGGCCGCAAAGGAGCAAAGGTGTCAGGACATGAATTGTCGCGTGTCTGGCCGGTAGAATCGGATATCCCACAATTCGCCACCTGTACCACTTGATCCGGCAGTTCTCATCGGTTCTTCCCTTTCCCGCGTCTTTTACCCCCTTTGCTACCTGCTATAATTCCCTTAAGGACCGGACAGCCGGAACCGGTCCCGGGGGAGAGCCTTTTTTGGGGGGGCAAGTCATGGAAACCCTGATATTTGCGGTAGCTGGGTACAACCTTGCTGAAACCGGAAGGCACATCGAGATCGCGAAAGCCTGCCGGGACCGGTTCGAAGTCCTCTTCATAAGCTACGGCGGGCCGTTCGAGAGGCTCATTGAGGACGAGGGCCTGCCCCTGAGGAGGATGGAGCCCCGCCTGACGGAAAAGCAGTTGCGTCACGTGAGAAAGGCGCTGAGCGGAGAGACCCTGAACACGGTCGGTTATTTCACCGCCGAGGAAATGCAACCGAGGGTCGAGAACGAGATCAGGCTGTTTGAAGAAGTCAAGCCGGCCTGCGTTCTCACCGGATGGTGTCAGAGTGTCCTGATCTCGGCCAGGGCGGCGAACGTCCCCTTGGTCAACGTGCTCCATTCGACGACCGTCACGGAATACTACCGGGCCGGCCTTCAATCCTGGCCCGACAGGACCAATTTCCCTTTCTTCAGGTGGTTCATGTCGGAAGAAAAGATGAACCGGTGGATAAGCGACCTCGTCCTGAAGATGAAGTCGCCGGCGAAGCAGTTCAATATCCTGGCCAGGAAGTACGGCCTTGAGGAATTCAATAATTTCATCGAGGTCCTGGAAGGGGACCACACCCTTCTGGCGGATATCCCTGAATGGGTGGGGTTCCCTGAGGTGCGGCCGAGCCTCCGCTACATCGGTCCCCTGCCGTTCAGGTTAACTGGAGAGATTCCGAGAGAAATATTGCGGATCCCCAGGGACAGGCCGATCGTTTATTTTGCTATGGGGAGTTCGGGCAGGCCGCAGCTGATAGCTGATATTTTAGAAGGTTTCAGGGGCAAACCCCTAAATGTCATCGCCCCGATCGAGGCGCACATAAAGGATATGAACCTGGATATCCCATCCAATGTCATCGTCACGGGATTCATACCCGCACATGTTGTCAACCCCATGGCTGACATATCGGTTATCCACGGTGGTCAGAACACCGTCATGAACGCCTGCCTGTCGGGCACCCCCATCGTGGGGGTGGGAATGCACCCTGAACAGCAGGCCAACCTGGATGCCTGTGTTCGAAAAGGGTTCGCCATCCGCCTGAACAAGAGAAGCGCCACTGCCCAGGATTTTATGGAGGCCATCGATCAGTTGCTTCAGGACCCCAACGCGGGGGAGGCGGTGAAGGCTTTCCAGCGACAACTCGAGAAGTGGGACGGCCCGGCAAACGCGGCTGAATTCCTTCAGGAGACCTTCGGGAAAAAGAGGTCCGAGGCCGGGCCCGGTATCGAGGTTTCCGCGGAGGCCGAGGTCCCGTTCGGGGCAACGGGGTCTGGCCGTGAACTGGGGGATTTAGAAAATAGAAAATAGGGAAACTTCCTGGGGTCGTAGCGTGTTATTCAACATCGGTTAAAATACAA
>JBFFDD010000326.1:0-2175 GCA_041559575.1 bacterium
AGGGTCCCCCAGGACAAAGACAGAAAACCCTGGTGATTGTGCAGATATTCCAGCAGCACCCACACCGTCGGAATGGTGATCAGGTTCCATTGGGCAAACCGGCGGTTCAGTACTGATATCACGAGGCCGAATGGAACGAAGATCCAGGCGTTGGCCAGATTGGCCAGAAAGGATGTTACCGGATTCACTCCGCCGATCTGAGTGAACCAGCTGAGGTGGAAATAATAGAACAGCAGTCCCGTCCAGAGGGAGGAAAGGGTTGATCCGATCAGACCCCTTGATCGCATGGTATGGATGAGCGGGAGGAGCGCAAACCAGACGAGGAAATGAAGCCCGAATCCCGGAAAAGAGAGGGCCAGCAGAAGGGCTGAAAACGAAGACAGGACAAAGGACCTAAGTAGGTTCAATGGGCCAGCGGCTCGCTAAAATGAACGGTATGGGCCCCGGAGGATGACCCGGGACCCATCCGGTCAGAATATCCAGCCATTCATGGTGATCAGGGAACTTCCGACAATGGCTCGTGAACGGCGATCTCGACGTCGGCGAGGATGAACTCCGATCCCTGGCAGTCCAGTTGGGCGCATCCGTTCTCCATGGTCGGGCTGCTGGCACACACCGATGGAGCACCCGACAGTTCCGTTTCCAGCCCGTCGTAAATAGCTCCCCATTCGGTGACGTTCCTCAACGACATATCCATGGAATTGCAGTCGTTATTATTGAAGAACGTTTCCAAAACCTGGCACTTGATCGCCCCCTCCACGACATCCTGAATGTCCGAGACATCCTGGCTCAGGTCCACGCCGATGGCTTCCCCGAAGAATATCTCCGTCTGTTTGCCCCAGCGCAGTCTGGCAACGACCCTGACATCGACGATCCTGGTCAGGACGTTGTTGTCTGTTTCATCGACCGGCGCCCGGCAGCAGATACCGCTCGGGTCGGGATCGGAGAGGCAGTTGATCGGTTCCGGATCACCGCCCCCTGGAGGAGGAAGAATTACCGCTTTAACAGTCTCATAGTAGCTCGACCTGTTGTTGTACTCCAGGAGCACCGAACCGTTCAGCTTGTGACCCTTGGCTTCGCCCCTTACCTTGAGGCCATAGGGAGGTCCCGTCTCACCGGTGATCTCTCCAGAACCACCTCCTCCCATGGCGGCCGAGGTGAATGCGCCGGTGATGAGAAGAACCCCCAGAACGACCGTGCCGATCTTTCGTGTATCCATGCCTCCCTCCTCTCTAGGGCCCCACCAACTGGAAGGCCTGCTTGCTCAGTTCGCTGAAGCTGGTCCCGATGTGCAGTATCCTCGACTGAAATTTTCCCTGCTTTTTCGGTCCATCCTCAACAAATACATACTGGTCGAGAACGTGCTCCGCTCCTGCCGGATAGTGGTGGCCACCGAGGTCAATATCGTAGGGCGTTGCTGACAGCATGGTCATGTGCCCTATCTCATGGGCGAAGGTGTGCCTTATATAGAGCTGTTCGAGCTCATCGAGCTGGTTGGGGAACGTTCCATCCCAGATCTTCGTCGAATCGTAGTGATATTGAGCTCCCAGCGAGGCGCGGCATTGATCCGCGTAATTCGGATGCATGTTGTTGCATATGTTGTCCTCGATGTGTTCGAGGATCCTCAGGGTCCAGATAACGGCGTCGTCGTACCCGTTGGGGGTTCCGTAGTTGGCCTCCCCCAATGCCTTATCCTTCCTCGTTGCCGGCGCAAGGCTTTCCGTGATCCTGACCGCATTCTGCTCACCGTTGACGCTTCTCGGTTTCGTGGGGTTGATCAACCCCAACTTGGCGGGATTGATGTAATGGGCCCTTAACCCCAAACCGCCCTCACCCTGAGGGCGCCGGACGATCTCGAAAATATTCTCCACCTGGTACAGCGGGCTGAAAGGTGCGTACGGCGTCGCTGCATAGATGATCGCCACGAAAAGATCCGGCACATCCGGATCCATGCAGTTGATGTCATCGGGCCCGGCGCAACCGTTTTTTCCCGTGTAGATCAGAATCGGCGGCGTCGTATCGGCCGGATCGGGGCTGTCATCGTAAAATATGCCGTAACACTCCTCGTAGGCATTGAACCCGTCGTCGTCCATGTCGCTGACATCTCCCTCGACAACCGCAGCGCAGTCGGTTATCGCCAGCGCCGGCATCACAGTAAAGACGGACAAACCGACA
>JBFFDD010000327.1:0-2171 GCA_041559575.1 bacterium
CAGGCTTATAGTGTTACAAGGGCTCCCTCCGGTAACGGAGGGAGCCCTTTACTTGAACCCTGGAACTTGAAACTTGAAACTATGTTCTACGCTATCGACTCCGGTGCATACTTCTTGGGGTTCTTCCTCTTCAGGGTCGCCTGGGCGGCCGCGAGGCGGGCCACCGGGAGCCGGAACGGGGAACCGCTCACGTAGGTCAGCCCGATGTCGTAGCAGAACTCCACCGATTTCGGGTCCACCTGCTCCCCGCAGATCCCCATCTTCATGTTCTTCTTGATCTTTCGGCTGCTGTCGATGGCCATCCTCATCAGGAGGCCCACCCCCTCCTGGTCGATGGTCATAAAGGGATCGCTCTCGAAGATGCCATGTTCGACATAATAGGGGAGGAACCTTCCGGCATCGTCCCTCGACAGGCCGTAAAGGGTCTGGGTCAGGTCGTTGGTGCCGAAGGAGTAGAAGTCGGCCTCCGGGGCCACCGTGTGGGCCAGGAGGGCTGCCCTGGCGATCTCGATCATCGTCCCGACGTCGTACGGGATCTTTGTCTTGTACTTTTTCTCGATCTCCGTAGCCACCCTGATCGTCAGCTGTCTCATCACGGTCAGTTCCCGGACATCAGCGATAAGCGGGATCATGATCTCAGGGATGGCCTTGACCTTCTTCTTGGCCACCTGACAGGCGGCCTCGATAATGGCCTGGACCTGCATCTCGTAGATCTCGGGGTAGGTAATGGCCAGCCTGCATCCCCTGTGGCCCAGCATGGGGTTGAATTCGTGAAGGGCCTTGTTCCGGGCAGCCAGCTTCCTGAAAGACACACCCATGTCCCTGGCCAGTTCCTTCAGCTCAGCGTCGGTCTTGGGCAGGAACTCGTGCAGGGGCGGGTCGAGGAGCCTGATGGTCACCGGAAGGCCATCCATGACCTTGAAGATCTCGATGAAATCCTTCTTCTGCATGGGCAGGATCTTCTTCAGGGCCTTTCTACGGCCCTCCTCGTCATCGGCCAGGATCATCTCACGGACCGCCTGGATCCTGTCCTCCTCGAAGAACATGTGCTCCGTGCGCACCAGGCCGATGCCCTCCGCCCCGAACTTCAGGGCCATGCGGGCATCGGTGGGTGTGTCGGCGTTTGCCCTGATCCCGAGCTCCCGGATCTCATCGGTCCACTTCATGATGGTGTTGAAGTCTCCGCTCATGTCGGGTGCCACAAGAGGCACCTCGCCAACGACGACCTGGCCCATTGACCCGTTGAGGGTGATGACATCACCCTCTTTAACGGTCGTCGAACCCACCCAGAAGGACTTTTTCTTCTCCTCGATGTTCACAGCCGTGCAGCCGGCCACACAGGGTTTGCCCATACCGCGGGCCACCACTGCCGCGTGGGAGGTCATGCCGCCCCGGGCGGTGAGGATGCCCTGGGCGGCGTCCATACCACCAATGTCCTCGGGGGAGGTCTCAGGCCTGACCAGGATCACCTTTTCATCTTTGGCGGCAGCCTTTTCTGCGTCCTCCGCCGAGAAGACCACCTTGCCCACGGCTGCGCCAGGCGATGCGGGCAGGCCGGTGGCCAGAACATCGATCTGGGCATCGGGGTCGATCATCGGGTGCATGAGGGTCTCTATCTGGTCAGGATCGATCCTCATGATAGCTGTCCTCTTGTCGATCAGGCCCTCCTTGACCATCTGAATAGCGATCTTGAGGGACGCGGCCGCTGTCCGCTTACCGATCCTGGTCTGAAGCATATAGAGCTTTCCGTTCTGGACGGTAAACTCGATATCCAGCATGTCCTTATAGTGTTTCTCGAGCTTCTTGTAGATCCTGTCCAGTTCCTTGTAGGCGGCTGGGACCTTGCGCTTCATCTCGTTAATGTGCAGGGGAGTCCTGATGCCGGCCACGACATCCTCCCCCTGGGCATTGATAAGGTATTCGGCAAAGAACTTCTTCCTGCCTGTGGAAGGGTCTCTGGTGAATCCGACCCCTGTTCCGGAATCCGAGCCCATGTTTCCGAAAACCATGGCCTGGACGTTGCACGCTGTGCCGAGATCGTGATCAATGTTGTTGAGGTTCCTGTAGGTCACCGCCCTGTCGCCGAACCAGGAATCGAAAACGGCGTTGATCGACAGCCTGAGCTGCTGCAGAGGGTCGTTGGGGAAGTTCTTGCCGGTCGCTTTCCTGTA
>JBFFDD010000328.1:0-2161 GCA_041559575.1 bacterium
GAAGATGGTCATGCCTGGCGACAATGTGGCCATGGAGGTCAACCTGATCACTCCGATTGCCATGGAGAAGGAGCTTCGGTTCGCCATCCGTGAGGGTGGCCGCACTGTCGGCGCTGGCGTCGTCAGCGAGATCATCGAGTAGGATAAGCTGACCCTGTTGCCGGACAAGGAAAGTCAATCATGCGCGTAATCGTTACCCTCGAGTGTATGGAATGCAAAAGGCGCAATTACACTTCGACTAAAAACAGGAAAAACACAACCGAACGGCTGGAGTTGAAAAAGTATTGCCGTTTCTGCCAGGGCCACACGGTCCATAAAGAGACAAAATAGACCCAGATCCGTCGCTGAAAGAAAAGGGATAGGCCAGTAGCTCTAACGGTTAGAGCACCGGTCTCCAAAACCGGGTGATGGGGGTTCGAATCCCTCCTGGCCTGCCATTTTCCTCCCCGGTGACTGAGAAGGGTGTTTTCTGCTCCTTTGATGATGGAAAATTGGATATTGGATCAATGGAGATTGGAAGCAGGAATATTGGAGATTTCTAATAGGGACATTGGACATTTGAAGCGAGGTCATTTCTGTTCCTGATGATTCATGCAATCTCAATATCTCACCATCTAATTTCTATTCTCTATCCTGCTAATCTCTGATCTGTGAAGAGGGAAAACCGATGTTCAGCAGACTTAAAGCGTTCATGAGCGAGGTCAAGGTGGAACTGAAGAAGGTCACCTGGCCCTCCCGACAGGATACCGTTGCTTCAACGGGCGTCGTCCTGGTTGTCGTGTTTATCATCGGTTTCTACCTCGGCACAATTGATGTCCTGCTCAGTCGCCTCGTCGCGGCGATTCTCGGATAAGGGCTCAGGAGGAGCCAGTGACGAATCCCGATAAGGACTGGTATGTCGTTCATACCCACACCGGATACGAAAGCCAGGTACGAGAATCCCTGAACCAGAAGTTCAAGGAGCAGGGCATGGAGGATTACCTGGGGGATATCATGATACCTTCAGAGGAGGTCGTTGAACTCAAAAAGGGCCGCAAGAAGATCTCCACCCGTAAATTTTTCCCGGGTTACATCCTTGTAGAACTGGGTCTGAACGACGAGACATGGCATCTTGTGACCAGCCTGCCGAAGGTGACCGGGTTTGTAGGTGGGTCCAATCCGGCCCCCCTTTCCCCCAGTGAGGTCTCCAAGATCAAGGAACAGGTCGAAGAGGGAGCGGAGAGGCCCACCCCGAAGGTGGTTTTCTCCGTCGGAGAGAGTGTGAGGGTCATCGACGGCCCGTTTACCAATTTCAACGGTATCGTCAAGGATGTCAACGAGGAGAAGGGCAAACTGAAAGTCCTGGTCACCATTTTCGGAAGGGCAACCTCCGTTGAGTTGGAATTCCTCCAGGTTGAAAAGAACTGACATCCGAAAGGGACTTGCTAAGTAACTCACCATGTAGATCAAGGAAGGAAAGTGGGAAATGGCTAAGAAAGTTATCGGTATGATCAAGCTTCAGGTCCCGGCAGGCCAGGCCAATCCTTCACCGCCCGTCGGGCCGGCTCTGGGGCAGCACGGTGTGAACATCATGGAGTTCTGCAAAGCGTTCAATGCCCAGACGCAGGACCAGGCGGGGATGATCATACCTGTGGTCATCACGGTTTACGCTGACCGGTCCTTCAGCTTTATCACTAAAACCCCGCCGGCAGCGGTGTTGTTGAGGATGGCAGCCGGGCTGGAAAAGGGTTCTGGGGAGCCGAATAAGGTCAAGGTCGGCAAGGTGACAAAGGACCAGGTCGAGGAGATCGCCAAAACGAAAATGCCCGACCTTAACGCCAACACCCTTGAACAGGCCATATCCATGATCGAGGGGACGGCGCGCAGCATGGGTATCGTCGTCGAGGGACCGGGAGTCGTGTGGGAAGAACCGGTAGAGGTTGAGGATGTTGAGTTGGTTGAGGGGTAGGGAAGGGAAAATAGAGAATAGAAATTAGAAATTAGAGATTAGAGATTAGAGATTAGAGATTAGAGGATTTGAGCATTGGAGATGGGAGTTTTGAATATCAGAGGATCAGAGAAAAGATCGATTATTCCAATTTTCAATTTCTGATATCTGATTTCTAATCCTCTTTTTCAGGAGAGATCTTATGAGCGTTGGAAAGAGATTCGCACAGGCGGC
>JBFFDD010000329.1:0-2158 GCA_041559575.1 bacterium
CGAGTGCCCCTGAGGGCAAGGCTCCCACATTTCTTGTGGCGGCGTTGAGAGATCCATACCGGGGAAACCTGGACCGGATACAGATAATAAAAGGATGGCTGGATAGCGAAGGCAAGACACATGAAAAAGTCTATGACGTCGCCTGGGGTGATGCGGACAAACGCAAACCCGACCCCGATGGCAAGCTTCCGCCCGTGGGCAATACGGTGGACGTTGAAAACGCCATCTGGACGAATACAATCGGAGACTCGGAACTTATCACCGTGTGGAAAGATCCAGATTTTGACCCATCGCTTCGGGCGTTTTACTACGCACGGGTCATCGAGATCCCGACGCCCAGGTGGACAGCCTACGATGCCAAACGCTTCGGCGTGAAAGTGTCAGATGAGGTGCCCATGATCACGCAGGAAAGGGCATATACGTCGCCGATATGGTATACACCTTGAGCTTTCCCCGAGCTCGCAATTTTATAATTGCCGAGGGGCTTGCCTGCCTCGCCAAAACCTCTGGTGCTCGCCTCGTCGCAGCCGAAAGGCGAATACGGGGAGGCGGGCAGAAGAGTACACCATAAGAGATAAAAAGTGAAAGGTTAATGGTTAAAAACAGAGAAACCGTTATTTGCTCTTTATTCGAAAGGAGATTGAAATGGAACGTGTGCGCCTGATGATAGAGAAGCTGCGTAAATCTTTCCTGGCTGTTGTTGCCATAACGGCACTGACATTGCCTGGTGTGGCCCTCGCTCAGGACATCGGCAGCCCTGACCCCGAGGTCATCAAGGGACTCTATCCCGGAAAGACCTATTCACCCTACGCCCAGCGTTCTTTTCCCAGCAGGGTGTACTGGGGAGAGACGCATCTGCACACAGGGGTGTCCCTCGATGCCGGCTTGTTTGGCAATATCCTTGGCCACGAAGACGCCTACCGCTTCGCCCTTGGCGAAGAAATCAAGTCGTCGACCGGTCTGCCGGTCAAACTGGCCAGGCCGCTCGATTGGATCGTGATCACGGATCATTCCGACATGATGGGTCTTGCGTTTGACATCCAGAAGGGTACATCCAATATTTTAGCTATTCCGAAGGGCAAGGAATGGCATGAGGGTTTTAAGAAGGGCGGGGAGGCTGCGGGAAAGGCCGCGTTTGACCTGATCACCCATTTCGCCCAGATGAAGATTCCCGAGAAACTCCTCGAGGACTACTCTCCCGGCTCCAAGATCTACAACGGGGTTTGGGAGGATATCACCAAGACGGCTGATCGCTTTAATGAGCCGGGCCGGTTCACGGCCTTGATCGGTTTCGAATGGACATCGGTTCCCAAAGGAAACAATCTCCATCGCAACGTCATCCTGCGGGACGACGGGGGCCGCGCGCGCCAGGTGATTCCGCTGACCACTATGCCGCCCCTGGGTTCGCAGGACCCGCTGGACCTCTATAAGTGGCTGGCGGATTATGAGAACAAGACCGGTGGCCAGGCCCTTGCACTGGCCCATAACGGCAACCTCTCCAACGGCTGGATGTTCCCCATGGTGGATACCTATGCCGGCGGCAAGGTTGACAAGAACTATGTGGAGCTGCGCGCCATGTGGGAACCGCTCTACGAAGTCACCCAGATAAAGGGTGACGGGGAAGCGCACCCGGCCCTTTCGCCGAACGACGAGTTCGCCGATTACGAGACCTGGGACAAAGGCAACCTGGACCTCACGGTCCTCAAGAAGCCCGAAATGTTGAACGGCGAATATGCGCGCGAGGCACTAAAGAACGGTCTCGTCCTCGAGAAGAAGCTCGGCACCAATCCTTACAAGTTCGGCATGGTTGGTGCGACGGACAGCCATACCAGCCTGGCCACGGCTGAGGAGGAGAACTTTTTCGGGAAATCTACGAGCGTTGAACCTTCCGCAACACGGATATCGCACCCCTTTATCAAATCGAAACTCGCCGCCATAGAAGGTTATGAGATCGTTGCCTCCGGCTACCAGGGTGTGTGGGCGACCGAGAACACGCGCGCGGCGATCTTCGACGCCATGGAGCGCAAGGAGACCTACGCCACCACCGGCCCGCGCATCCCGGTGCGGTTCTTCGGCGGCTGGGAGTTCACAAACGATGACCTGCGCAGCCGTGCGCCGGCTTTCATCGGCTACGAGAAGGGCGTACCCATGGGAGGCG
>JBFFDD010000330.1:0-2151 GCA_041559575.1 bacterium
ACCTGTCCCGGAAAAGAATAAAACAGGTGCAGGAGGACAACAGAAATCTGGGGGATATCCTGTCCGCCAGGAGCAGGGAGAGATACTGGAGAGAGGGATTTCTCCTGCCTGTTAATGGCCGCGTAACGACCAGGTTCGGCACGGGTAGAGTGCTTAATGGCAAGCCGCGGTCCTCACACAGTGGTGTGGATATCGCCGGCACAAGAGGGACCCGGGTATTGGGTGCCAACAGTGGTAAAGTGGTTCTGGCGGAAGATTTTTACCTCATGGGGAAAACGGTAGTTGTCGATCATGGCTGGGGTGTGTCCACGATCTATGCCCACCTGGACAGGATCGATGTTCGGGAGGGGCAGGAGTTGAAAAGAGGCCAGGTTCTGGGCACCGTTGGAAGCACCGGCCGCGCCACCGGGCCGCACCTGCACCTGGGAGCGTTTATCCGCGGAGCGAAAATTGACCCTCTGAAGCTTATCGAAGTGACAAGGGATCTTACGTCAAGCCAAAAAACCCCTTGAGTGGAAAATGCACCCACTGCGCTGACGCCACTCGAACAGCTGCTGGGTGCAGGGTTTGGAAAAAAGGCGGTTTGGAGTGAGAATCGTATTCAGTAGCTGAAAATTCATGGGATCACTCCACCTCAAGGCTGTGCTCCTCGCAGTACTTTTCCAGGATCCTCTGCGTAAGGGGGACCAGGGGAATGGTGTGGAAATCGCGGGGGTAGATCCAGAGATAATCGAGATCTTCCCGTTCATAGTGATGCTTGCTGGTGTCCACGCTGGCCACATGGTCGAAGGAGATGAAGTGTGAATTTCCTTCTATGTGCTCGCTGGGACCCAGAAAAACAGGGTGAATGGATATCCCGGTAAGATCCTGAACCCGTTCCCTGATGCAATCCTGAAGGTTTTTCCCGGGAATGATGCGGCACCAGGGAATGGCGTAAGCGTATTGCTGGAGTTTTCTCAGGAGAAGGATCTCCCCTTCCCTGTTCTCGATAATAACCCCGGCGAAGTTCTCAATACCCGCTTCCATAAGTTTAAATCTTAATCTCCTTGTGGAACGCGGTCAATGATTCCTTCGCAAAAAGCCACGAATGGACTTTTTGCGACCCTATCAATAGCAGCTCTGGCCCTAATGGATGTGCTGCTGTATATTAGGCCCGTTTTTGTTAATTGCTGATCAGGTAACGCGGGCCAATGTCTTTGACCATGCCGAAGCGGGCGCTGCCTGAGGTGGATCAGGCGGAAATTTACCGGATAAATGATCCGTTAATAATTGGTCCGTGTGTGAGAATAAAGGGAGGGTCCAAACCGTGGGACAAAAGACGATCCTGGACACGATCGGGAACACACCGATGGTGGAAATATTGCACATGAACACCAACCCAAAGGTCAGGGTGCTGGCGAAACTGGAGGGGAATAACCCGGGCGGGTCGGTCAAGGACCGGATCGCCCTCTCCATGATCGAGGGGGCTGAGGCGCGGGGGGAACTCAAGCCCGGCATGACGATCCTTGAGGCTACTTCAGGGAACACGGGAATCGGGATCTCCCTGGTGGCTGCCTGCAAGGGTTACAGGAACGTCCTGACGATGTCCGAGGGAGTCAGTATAGAACGCAGAAGGGTCCTTTCCGCCCTTGGATCAGAGATCATTCTTACACCCCAGAGCCATGGGACGGACGGCGCCATCATGGAAGCCAGGCGTATGCATGAGGAGGACCCGGACGCCTATTATATGCCCGATCAGTTCAATAACCCTGATAATATTCGAGCCCATTATACGGGAACCGGTCCTGAAATATGGGAGCAGACAGTCGGCGAGATTGACCATTTTGTAGCGGGCATGGGAACCACGGGTACGCTTATGGGTATTTCCAGGTTCCTCAAGAGCAAGGATCCTGCCATCTCTATTGTTGGAGTGGAGCCGGTGATGGGGCACAAGGTCCAGGGCCTGAAAAATATGTCCGAGGCCATTGTGCCTGGCCTCTATGTTCCGAAGGAACTGGACCAAAAGATCGTTGTTGAGGACGACGACGCCTACGAGGCATCAAAAACCCTGGCTTCAAGAGAAGGCATATTCGCAGGTATGTCCAGCGGGGCCGCGATCAGGGCGGCTCTTGATCTGACTGCCCAGCTCGAATCCGGTACAGTCGTTACCCT
>JBFFDD010000331.1:0-2150 GCA_041559575.1 bacterium
ATATCTCAAATCTCAAAGAAGATCTTGTGGTTGTGATACCTGTTTTCAAAAGAATTTTCTGAGATCTGAGATCTGAGATCTGAGATCTGAGATCAGGAATAGTGTCATCACACTATTCCTTCCCCACAAGGGGAAAGAACAGCTTATTCCCGAACTTGTCCGTAAAATCCCCGATCATCTTCTGGCCCTCCGGCGAAACCATGAAATCGATGAGTTTCATGGCTCCTTCGTAATCCACGTTGGGGTGTATTCCCGGGTTGACCGCCATGATCCCGTAGGGATTGTAAAGGAGGTCCGAAGGTTTGACGAAGAGCATCTTCAGGTCCACCTTGCCGGAGTATTTTAGGTAGCTGCCGGAGTCGGACAGGGTGTACCCCAGCTTCTCGTCGGCGATGGTAAGGGTCTCGCCCATACCCTTGCCTGATTCCATGTACCAGGCATTCCCCTCGGGCAGGACACCCAGTGCGGCCTTCCATATGCACCTCTCCTTTACGTGGGTCCCGGAATCGTCGCCCCTGGAAACGAAAACCGCCCCGCTTTCGGCGATCCTTCTGAAAGCCTCCTCGGCGCTGTTAGTGTTTTTGACCCCGGCGGGATCGCCCTCAGGGCCCACGATAATGAAGTAGTTGGCCATCACTTCCCGGCGGTTGACGCCGTGGCCGTCCTGGACGAACTTGATCTCCCTGGCAGGTGCGTGGACAAGGGTCACATCCACATCGCCGTTTTCGGCAAGCTTGAGTGCCTTGCCGGTGCCAACGGCAATGACATCGACCCTGATCCCGGACTTGCCTTCAAAAATGGGCAGCAGGTAGGCAAGAAGCCCCGTGTTGTCTGTGCTGGTGGTTGAGGAGAGCTTCAGCCTCTCAGCGGCCCGGGCCCCGGGCATGGCCATGAGAGTGACGAGAAGTGCCAGTGCCATGAACCTTGCTGCGCTTATCATAGTATCCTCATTAAACAGGGGGAGAATTTCATGTTTGAAACTTGAACTACCCGTCCTTTGGTCAATTCACTATCCTGCCGCTCTCCCCGGTTTCGTATCCCCCGAGCTCTTCCGCGAGGGCTGAAAACTGCGGTGCCTGAAGAAAGGAGAGGAACTCCTGGGTCTGCTCCAGGAAGAACGCCTCCTTCCGGATCACGAGGTCGAACCGTTCCCGCTTCAGGGGTATAAAGGCGAGTCCCAGCATCCGTGCCACCGCCTCGATGGCAATCCCCGCGTCAGCCTTTAGAGAGTGAACGGCGAGGGCGACATCCATGTGAGAGTCGCAGGTGGTCTGGGCATGGGCAAGTTCGCTCAGGTTCCTGTTCGCGTTGGCAAGTTCCCTCTCCATGAGAGCCCTGGTGCCGGTCCCCACCTCCCGCAGGGCCCACTTCAGATCCCCTTCCAGGGCTTCGGTGAAAGTCCGGATCCGGGAGGCCTCGTCCTTGCGAAGGACCACTCCCTGGTTCCTGGCTGCGAAGGTGACCACGGCCACGTCCTTTCCCGCGATCTCCTGGATAGTGGACGGTGAGTAGCCGCCGTGCTCGTCCACCAGGTGTGCGCACGCCATGTGCACGAGACCCTTTCCCAGGGCCAGCAGGCCATCCGTGCTGCCGGTCCTGGACTGGAGAGTGAGGATAACCGGGTTCAGTCTCCGGAAAAGGGCAAGGGCCCTCACAAAGAGGGGATCATCACTGCCGGCGATGAGAAGGAGTTGCCTCGTCACCTGGAGGAAGGGGAGCTCCTCGGGCATGTTGATGACTGCCGATTCCAGCCAACGATCCACCAGGTGGACGGGGAAGAGCCATTTTCCGGTGATCTTCGTCGCCGGCAGACCGCGGTCGTGGATGAGGGTGTAGACCTGCTTTTCGTGAACACCCAGATAAGAGGCGACCTGCTGGGTATCCAGTAAACGTTGGTCAGCTGTCATCAGGATCCTCCTCGAACGTAAATTCTAAGGCATGGATGGGGGGGTATTCAATAAAAATATTACTAAATACTACCTAAAACTACTTGTATGGAAAAAGGAAAGATCGGTATGAGGGAGGCGGGAGCAGGGGGCATGGGGTAAAGTCCCAGGCGGAGACACTCAGGGGGGCAAATGAGAATGGATTATGGAAAATAGAGACTAAAACCACAGTCGATTTTTTAAGTCTCTATTTTCTTTTTTCTA
>JBFFDD010000332.1:0-2130 GCA_041559575.1 bacterium
AGTCCGCCGTTCCGAAGCGGTCCACCTGGACCGAATGGTCGATGACCAGGTCAGCGGGGACCTGCGGGTTAATACGCCCGGGGTCGCCGCCCCCCCTGGCCATGGCCGATCTCATGGCCGCAAGGTCCACCAGGGCTGGCACGCCGGTAAAATCCTGGAGAACGACCCTGCCGGGCATGAACGGTATGACAGCGGGATCCTGCAGGTCAGGGCTCCAGCAGACAAGGCTCTGAAGCTCATCGAAAGAACCCCTTCCCAGGGCCGCGTTCCTGAGAAGGTTCTCAAGGAGGATCCGGATGGACCGGGGCAGCGCCTGGGGATTGCACAGCCCCTCTTTTTCCAGGGAGTCGAGGCGGAAGATCGAAAAATTCTCTCCGCCTACCTTGATCTGACCCCTTGGGTTAAAGGGTAAATTACTCTTTTTATTCATCTTGTTTCTCCAGTTACGCCAGACCATGGCAGGCGGCCTGAGAATTTTTCTAATCCAAGATCTAAAATCCAAAATCCAAGGGAAGGCTGTTATCTAAATAGAGCTTTTTTTTTGACACCCGGTTATTAACCTTGGATCTTGGACCTTGGATTTTGGATCCCTTGATCCCGGCAAGATGTCCTCATACCATCTTGCCTGGGTCCAGAATTTCCTCCATCTCCTCGTCCGTCAGGATCCCCTTCTCTTTTACCAGCTCCCGGATAGTCCTTCCTTTTTCAAGGGCTTCCCTGGCAAGCTCTGCGGCACGGTCGTATCCGAACCTCTCAACCAGGGGCGTTACCAGTGCCAGGCTCCCCTCCAGCAGCTCGGCACACCGCTGCGGATCGGCCTTGATCTGACTGACATATTTTTCCGCCAGCAGGCGGCTGGTGTTGGAAAGGAGAATAATGGATTCGGCGATCACGTATCCGATGAGGGGCATGGCCACGTTCAGCTCAAGGACGCCCGAAGCATTAGCCGCCGTCACCACCACGTCGTTGCCCATGACCTTCATGCCGACCTGGATCGCGGACTCGAGAAGCACCGGGTTAACCTTGCCCGGCATGAGGGAGGAACCGGGCTGCAGGGAGGGCAGGATGATCTCGCTGATACCCCCGCGCGGCCCTGATGCCAGCAGGCGCAGGTCCGAGGATATCTTCACCAGAGACGAAGCATAGAGGGCAAGGGCCTTCATCAGCCCGGAAAGGGCCTCCTTGCCTCCCTGGGAAGCAAACCTGTTGGATGTGATCCGGAAAGCGACGCCGGTATTCGCAGACAGAAACGATGCTGCCCTGTCAGCGAATTCCGGATGGGCATTCAGGCCAGTTCCTACAGCTGTCCCGCCAAGGGCCAGTTCCTCGAGATCCGGAAGGCATCTTTTAACAGCCTCCAACCCGTGCGCGACCTGCGCGGCCCAGCCCGAAAACTCCTGGCCCAGGGTCACGGGGACCGCGTCCTGCATGTGAGTCCGCCCCAGTTTGACAAGACCTGCGAACTCATCCGCCTTTTTTTCCAGGGCTGCCTGCAGGTCCTTGAGGGCCGGCAGCAGCAGTTCCTGCACCTGGAGCCTTGAGGCTATGTGCAAAGCCGTGGGGATGACATCGTTGCTCGATTGGCCCAGGTTGACGTGGTCGTTGGGGTGGACCGGCGAACGCCCCTGTTTCACCGCGCCCAGAAGTTCGTTGGCCCTTGCCGCGATGACCTCGTTCATGTTCATGTTGGTGGATGTCCCGGAACCGGTCTGGAACACATCCACCGGAAACTGGTCGGCGAAACGCCCCTGGACGATCTCTTCCGCCGCCCTCCCGACAGCCTCGGCAATTTCCATGTCGAGCAGGCCAAGCTCGTGATTGACACTGGAAGCGGCTGCTTTAATAAGAGCCAGGCTCCGGATAACACTGACCGGCATGGTGTACCCGGATATGGGAAAATTTTCCACGGCACGCTGAGTCGAAGCTCCGAAGTAAGCCTCCTCCGGAACTTCCATCTCCCCCATGGAATCGTAAACCTTGGCCATCGGCTGCCTCCCTGATCGATCTCACTTTTATTTTCCTCAATAATTAATCCAATATTATCACTTTTTGCTAGCTTTTATAATTGACGGCAACGTACATCTTGACATGTGTTCACTCCGGCTGGACAATTATGAATATCCAGAAACC
>JBFFDD010000333.1:0-2129 GCA_041559575.1 bacterium
ACATTCTCGAGGTGGTCGACGAAGTCAAGCGCGCCGTCGACGAGATGCGCCCCGTGTTGCCCCCGGCCCTGAAGATTGATCTGACCTCGGACATGTCCAAGGATGTCAATCTCCTGGTGGCCGATCTCGAGAACAACATTATCTCAGGTCTGATCCTGGTTCTGACCGTTATCTTCATCTTCATCGGCGGACGCTCGGCCGTCTTCGTCTCCCTGGCCATCCCTTACTCCATGTTGATGACCTTTCTGTTCCTGACTGGGGCAGACATTACCTTGAACATGGTTGTTCTCTTTTCCCTGATCCTGGCTTTGGGCATGCTGGTAGACAACGGCATCGTCATTGTGGAGAACATCTACCGTCACATGCTGGTGGGTGAACCCCGAGTTGCAGCCGCCCGGGCGGCGACCAACGAGGTGGCCTGGCCGGTTATTACATCAACCCTGACCACCCTGGGAGCTTTCTTTCCTGTGCTCTTCTGGCCGGGCATTATGGGCGAGTTCATGCATTTTCTCCCCCTGACCCTGATATTTGCCCTGAGCTCCTCTCTCTTCGTGGGCCTGGTCATCAATCCGGTCCTGTCGGCCCGTTACCAATCGGTTCCGTCCGAGGGGCCAAAGGGCGACAATCCAGGGCGACTGCCGCTGGTGAAGCGCATCTACCTCAGGCTTCTCAACTGGGCGCTTGACCACCGTCTGATCGTGGTTTTGATTGCCTTTGTCCTTCTGGTGGGTTCGATTACCGCCTTTGCCCTCTTCGGTAAGGGCACGGAGTTCTTTCCCGACGTGGAGCCTCGACGTGCCTACGTATTCATCAAGGCCCCGGAGGGAACCAACCTCGATGCATCGGACAGGCTGGTGGCCCAGGTAGAGAAATTGGTCTCACCGTTTGAGGATATACGCTATGTCATCTCCAATATCGGCTCGGTTGGAGGTGACCCTTTTTCTCAGGGCGGAACCGGTACGCACCTGAGCCGTGTCGCGTTGGACTTCAAGGACTTCCACGATCGATCCCGTCCTTCCTCCGAGATCGTCAAGGAAATTCGGCGCAGGGTGCTCGCGACCATCAAGGGAGCTGAGGTTCAAGTGGAAAAGGAAGAGGAAGGCCCACCCACCGGGCCCCCGGTGAACCTCGAGATATCGGGAAGGGACCTCAGGGTCCTGGGTGATCTCGCCGCTCGTGTGAGGAGGGAGATCGAGGACATCCCAGGGCTGGTCGACGTAAAGGACAACTTCGTCAAGGGAAAGCCGGAGATCAGGGTACGCGTGGACAAGGAGAAGGCCGCCCTTCTCGGCCTCGATACCCTTATCATCGCCTACACCATTAAGGCGGCGGTCAATGGCGTCAAGGTTGGGGTATTTCGCCAGGGCAAGGACGAGTATGACATCCTGGCGCGCCTGCCGGAAAAAGATCGGCGCTCCCTGGAAAGCCTCAAGCGAATCACCATCTCGGGCCCCAAGGGTGAACCCGTTCCCCTGACCAGCGTGGCCAATGTCTCCCCGTCGAGCGGCGTAGGTGCTATCATGCGGCTGGACCAGAAGCGGTTGGTCACCGTTTCGGGCGATGTCTCGGGGCGATTAGCCAATGACGTCATTCGGGACATCAAGGCTCGCATGGTCAATCTCGACTGGCCGCGCGGCTACACCTACCGCTTCACTGGCGAACAACAGGAGGAGGCAAAGGCCAAGTCATTCCTGAGCAAGGCCTTCGTGGCCGCCCTCTTCATCATCTTCCTGGTCCTCGTCACCCAGTTCAACTCCTTCACGACCCCCTTCATCATCCTGACCTCGGTTCTGCTGTCATTGATCGGTGTCTTCTCCGGACTCCTGGTTACCGGCATGGCCTTTGGCATCATCATGACCGGTGTGGGGGTTATCAGCCTCGCCGGGGTCGTGGTGAACAACACCATTGTCCTGATCGACTACTACAATCAGCTCATCCGAAAGGGACTTCCCTACCGGGAAGCCCTGGTGCAGACCGGGCTCATCCGGTTTCGACCGGTCATGTTGACGGCCATTACCACCATCCTGGGACTTCTTCCCATGGCTACGGGGGTCAGCATCGATTTTCGGAAGTTGGCTTGGAACATTGGGGGCGAATCCTCCCAGTGGTGGGGCCCCATGGCGGTCGCT
>JBFFDD010000334.1:0-2096 GCA_041559575.1 bacterium
ATCCAATACAAGGGAATGTCATTTTTCCCGGATCGCCATAACAGAGAGTTCACGTTGAATGAGTTGAAAATCTTACTGACAGAGGCTGGGTTCAGAAACATCGATGCCTATTACCTGAGATCGAAACGTTACAGGACCGGACGGGAGAAGATCCGACACGTGGGAACATTTATCAGGGACGCTATTCCTGCGATGCGAAAATCCTTGATCGCATTTGGGGAGAAATAGATCTTGTCTAACCTTAATGAAAACCTGCTTGGGAAGGCAAAAGAGATCGAACTCATCGCCTTCGATGTCGATGGTGTTCTGACCGACGGCAGGATCGGATACGATTCGGCGGGAAATGAGATCAAATATTTTCACGTTCGCGACGGGCATGCCATCAAGATGGCCCATCGGGCTGGAGTCCGCATTGCTCTCATAACCGGCCGCAGCAGCCCGATGGTAGACCTGCGGGCCGCGGAACTGGGCATTGAGCACGTCTATCAGGGGGCCAAGGACAAGGTGGCTTCCCTCAACAGGTTACTCTCAGCGACAGACCTGAATGCTGCTCAGGTGGCTTACCTCGGTGACGATGTGGTCGATATCCCGGTGATCGTCCAGGTCGGATTAGGGTGTTCTGTGGGCGATGCTCCGGAGGAGGTCCGGGAAATAGCCGATTACATCACCAATGCCTCTGGGGGGATGGGGGCTGCCAGGGAGCTGATCGTTTTTATCCTCAAGGCCAAGGGACTATGGAAAGGTTTGATGGAGAGGTATTTGAAATAAACTGGATTCAGTATCCGGTAATCAGAATTCAGCGGAAAAAGCATGACCGCGGAGGACGTGTTAGAGAAGATGAGAACTTAGCTTCAAGTTGAGGATCCGGACACAGGATCTCCGACGCCTGACACAGATTTCCCCCCCATTTCCCTTTCCAATTTCCATCTATCACTTTCAAATTTCTATCCGGGATCCCAGGCGTTGATCGGGTTTCTTTTTTGAAATTTATGCAACTTCCACGCCATTTTCTTCCATTTGCTCTTGTATTGTGTTAGGCTCCTTGCCATGAATGGAGGGAACGCCCACGTCCATCGTTCGGGAGGTTTTCTGGCACTGCTTGTGCTGTTCCTTCTGACGCTGCTGCCTCTGTCATCGGCGGCTTTGCCGCCGGATGTCAAGATCAAAGGTTTCAGTGTTATCCAGGAGGGCGAGACAGGCCGTTGGGTGATCCTGGCCACGGAGGCCTTCTATGATGTTGAAACGGTGGCAGTCCTTGAGGACGTCAAGGCACAGCTCGTCAAGGACCAGATCGCATTGGTTGATGTCAAGGGTAAGAGGGGTCGTTACATATCCGACCGGAAGACACTTTCGCTGGAAGGTGGTGTGACGGTGCGGACCGGATATGGATACATTTTCAGAGCACCGGCGATCGTATGGAGCGGAGAGGATTCGACAATCACATCCAAGGGAGGGGTGGAAATTCAGAGCCGTGGGCTGAACATCAAAGCCAGGAGTCTCCGCTACTCCATTCCCGCCCAACAGACAACCGTAAACGGCGACATTCGATCCGTGTGGAGACTGGATGAGAGGAATCGATAAAATATTTCTCACGGCACTTGTATTGGTTTTGATGGGCTTACAGATCCTCCCGGTCATGCATGGCCATGCAGCATCATTGAAGGAGATCAATGTCCGGGCCCAGAACCTCGTCATCGAAGAGGTCACCGGTGAGATCCGGTTCGAGGGAGAGGTCAATCTCGAGTACGAAGGAGCCGAAATGACATGCAGAACCCTTATCCTCTTCACGGACGAGGCGGGCAATGGCGATGTGGTTAGAGGTGAGGCGACAGGAGACGTCGTGGTGTCCCGTTCAGGGGATCGGCTGGAGGCGGGAAAGGCCCTTTTTGATATGAGGAAGGGAGTGATCGAACTTGAGGATTCGCCACATCTGGAAAGGGCCGGAAACAGTATCAGCGCTATCAGGATCATATATGAAATTGATTCGGGCCAGGCCAGGTTTGAAGGTCCTGTCCGTGCCCGCATCATATCGGGGGAGACAGGTCCGTGATTGAGCTGAGGGCCGACTCCCTGGTGAAGAAATATCGGGACCAGGC
>JBFFDD010000335.1:0-2083 GCA_041559575.1 bacterium
CATTATTCTGTCCGGCGGGTCCGGTACCCGCCTGTGGCCCATGAGCCGGCAGAGATCCCCCAAACAGCTCCTCAACATCACCGGGAAAGGGGACACAACCCTCCTTCAGGACACCATCGAAAGGCTTCGATCCCGAATCCCCCCTGAGAGGATGGTCTTCGTTTCCTCGCTGGAATTCCTTGCCGAGGTCAGGAGACAGGCGGGACAGTTTCTCAGGGATGAATCCGAAGAGTGCGTCTTTGTCGGCGAACCCGTGGGAAGGAACACGGCACCGGCCATCCTCCTTGGGGCGATGATCATCGCCCGGAGGGACCCGGAGGCTCTCGTCATTGCCACACCTTCAGACCACGTGATCGGCGACCCCGATGCTTTTGTCGAGGCTGTCGACCGGTCCATGGAAGCGGCCCGGCAGGGATATATCGTCACCTACGGGATCGTTCCCACCCGTGCGGAGACGGGATACGGATATATCCTGGCCGGATCCCGGGAGGGAAAGGTCTTCAGGGTGGAGCGCTTCGAGGAGAAGCCTGACAGGGAGAGGGCTGAGAAGATCTACCGGGATGAGCGGTACTCCTGGAACAGCGGAATTTTCCTCTTTTCCGCCGCTGCCATGATCCAGGAGGGGAGGCGCCTGCTTCCCGACCTCATGAACACCCTGGATAAGCTGGACATGGAAACCCTGGACAACCTGCCTGAGGTCTACGATCAGATCGAGCCGGTGTCCATCGATTACGGCATAATGGAGAACACCGACAGGGCGGCCGTCCTCCCGGTGGAGATGGGATGGAACGATGTCGGGAGCTGGGATTCCATCTACGAGATGGCCGAAAGGGACGAACGAGGCAACATCATCCGGGGCGAGGTCGTCAGCCTGGACTCCGATGGGTCCTTCCTGATGTCCACCGAGAGACTTATGGCCGCCATCGGGGTCAGGGACATCATCGCCATCGATACCAGCGATGCCGTCCTGGTGTGCGCCAAGGGCCGATCGCAGGATGTCCGGAAGCTGGTGGACCACCTGGAGGAAGCGGGCCGAAAGGAACATATCGACCATCAAACCGTAAGCAAACCGTGGGGTAATTACACCAACCTCCTGTCCGAGCCGGGATTCCTCGTCAAGCGGATCATCGTGGACCCCGGACAGAAGCTGAGCCTGCAGAGCCATGAGCACCGCAGCGAACACTGGGTTGTGGTAAGGGGAACAGCCCTGGCGACGGTGGGAGAGGAAGTCGTTGAGCTTGGTGTTAACGACAGGACCTTTATCCCCCAGGGACAGAAACACCGCCTGGAAAATCAGGGTTCGGAAGAACTCGTTCTTATCGAGGTGCAGCAGGGGAAGGTGATCAGCGAGGATGACATCGTCCGGTACGAGGACATGTATGGGAGAAACTAGAAATTAGAGATTGAAAAGTGGAAATTTAAACAATCTGGCTGGATGTTCCAATGCTCAAATCTCCAATGATCCAATACTCTGTAACAAAAGGAGTTTTCAATCATGAAAAACTTCCCCTCCCACGTCTTCCGGGCCTACGACATCCGGGGCGTGTACGGTGACGAGGTCACCGAGGAACTCGCATTCGGGATCGGCTGGGCCTTCGGGAGTCTGGTCGGGTCGCGATCCGGCAAACCCGAGCCATCCGTGACGGTGGGCATGGACGCCCGTCTTCATTCGCCCCCCCTCAAAAAGGCCTTCGCCGCCGGCCTGAAGAGATCCGGATGCCGGGTTATCGACATTGGTCTGTGCCCGACGCCCCTCGTCTATTACTCGGCGTTTCGCCTTGACCCGGACGGCTTCGCCATGATCACCGCCAGCCACAACCCGCCAGGTGACAACGGGTTCAAGCTGGGAATAGGAAAGCAGACCCTTCATTCGGAAGAGATATCCGGCCTGGGCCGGGATACAGAGGGCGCGCCGGCCTTCGACCCCAACCTCGATATCGAGCCCGACGACAAGGTCGACATCGTGGCGCTGTACAGGGATGAGATGGTCGCCCATTTCGAGGACATCCCGGTCCTTCAGCACCGCCTGGCGCACCCCATCCGGATGGTGGTCGATTCGGGAAACGGGACGGCCGGGATCGTC
>JBFFDD010000336.1:0-2071 GCA_041559575.1 bacterium
AGGTCGTCCTTGCTGATGCCGATCCCCGTGTCACTCACATCGATGGCGACGGAGGCCTCCTCCCCCTCCCCCTGAGGCTCGGCAGACACCGTGATCGTCCCCCCTTCCGGCGTGAACTTCACCGCGTTGCCGATGAGGTTCACCAGAACCTGGATGATCCGGTCCTCATCGAAGAAGGCGACGGCATCCATATTACGCTCGTCGATATCCAGGGTCAGCTTCTTCTTCTGGATGAGGGGGATCATCTGTCCCACTACCCGCTCGACCACCTTGATGACGGCCAGCCTGTGCCGCTCGATGGGCATCTTGCCCGCCTCGATCTTGGTCAGATCGAGCATGTCGCTGATGAGGGCCCCCATGCGCCGGCAGGAAAGCAGGGTCTCATGGATTACCCCGTGCTGGGGTTCGGTCAACTCGCCGGCGAATCCATCCACCAGAGAATCCAGGTAACCCTCGACGACGGACAGCGGGGTCTTCAGCTCGTGGGTGGCGATGCCCAGGAAGTTCGATTTCAGCTTGTCCAGTTCCAGGAGCTTCTCGTTCGCCTCCTTCAGTGAGATATTGATCTGGAGGAGCTCATCGTTGGCCCGGTTGAGGGCTTCCGTCCGCTCGGTGACCATCTTCTCCAGGTGCTTCTGGTACCGTTCCACCTCGCCCCGCGACCTGTCAAGATCGGTGATCATCTGGTTGAACGCCGTGGTCAGGGAGGCCACCTCGTCGTACCCCTGAATGGGGATCGGCTCGGGGGAACCGCCTGACCCGACATCCCTGATCCCCTCGGTGAGGTTCTCGAGGGGCTCGGTGAACCGGTTGACGGCCACGATGAGAACCAGGAGCCCGAAGACGTACACAACCAGGGCATTAAAGGCGATGAGCCGGGTGATCTTGGACACCACCACCTTCACGTCCGAGATGTCAAAACCGAGAAGGAGGAGCAACACATGGTCCCTGTCCGTGAGGACCACCTTGCGGTAGACCTCGAGGATATCGTCATAGACGTGGAACCTCTCTTCCCCGGCCGGCAGATTGTAGATCTCGCTTAAGGGGAGCGTCCGTCTCTGCTTCAGTTCCGGCCTGGAGCAGCTGGAGGCCAGTACGGCCCCGTTGTCCTGCAGTACGTTGGCATACAGGACGCTGGGGTCGGCGCAGATGCTGTCCATCAGCCTGGCCATCCCGTCGACATCTTCCGGTGACGGCGTCGTGGCAGCGAGGTTATTGCCCACAAAGAGGGCCACGGATGCAGCCCTGCGCTCCACCTCGACCATGATCAGGCGCCGGGCCTGGCTGACGATGGACAGACCGATGAGAAAGACAGCTGAAAGGAGGACAATCAGAAGGCCCATGATGGCCTTCCGGCGGATGCTTGACAGGATCCATCTGAGGGGGGTTTTCATGCTCCTGCTCAGTACCGGAGAGGTGATGGGCAGCAAGATCAGTTGAGATGACGGAGGACCTTGTCCACCACCTCCACAGCCTTGAAGGGTTTTGTAATATATTCCACCGCGCCCAGGTCCTTGGCGCGGGTCATATCTTCACGGCTCTTTCTGGCCGTCAGCATGATAACCGGGATCCCGGATGTGTCATCCTGCTCCCGCAGTTTTTCCAAAACCTCGAAACCATCCATCCTGGGCATCATGATGTCCAGGAGGATGAGGTTCGGGTGAAGAGAGCGCGCCTTCTCAAGGGCCTCTTCACCGTTGAAGGCGATCTGAACGCTTAGGCCCTTGGACAGAAACAGGAACTTGAGCATCTGGGTTAGGGACGCCTTATCCTCCACCACCAGAACCGTCTTCTTCTCCGTGTCCATTCACTTCCCTCCAGATGAGGACCTGCTGCCAGGCATCTTCCGTTTACTTGACCATATCCCGGGGACGCATAATTGGCTCCGACCCCATTATCTCCTCACCGAAGCTCCTGATTTAACCGATCCTGGGGATTGGAGATCTCCGCGATCCAACTTCTCTCATCTGTGTCCAGCCAGGATAACAGGCACCCGAAGGTTGCCGGGATCGAGATCGTAACAGACCTGAAACCACTCATGGCCTACCGGGGCTGACGCCAGCAAAGCTCG
>JBFFDD010000337.1:0-2064 GCA_041559575.1 bacterium
CCCTTGAGGAGAACCTCGTCCACACCGCCCGCCTCGACCCTTTCGAGGAAATCGCTGTACACCAGTTCCGTCAACGGCTGCGGCCGCACGGAGAAGAGATTGTACAGCAGGATCATCACCAGGGCGATGACGATCCACAGGGACAGATGTCTGTAGATGTTGTTCACAAACTGATACCTCCGTGATCAATATGAGGAACCTCCAAAAACCGGTTCCTGCGCACTCTTCAGGACGGAGAATAGCTAACAACAATCTCGATCCGCTATTTCCTGTCCATCAGAGGACTGGGAGAACAGGGATGTGAATCGTTCTGCGCCCCCGCCTCAATTCGTCCCCCTAAAGGGGGTAAAAGGGAGGAATGGCATGCCATCTCCCTATTTTTTTCAGTTAAATTAAACACTTATCACATATTAACAGAATGAACAACCAAAATATCTAAAGGGGGGATTAGAGAATAGAAATTGGAAATTAGAGATGAGAGATGCGTGATTGGAAATTGGGGAATTAAATGCTCCAATGATCCAATTTTCTGATGTCAAATATCCAATCTCTATTCTCTATTTTCTGTTTTCATCATCTTGATCAGATACGCCTCCTCGACAACTCCTGGACTCAATCGCACCTTTTCGGAGACATCATAGCCCGGTATCCAGATGATCTCACCCGTAGCATCCAGGACCAGGGGTATCCTGTCCCTTTCCTCCCTGGGAACCTTTCGGTCGATGAAATATCGCTTCAGGCTTTTGGTGTCCTCCATGCCCAGGACCCGAATCCTGTCCCCCGGCCGGCGCGTACGGACGACCAGGGGGGCCCTGACGGCATTTTTCCTGACCATGCAGGACCGGCCCCGGGGAAAAGCGGAAATTCCATCGTACACCTTTATTTCGGCAGTCAGTGAAAACCCCAGTTCGGAAACCTCGATTCTGCCCGGAACGGGCCAGTTACGCTCCATCACGAAAGGCGCGGGAGGCTGTTCACCGGAGACCGGGAGAACACCTTGACTGTTTATCACAAGCTCCCTGCCGCCCGGTATCCTGACCCTCCCATCCCCCTCCTCTACGAGCATGTCCGTCACGTCCCTGATCAAGGTTGCTTTGGCGTGGGAGGAGATCATCGTCCTGAGGTAACGCTGGACCACGCCTTCCCTCAAGGCAGCGGGAATCCTCCCCAGGGCATCCCTTCTCAGTCCGCCTTCACCGTCCTTGGAGTCCAGATCGGGAAAGAGGACCTCCAGGATCCTTGCTTCGACCCTCTCAAGAGCCCCGGCGGCAGCGGCGAGGCGAAGAACAAGCGGGTCGATATCGGAGTGAAAACAACCCCTCAGGGCCGGGATGACCAGGTGTCTTATTCGATTTCTGGCGAACCTCAGATCTTTGTTCGTGGCATCCTCGAGGGGTTCGAGTCCCTTTCTGCGGCAGTAATCCCTTATCTCCTTCCTCGTCAGGGCTAACATAGGGCGAATGACCATGCCTTTCCTCTCGGGAATTCCGGTAAGCGATCGCCAATCCATGCCCCTCCGGACCCTGAACAGTACGGTTTCCACCTGATCGTCGGAGTGGTGGGCCGTGGCGATCCACCTCGCGCCGGCTTCCTCGGCGGCTCCTTCCAGAAAGGAATACCTGAGCACCCTCATGGCCCCTTCCAGGGAACGCTGCTTCCTTCTCTCCTTTTCCACCTCGAGGGCACTGAGCCTGTGGAGGACCAGGGGAACCCCCCCTTCCCTGCACAGGGTTCTGACATGAAGGGCGTCGGCTTCTGATGCCTTCCCCCTGACGGCGTGATCCAGATGGGCGGCCGTCAGCCCGATGAACGCCTTCCCCTCCAGGTCCCTGAGGATGTCCAGGAGAGCGAATGAATCGGGACCGCCGGAAAAGGCGAGCAGAATATGATCACCTCGCTCAACTCCGAGAGCGACGAGCTTCTCGTGGACGGTTTCGACGATGCTTTGAATCATCATTAAAATAGTTTCGGGTTTCGGGTCAAACTGCTTTAACCACAGAGATCGCAGAGGGGGAGTTCAGGTTCTAGGTTCTAGGTTCTAGGTTCTAGGTTCTAGGTTCTAGG
>JBFFDD010000338.1:0-2054 GCA_041559575.1 bacterium
ATACCGCTTTCCCCCCCCTTGCCACCTGATAGGCGAAATTGCTATATTTCAACGGGTGAAGAACGTACTCAGGAACGGAAATTCGGGGAAACGGCATTTCTCCTGGATATGGTGAGTCTGTTTACCATCCAGTACGATCATTTGCCGGAGGTAAAGGAGCCCATCCATGACAGACGATGAGAAAAAGGAAAATGATTTCAAGGTTGAGGACCGTCGTACATCAGCCGGATCCGAAGGAAAGGGGAAAAAACCTTCGGGATCTGAAGCTGGATCGAGTGCTGAGGAGGGAGAGGTTTCAGAACCGTCAAAAACCGGTGATCCCGGCGATGCCCTCAAGGTTGACTTTTCAACATTTGTTTTTTCACTGTTTAGTTCGGCACTTATTCAATTAGGCGATATGGAAGACCCCATGACGGGGAAAATGGACCCCAACCTCACTTCCGCCCAACAGACCATCGACATCATCGACATCATCCGGGAGAAAACAAAGGGCAACCTTTCCGAGGAGGAGGGTAAGCTTCTGGAGAACGCCTCGGCCGAACTGAAGTGGAAGTACCTCGATGCCCTTAAAAAGAAAGACTAGGATCCTCAAACTAATGACCAAATTCAAGATCCTTGTCTTTTCCCTGTTTGTAGGTTCGGCTTTTTCAGTCAACCCCGCACTGGCCATTGAGGTCAGTGAAGTGACCGTTGATTTCCCCCTTTCCGAGGTTCTGGCCATAGAAGCGCCTGAGTCGGATACCTCGGCCCAGGTCACCCAGGGAGGTGCGCCACCCCAGATATGGCGTGCATCCTGGGAGGATGATTGGTATGCCTACCGCCAGAACGTCCTTCGCGGTAATTTCAGTGAAGCGGAGAAGCGCCTTGAAAAGGTTCTCGCACACAAAAGAAAAAGGGGGATCCCTAATCTATTCAACCCCGCCGCTGCACTCCTGGTCGAGGCATCTTCGGCCAGGAAACAGGGCCGATACGAGGACGCCCTCAAGATTATCTCTTATGCCGGGGAATTTGCCCCGGATGACCCGGAACCGCATTTTCAAAGGGCCCGCACTATCTGGAGACAGAACCAGCTGAGAGCGCTCTCTTCCCTGGATGCCCTCCTGGAAGGGTGGGGAACCTTTTTCAGGGATTTTCGCTCCTGTTTCCCATGGGGGCTGGGGGTGGCACTCTGGCTCCTGGTGGCGATGACGATCTCATCCATCCTGACGATACTGCTCTTTACTCCCAGGGTAATTCCGAGAATGGCCCACGATCTTTCCCATATTATTAAGATCCCTCAATGGCTGTGGCTCACTGCTGTTCCCATCGTGCTGGTTGCAGCGGTTTTTTTCGGAATGCCGGTTGTCATCTGGGTCCTGTTTGTCGCCCTGGTCATGATGCTGCACCTTACGAATCGGGAGAGGATCGCCGTCGGCCTTGCACTCCTCTTCCTGTCGGCTTTGCCGCTTCTGATCCACGTCCTGGCTCTCAGCGAAACATACTACTCGCAATCCCGCCCTAACCTTATCTACATGGCGGAAAGAGGTGGCGAAGGGGCAAAAACTCTGGAGGACCTCCATAAATTGCGTGTGAAAGAGCCTGAAAACAGCCAGGTCCTTTCCGCACTGGGTGTCGTTTTAAAGAGATCCGGGCGGATGCGTGAGGCGGAATCGTATCTTCTCAAGGCCATGGAGATATCCCCGGACTCACCTGCGATCATCAATAACCTTGGCAACATTCTGGTACAGACCGGACGCGTCGATACCTCCATCGAACACTACAGACAGGCACTGAGGTACGATGACGATCCGCGCATCCACTATAATCTGAGCCAGGCACTCAGGGAGAATCTTCAACTCGAAGAGGGGGAAAGGGAATTCCGCATAGCCCAGGAAAAGGCGCCTGAATTGTCAAGTTCGCTGATGGCCCGGCAACAGGAGGACGGACAACGCGTTACTGTGGATATTTATGGGGAGGTCAGTCTCTACCTCCTGGATTCCCTTTCTCTGGATCAGGAGGGCAGACAGTGGCGGGAAGCCCTGTGGTCAGGGATCGTTCCCATGATCCCCTTCACC
>JBFFDD010000339.1:0-2049 GCA_041559575.1 bacterium
GACCCTGGAGCACCTCGAGGACATCGGGTTTTCCGTGGGGGGTTCGTGACCAACGGGCACGGCACGTCAACGGGGAAAGCCGACCCCGAGAACCCGTCCGGGGCCGAGAAGGGCGCCGGGAGGACATCGGGTCTGGGTTTGGGAACGCGGATCCTCATCGGAATGGTCGTCGGTGCCGCCATCGGTGCCTTGTTCGGTGCCCGAGCCGCGGTGGTGGAACCGCTGGGGGATTTCTTCATCCGTCTCCTGATGATGGCCGCCATCCCCCTGGTATTCTTCAACCTCCTCGCCGGCCTCACAGCCCTGACCGACCTGCGCACCTTCGGTCGCCTCTCGGTGAAGATCGTGGGTTACTACCTGGTGACCACCGCCACCGCCCTCTCCCTCGGGCTCACGGCCATGCACCTGGTTCGGCCCGGAGTAGGCATGACCCTCACGGAGCCGGTGGACGAAACCATCGGATCCGTACCGGCGGTCGCCGACCTCCTCCTGGAGCTCGTGCCCACGAATGTCTTCCAGGCTTTTTCCCAGGGAAACGTGGCCCAGCTCGTGGTGGTTGCGGTCCTTCTCGGGATTACCACTCTGTTCCTTCCGCCAAGGTCCCGTGACCTTCTCAGGGATCTTTATGCCGCCGTGGCCGAGCTCTTCAGGAGGCTGGTGGACCTGATCCTCTGGGTCGCCCCCTTTGGCATCGGAGCCCTCATGGCCGTGACGGTCGGACGTTACGGCGCGGAGCTTTTCGGGCCAATGGCCCGGTTCCTCCTGGGGATTTGGGGAACCCAGCTACTCATGTTCGGGGTCTACATGGTCCTTCTCGTTCTCCTAACGGATCGTCGGCCGTGGACCTTCCTGAAAGGAACCGGACCGCTGTGGGCGACCACCGTGGCGACGACCTCCAGCCTGGCCTCACTTTCGGTCGCGCTGGAGATGGCCGAGAAGATCCGGCTTCCCAGATCGGTCTACTCCTTCACCCTCCCCTTGGGCGCCCAAATCAATAAGGACGGCACCTCCATCATGCTCTCGGCGGTGCTGATCTTCACCGCCCAAGCGGCCGGGGTCACCTTCTCTCTTCCCCAGATGGTCACCATCCTCCTGGTCGGCCTCCTCTTGTCCGAAGGATCGGGCGGGATACCCGGAGGCGGTCTGGTCATCGCGCTCATCTTCGTCCAGGCCTTCAGCCTCCCCCTCGAAATCGCGGTAATCGTGGGAGGCATCTACCGGCTGGTGGACATGGGGAACACCACCATCAACGTCATGGGCGACATGGTGGGTACCGCCATCGTGTCCCACTCCGAAGCCCGGGGACAGCCTCGGACCGAACCCGCTTGAACGAGAACACCGCCGAGATGCACGAAGCGAGGGACATCACCAAAGCCCGGGAGCTGTTTCCCGGCACCGCCGACCAGGTATACCTGAACGTCTCGCTGAACAGCCTCATGCCCTCGCCATCCAGGGAAGCAGCTATGGCTCACCTGGACAAGAGGGTCATGGGCCGGGTCGTGAAGGAAGAGCTTCACGACCAGGCTGAACGTGTCCGAGGACAGGTGGCACGGCTCATCAACGCCTCTCGCGAGGAGATCGCCATCACCAAGAATGTCTCCGAGGGGTTGAACCTCTTCGCGGCCAGCCTGGATTGGAGCCCTGGGGACAACGTGGTGCTGTGCCCGGAGCTGGAGCATCCCAATAACGTATTCCTCTGGTACAATCTGAGGCAGACGAAGGGAGTGGAAGTCAGGGAGGTGCTCCCGGACAGCGGACACATCCCCGTTCCACAGCTGGTGGAGGCCATGGACGACCGAACCCGCCTGGTCACGGCCTCCCACGTCACCTTTGCCCCCGGGTTCATCACCGACCTGGAAACGTTGGCCCGGGAGGCCGCTTCGAGGGGGGTCCTCACCCTCATCGACTCGGCCCAGTCGGTGGGATCCATACGAACCGATGTCGGAGCATTGGGGGTGGACGCCCTCGCACTGGGCACCCAGAAGTCTCTGCTGGCCTTCTACGGACTCGGATTCGTCTATATCCGGCGGGAGCTGGCCGAGAGCATGA
>JBFFDD010000340.1:0-2045 GCA_041559575.1 bacterium
CTTCTCCCCGGACCGAATGTCCCCGACCAGCGTGAACCTCGCCAACGACTCCGCCGCCAGATCCGAACGGACCGAAACCACCACCCGATCCGTCGGCTGGCTGGCGAAGATCGTGTTCTTGTACCAGGGTATCCTCAGCGTGGGGAGACTTGGCCTCCGCCGGGTATCCGATTCCGATGACGCACTCGACCAGGTAGTGCTCCGGGATTCCCAGCAGATCTCTGACGTACTTCTCGGCGGACATATCCCCCGCGTGCTCCCTCAGCCTTATCTGGCACCAGCAGCTGCCCAACCCGAGGGATTCGGCCGCGTACTGCAGGGTGACCGCGGCGATGGAGCAGTCCTCGATGCAGGTGTCCGACCTCTGCGTATCACCGAGGACGACCACTCCAAGGGCCGCCCCGGAGAGAAATCCCGCTCCGTGGGGCTTGGACAAAGCGAGCGCCTGCAGGGTCTGCCTGTCGTCGATCAGGACAAACTCCCATGGGTTAATGGACCGGGAGGACGGGGACCGCACCAGGGCCTCCTTCAGGAGGCTAAGCTTGTCCTCCTCGATCGACCGGTCCTGGAATTTCCTCATGCTCCGCCTGTTCCTCAGGATTTCTATCATCTCACGCTCCAATCTCTTTCTTTCCAATGTCCTCTAACCGGTCCCAATTGCTCTGGACTATCGGGTATTCAGTATTTGACGAGTAACCGCCTGACATCCTTGGCCATTTGATCACAGGATTAGCTGTTATGCCAATTGCATTCTTAAGGATAATAAACAGGGTTTTTACCCGTTGAACCCGGAAAGCGACATGCCCCGAATAGCCGCCACTGGCACCATGATCCGACGCACTTTACGGTACACCGCAGAGGTTATCGATCAGGTTCGCGCTCCGGAACCCATCATCTTGAAAGTGGTATAATTCTTTAAGGGCTCTGGAACGCCATGTATTATGGATGATTCATCACTGAGGCCGAGTCCCCCTGACCAAGGGATTCTGGTCAAAAGGTGCGAGGGGAGGCGGATCATGTTCAAGGAATTCAAGGAATTTGCCATGAGGGGAAGCGTGGTTGACATGGCGGTGGGCATTGTCATTGGCGCCGCCTTCGGGACGATAGTCAAATCCTTTGTCAGCGATATCCTCATGCCGCCCATTGGGCTGCTTCTGGGGAACGTCGATTTTTCCAACCTTTTCTTTGTCCTGAGGGAAGGTTCCCAGGCGGGTCCCTTCGCCAGCATCGCTGAAGCGCAGAAGGCAGGGGCGGTGACGGTCAATTACGGGCTGTTTATCAACACCGTGATCAGTTTCATCATCGTAGCCTTCGCGGTGTTCATGGTCATCAAAGCCCTGAACAGGTTGAAACGCGAGGAAGAGGCCCCGCCGACCGAGCCGACCACCAAGGAGTGTCCGCACTGCCTCACCACCATCGCCATCAGGGCCACCCGGTGTCCCAACTGCACCTCGGAGCTCTAGACGGAACTCCATATAGGGATCCCCCCAAAGGGGGCCTTTACAGCCGTTCGCCGCAGAATTTACAGAATGAAGCGTCCTGGTCAGGGGGGCGCCTCTGCACTGATCCACTTCAATTTTCGAATTTTGGGTTCTGGATCGAACTTCTTCCCCGGATCCTGGACCTTCCCCCCCTTGCGGTTGCCCAGAGTTCCCAGAACGGAGAACAGAGAGCAGATACGATCGAATTTACGACTTATCGACTAACCGATTTAACGAAGGATCGGCGCGTTCGCCTTGTCGGATAGTCGCAACCTCGTTCAGTCGCACCTCTACCATTCCCACTTTCCACTTTCCACTTTCTACTTTCCACTTTCCACTGCGCCAAGGGCGCTCCCCCTCGCCCACTCATGGAGGCCTCTCTCCGCGCCCCCTCGTCTGCTCTTCCCTTCGTCTTCGCCTGCCACGCCAACTTGTCTCGCCAAAGCTCGAAGAGCGACGGCGGAAGCTCAAGGAGCGACGGTGGGTCTTACTCCTTCGTCTGGCCTCTTGCCATTCTCCATTCTCAATTCTCTATTCTCTAATTCTCACTTTCCACTGCGCCAA
>JBFFDD010000341.1:0-2033 GCA_041559575.1 bacterium
AGAAATGTTTAACATTATGAATTTAAATGTAAATTGAATCAAATTTATTGGGTGTTTAGGGTTCGTTTCTAGAGAAAATAGACGATTGTTACCACAGCCAACCCCCACAGGAACACCGACCCGAGGAGGGGACCGTCCGCCAGCAGGGCCCTGGCCGCGCTTCCCCCTCCCCGTCTCATGTGAACCAGGTAGAGATAGCGGAAGATACCGTAGATGACGAAGGGAAGGGTGAGGACCATGTAGCGGTTGCCCAGGCGGTCGATGACCTCGGGGGACATGGTGTAGATGGAATAGGCCACGATGGTCGAGGCGGTGACGATGGAGATGAGCTGATCCAGGTAGGGAACGGAGTATTCCTGGAGGATCTCCCGATGGGATCCGGCGAGTTCCTCGAGAAGGACGATCTCGTGCCTGCGCTTGGCGAAACCGAGGAACAGGGCGACGAGAAGAGTGCACAGGATCAGCCAGGGGGAGATATCCACCTCGATGACCGCCGCGCCGGCCACAGCCCTCAGGACAAAGCCCACGGAGATGGTGAAGATGTCCAGAAGGACCACCCTCTTGAGGATCAGGTTATAGGCAACCTGAAGAACAAGATAGGCCAATACCCACAGGGCAAAACCTTGACCGAGGACCGCTGTGAGGCCCAAGCCTGCGAGGAGAAGAGCCGCTCCCAGGGATACGGCCATCTGCACGCTCACCTGCCCCGCAGCCAGGGGTCTTGTTCTTTTTATCGGGTGGAGACGGTCCTTCTTGAGATCGAGGATGTCGTTGAAGGCGTACACCGAGCTGGACAGGAGGCAGAAGGTAGCGAACGCCAGGAGGGAACGGAGGACGTAATCAGGTTCCAGAAGGTGCTGGGAGAAGATGAGGGCGGCCAGAACGAAACCGTTCTTGATCCACTGGTGGGGCCTCATCAGATGGAATAACAGTTTCGGGTTTCGAGTTTCTGGTTTCGGGTTAACTTCGGTTTTCATAATAGGAAAATTTCCAGATATAAAACCCTCGGTTGGCAATCCGTTGATTGTAATGAATGGTTATAGCGCTCAGAAATCAGGTTTTATGTTCCAGGTATTCATTTTCCAAATTCCAGCTGAAAACTGGAAACGGTAACCTGAAAACTATCTATTACGAATCACCAATCACTGATTCTACTATCCCATCCATAAAGGCCCTGTATTCCTGCAGGAGTTCCTCGCTTTCGGCCTCGTACCTCATGACCAGCACCGACTGGGTGTTACTGGCCCTGAGCAGGCCCCACCCTCCCGGGAAGATCGCCCTGACGCCGTCCACGTCCACGATCTCCCGAATCGCCGGCTTCTGTCCCCCTTCCCTGTGTTCCTTAAGCCGTTCCAGGACCTCGACGACGGCGGCGAACTTCCTCTCATCGGGGCAGGGAACCCTGATCTCAGGCGTGTTGGAGATCTTAGGGACACCCCCCAACAGATCGGAGAACCTGGCGATCCTGCCCTCGGAAAGCCCCCTGAGGTAGACCTCAGCCAGCCTGATAGCGCCGTAGAGGGCGTCATCGTATCCGTAGTACCGGTCGGCGAAGAACAGGTGGCCGCTCATCTCCCCGGCGAGCAGGGCCCCTGTCTCCTTCATCTTGGCCTTGATGAGGGAGTGGCCCGTCTTCCACATAAGACCCCTCCCCCCGGCCTCCTCCACCCCGTCGTAGAGGATCTGGGAGGCCTTGACCTCCGAGATGACCAGGGGGGGTTCCCCCTCCCCTCCCTTCCTGCGCCACAGGTCGATAATGTCCCTGGCCAGGATGAGCAGAAGCATGTCACCCCAGATCACAGCCCCTGACTCGTCAACGATGCCGATCCTGTCAGCATCCCCGTCCAGAGCCACCCCGAAATCGGCCCTCGACGCCAGGACGTTTGCCCGGATGTCCTCAACCGCCTCGGGAAGCGTGGGATCAGGGTGATGGTTGGGGAAGCGCCCGTCCGGCTCGCTGTACATCTCGACCACATCCACCCCAAGCCTTTTGAGGATCTCCGGCAGGACGATCACGGCCGTCCCGTTTCCCG
>JBFFDD010000342.1:0-2018 GCA_041559575.1 bacterium
ACTCGTGGAGTTTGCGGCGGAAGGGGACGACGCCCTGGTGGAGAAATACCTTGAGACCGGTGAACTTACCGATGACTAGGTTTTTCAGGGGCTCAGGGCAGGGGTCATTGCCGGTGACATAGTACCGGCATTCTGCGGGTCGGCTACCCTGAACCTAGGCGTGAGGAAGCTCCTCGATGACATCGTGGCCCTGATGCCATCACCTTTTGACAGGGGCGCGGTGACCGGGAGTGACGGCAAAGAGACAGAGATAGTGAGAAACCCTTCGGTTGACGAACCCTTTGCTGCCTTTGTTTACAAAACCCTGGCCGATCCCTACGCGGGAAAGCTGACGCTGTTTAAGGTGCTGTCCGGGTCGCTCAAAGCGGATTCCGGTTTCTTCAATGAGAGCCGGGATTCCAAGGAACGCTTTGGCAACCTGTTCCTTCTTCAGGGCAAGAAACAGATCAACGTACCCCAGGTCATCGCGGGTCAGCTTGCCGCAGTTGCAAAGCTCAAGGAAACGAGGACCGGGGACACCCTGACTGCGGAGGGCAAGCCCTTTGTCCTGCCCCCCCTCACTCTCCCCGAACCGGCACTTTCATATGCCATCAAACCCAAGTCCAAAGGGGATGAGGAGAAGGTCAGCCAGTCCCTGGCAAGGCTCCTGGAAGAGGACCCGTCCCTCAAGGTCAGGAGAGACGAGGCCACCCGGGAGAACATACTGTCGGGTATGGGGCAGCAGCACATAGAGGTCACGGTGGAGCGTCTCAAAACGAAGTTTGGTGTCGAGGTTGAGATGGCCATCCCCAAGGTTCCCTACAAGGAAACCATTAAAGGTAAGACCAGCCTTCAGAGCAGGTATAAGAAGCAGACCGGCGGCAGGGGCCAGTTCGGGGATGTATGGCTGGAGATAGAACCTTTGCCCCGCGGCGGTGATTTTGAGTTTGTGGACAAGATCGTCGGAGGCGCTGTCCCGCGGCAATATATACCTGCCGTTGAAAAGGGCCTGCGTGAGGCGATGCTGGAAGGTGTCCAGGCTGGTTATCCAGTGACCGATGTCAGGGTGACCCTCTACGACGGGTCCTACCACTCGGTGGACTCCTCCGAAATGGCTTTTAAAATAGCTGCCTCCATGGGCTTTAAGAAAGGTTTCATGGAGTGCAACCCGGTGCTTTTAGAGCCCATTGTCAATCTGGACGTCACTGTGCCGGATGATTTTATGGGTGCTGTGATAGGGGACCTGAACTCGAGACGCGGAAAAGTAATGGGAATGGATCCAAGGAGTGGAGAGCAGATCGTCAAGGCCCAGGTACCCATGGCGGAGATCCTGAGCTACGCTCCCGATCTTAGATCCATGACCGAAGGCCGAGCCTCTTTCGCCATATCCTTCTCCCACTACGAGGAGGTGCCGGCGCACCTGGCCGAGAAGATCATTGAGGAAGCTGCCAGCAGAAAAGAAAAGGAATAGAGTATGGGCGATGATTTTGATCTTTTTCCCAAACGGGAGAACCTGGATCCTTTTTCCTTCGGAAAAAAGGAAAAAGCTGCCGATGATGAAAAGGCTGAAGCCGGCGACGAACTGTTCGGCCAGGAAGAACGGCCCTCGGGATCGCCGCCTGACCTTCCTCCCGATCTGTCCCTCGACCACCTGACTCTAGATTCTTCCGAGGTAACACCTGAGCTTCCCGACCTTCCCTCCGGTGGACAGGAAGAAACAGCGCCAGCTGCGGCGTCCGGGATGCCTTCCTTTGACTCTCCTCCCCCTGCGGCACCCCTGGCGCCCGATGCCGCTATCGACCGCTTGGAGGGGAACCTTTCGGATGGGCCTATTTCGGAGGAAAAAACCTTTGACGAACCGTTTTTAGAACAGGAACAGATATTGGAAAATGCGGGAGAGAAAAGTGCGAGAAAATCGCCCTCTCCATTTTTGGTCATCGGCGGTGCTCTGATCATTATTATAGGTCTTCTCTACGGCGCCCTGACTTATCTGAAGAAGGATAAGGCCACTGGGACCATCACGTCGACTCCGCCTGCAA
>JBFFDD010000343.1:0-2010 GCA_041559575.1 bacterium
AGCATGTTCGCGTAATGCGAAAAGCCTGAAGCGTCACGCGGGGGACCCACCTGGTCGTGCAGGTTCAAAAGCTGAACTTGACCACGGCATCGGGCGGGGGTTTTATAACAAAGCAATCTGGACCGGCCTATGGGGCCTGCTAAAGTCCAGTTCTATATATAACTTGAAGTTTTCAGCTGAGGATCTCCGTAAATGGTATAACGGGCTGCCGTGTCAGCCCTGCCAGATACAAAGGAACACAGTTATATCCACCTCAAGTTGCTCATCTCCCGGGCATCAAGGAGTACCGGGGTGTTCATGGGGTCATGAGGGTTCCTTCAAGTTAAGGACTGGTCCTATCGCGGGCCTCGCCGGAAAGGCCGTTTTAAACGGCTGATAACTGGTGAGGTTTTTTTTGTCCCATTCGATCTCGGAAGAAAAACAGCTTATCAGGGAAAAGGTCCAGGCACTCAGGCAGAGCCTGTCACCTGAAAAGGTGCAGGAAGCCGGTGATGCCGTTTCCCTTATAATCCGTTCCCGGGTTTCGGCGACGAATGTCCGGAAAGTCTGTGTCTATGCCAATACCGGTAAGGAGATCCCCACGGAAGGCCTGATGCGGGACCTTATCTCCGATGGTGTCAGGATCGCTGTTCCCGATTGGGAGGCCTGGAAACAGGGATCGGGTCTTAAGGTCGTAACCATCCAAAGCACAGAGGAACTTGTCCGGGAAGGCAGGGTCGTTCCCCAACCGTTGGTGACCGAGGGGAGGACCACCCCTATTGAGGAGTTTGAGCTTTTTCTGGTACCAGGAATAGCTTTCGATAATGAAGGTAATCGTCTCGGGATGGGTGGAGGATATTTTGATCGTTTACTTTCGCGCGCATCTTCCGCAGCCACCTTTATCGGCCTGGCCTACAGTTTCCAGGTTGTCACACACTTGCCATCAGAGATCCATGATATTCCGGTCCACAACGTGGTGACGCCCGGTTCGGACCAGGTTCAGGGAGTTAAATATAAACAGGAGGGCAAGGGCTATGGTTCTTGACAATAATATTTTCATCTGGCTCGCCATACTTATTGCGGGCATCGTTACGGGTTTCATAGTGCGGATGGTTCTTCAGGGCGCTTCCGACAAGAAAAAGCAGCGTGAGGCGCTTTATGCCGTTGATGCCGCCCAGAGACAGGCCGACAACCTGCTCAAGGAAGCGGAGATCCAGGCCAAGGAGTTCCTTTTCCAGTCCCGGTCCAAATTCAGCGAGGAGACCAAGGCCGAGCGCGAGGAACTGCAGAAACTGGAAAAAAGACTGCAGGGAAGGGATGAGAACCTTGACCGCAAGTTCGAGGTTTTAGATAAGAAGGAACAGGACCTCGTCAACAGGGAAAAATCGGTGGCGGGACAGCAAAGGGCCCTTTCCGAAAAGGAAAAGGAACTTCAGGCAACCATCGAAGAACAGCGCTTCAAGCTCGAGCAGATCTCCGAGATGACCGCCGACCAGGCCAAGGAGGAACTCAAGTCCATGATGCTGGAAGAGGCGAGGATCGATTCGGCCAAAATGGTCAAGCGCCTTGAGGAAGAGGCAAGGGAAAGCGCCGATAAGAAGGCCAAGGAGATCATCAGTTTCGCCATTCAGCGCTACTCAGGGGATTACGTCGCGGAGAAGGCGGTAACCGTGGTCAATCTGCCCAGCGATGAGATGAAAGGCAGGATCATCGGGAGGGAAGGCAGGAATATACGTTCTTTTGAAAGCGCCACCGGAGTAGACCTGATCGTCGACGATACACCCGAGGCGGTGGTCCTGTCTGTGTTCGATCCCATCCGGAGGGAGATCGCGAGGATCGCCCTTGAACGGCTTATATCAGATGGAAGAATACACCCCGCGCGCATAGAGGAGGTCGTCAAGAAAGTTTCCCGCGAGATGGAGACTGCCATAAAGGAGGAGGGAGAAAAGTCCGCTTTCGATATCGGCGTTCACGGCATCCATCCGGAACTCATCAGGCTGATGGGCAAGCTCAAATACAGGACCAGTTACG
>JBFFDD010000344.1:0-2006 GCA_041559575.1 bacterium
CGGGGTTTTATTTCAAGGTCCGGTTTTTTTGCCGGACCTGGTTGACTTCACCGGAAACATTTTTCCCGTCCAGTGCAAAAGGTTTCTGCCTGTTGGAGGTAAGTTATGAGATCTTTCCGCCGGCTCCCCTTAACAGTTGCCGCTCTGCTGCCACCTCTTGCCATCCTCGCCCTGATCCTGTCTTTCCCCGCTTCGGTTCCTGCCGTGACCGGGTTCACCCTGGCGGCGGAGCTGCAGTCCTCGGTGGTTCTGACCGGTTGCGGGACGCCCACCCTGGAGTCGCCCGGTGTGGTCAGCGGGGGCACGGTGGTAGCGGGCATGATCTGCGACAGCGAGAAGGCGAACAACGGCGGTTCGGTGCTCGTTTTCGAGGAGCCCGGGCTCGGCTGGTCGGGGACGGTGTTCCAGAGCCAGGTCCTCTACCCCGGCGACCCGGCGGCTGACGGCAATTTCGGGGCCAACGTGGACATCGACGGCGACACCATGGTGGTCGGCTCCCAGCGGGCGGCGACCAATATTTCGGGGTACGTCTACGTTTTCACCCGGTCCAGTCCCGCCGGGACCTGGTCGCGGGCGGCCCGGCTCAATGCCCCCGACGGCGAGAACTCCTGGGGCTGGAACCCCAAGATCAGCGGGGACGTGGTCATTGCCGGCGACCCGAACCCCGGGGTGTTCGGTACCCGTCCCGGTGCGGTGTGGGTGTTCGTCAAGCCGGCCGCCGGATGGGCGGATTTCCAGGAACCCATCGCTAAGCTCATGCCGGCCAATGCTTCAGCCGCCATCCGGTTCGGATCGGCAACGGACATCGCCGGCAGCGTCATCGCCGTCGGGGCCCGGAGCGACCTCGGCGGTGTGGGGAGGGGCTACGTGTTCGTCGAGCCCTCCGGAGGCTGGGGGACCCACCCGGGCACCGAGAACGCTCTCCTGACCAACAGCATAACGAGCAGCACGACTCTCCGGCTGGGCGAATACCGGGGTGTGGTCACCGACGGCGACACCGTGGTCCTCCGGCCTTTCTCCCCACTCCATTCGAATACGGGCCTTTACATTTATGAGAAGCCCGGCCTGGGCTGGTCAGGAACTCTGAACCAAAAAGCCCGAAAGGGAATATGGGGGGACATCGACCTGGACGCGGACACTCTGATCGTCAACCCGGCAAGGTCGGGGGATTATAACACAACCGTAAAAATCTTCGAAAAGCCGGTCTCCGGAGGCTGGACCAGCACTCTGTTGCCCGACGACTCCTTCAGCCATGAGCTTTCCGGCCAGAGGGTGGACGCCTCCCTGGACGGGTCCACGCTTGTCATCGGCCAGTACGTCTACGTGAGCAGCGTGCCCACCTCGCCGGTTCTGACGGTCACCAAGGGCGACACACCGGATCCGGTGGTCGTCAACGGCGATCTGACCTACACCATCAGTGTCCACAACAACGGTCCGGGATCGGTCACCGGCGTCACGGCAACGGACACCCTGCCGGCGGGGATGACCTACGTCGGGTCTCCCGACGCCTGCACGGTGGACTCCATCGTCGGGAACGTCACAAAGGTCACCTGTACCCTCGGTGGCCTGGGGGTGGATGAATTGAATTCGGTCCAGCTGAACGTCACGGCGCCGTCGGTGATCGGCACGGTGACCAACACGGTTTCCGTGAATGCCAAGGAGATCTCCCCCCCGGTCCAGGCCACGGAAACAACCGAGGTAGTGGATGCCGCCGCCGACCTGGAGATTCTCCTCGCCCACGGACCGGAGCCGGTGTCTGCCGGATCTGTCCTGAGTTACTCCGCTGACGTCATCAACAACGGGCCGAGCGACGCGCCGGCCGTGACCGTGACCGTCGGCCTTCCCTCGGACACCACCTTAATTGATGCCACCGCCAGGAACGCCCTCGGCCAGACCATCGTCGGCGCCTGCTCCCAGGTGAGGGAATCGGCTGTCTGCGACATGGGAACCGTCGGGGCCGGTGATGCCGTGGAGGTGGATGTGGATGTCACGGCTCCCAACACGGC
>JBFFDD010000345.1:0-2004 GCA_041559575.1 bacterium
AGGGAGATGAGTTTCTTTTTAACGATCTGCGGGAGGTTCACTCGCTGCGCTCAGGTTCCAAGTTCCAAGTTCCAGGTTCCAGGATCCGGGTACTTTTGGCTCCGATTCCAGAATAAGCCCGGATCAGCTGGCAGATGTAATAGGGAAAATGGAAGAAATAACTGGTGCTACAGTGCAATAACCAGGTGCATAAGCGCCCTTCCTGCACTTTTGCCCTTTTCGTTCTTCCTCCTTCCCTATTCTAAAAAAAACCCGGGACCTGCGACCCCGGGCTATTGTGCATTTTAACGGTCCAAATCCCGTCAATCAGAAGGCCCCTGATCCTCCCAACCCGGAGTGCTGCGTATTTTCTCCAGTTCGGCGGCCAATGTATCGTAATGCCCCTCCTCGAATTCTGCCAGGTACTCCAGGAAAGCCGCCGATCTCTGGTTCTCCTCCTTATTGGCCATTTCCATGTAGGTGGCCGCTGCCCTCTTTTCCGTATCCATGGCCAGCTGCAGAAGGTCAGGGAGGGACATGTTATCCACATCGGGGAGATCCACGTTGACCTCGAATTCATCCATGTTGCCCACTTCAGTGCCGGTCTGCGCCCAATAGAGCCTGCTCAGGGTCTCCCTGTGCTCCAGTTCATCCTCGGCAAGCCCGAGGATCTTCCTTCTGACAAGGGGATTTTTGACCTTTTTGGCCAGGGCAAGGTAAAACTCCCGGCCCTCGATCTCATGTTTGATGGCTTCGATCAGGGTCTGTCCTGTGGCTGGATTTGCTTTCAAGAAATCACCTCCTGAATTATTATCCTCCAATCTACCACGAAACCGGGGAAAGTAAAATATTGACCGATTACGAATTGCGAATTGAGGATTGAGAATTGAACAATGAAAAAAGATTCCAATTCGGAGGGTTCTGCTACGTTTATTCAATCCTCAATTAGATCCTTCTTTTCGACTTTTTCAACTGTTATACCATCCCCACAGCTGCCCTGGATGTGGTCCGGGTTGTTGTAACCTCCCCCGCAGCACGACCCGCTTCCTGCCTGAAGACGGACCATCAGCCAAGCCGCAGCGAAAAGGATAATGATACCGAAAACCTTGCTCATCTAACACTCAATTCGCTTAAGTCGCGGTTCTTGCATTAAGAGATAAGAGCTAACTTAACCCAGCGAGGCCATTCCCTGGCTGTACCGCAGGGTTAAACAAGGGAATCAGCTGGAAAAGAGGATGGGGAAGGAAAAGCAGATATGCATTTATTCCGCCTTCCATAATAGCTATTCTCTCTTTCAGCCCATGATAACTGAGATCAATAACAAATCACTGATTACGAGTCACGAATCACTGAATTTCTTCCCCCAGCGACAGGACAGGTCCACTTAACGTTCCCAGGAACGCCTCCAAAGCCTCCATATCACTACCTGTCAGGCTCTGGTGTGCGATGTCCGGGTTCTTTGATCCTTTGTAAAATTCAAGCACCTCCCTGATGGTTTTTAATTGCCCCGCGTGCATGTAGGGAGGCCTTTCGACAACGTTTCTCAAAGTGGGTGTTTTCATGGCGCCCGTATACTTCCTGCTGTCTGTGTCCATGAACCAGAGCTGCTGGCACTGTTTACCTTTTGCATCACTGTAAGGGCCAAGGCAGTTAAACTCGTCAGCCAGGACCTGCCCGATCCCCGCTGACCGGCCGGCATCAAAGGGGATCTTGGGCGACACGGGTATATCCAGGTTGTGAAAATCACTGTTAGTGAACAGAGGTCCAAAATGACAGTTGGTGCATTTGGCCTTGCTGATAAAGATCCTGAGTCCCTGTGCCTCGCGATCGCTGAAAATACGCCCAAGGTCTTCACCCGTTTTTCCAGCTTCGACAGCAGCTACGTATTCATCAAACCGTGACGTTCCAGGCAGAATAGTCCTGACGTAAGCACCGATAGCCTTGCCGAGGTTGGCGTAGACCCTGTTGACAGCTTCCCTGTCTTCGAGACTGTACTTGAGCCAGGCCTTGTAGGCCGACGGATCG
>JBFFDD010000346.1:0-2002 GCA_041559575.1 bacterium
GAATTAAAGTGCTGCTCGGTCGGGGATTTCTCTTTTCAGGTCGATCACTCATTGGGCCTGACGATGACCTTGATGGACTCCTTGCCCTCCGTGACCAGCCGAAAGCCCTCCTGGATGTCGGCCAGGGGGAGCCGGTGGGTGACCATGTCGTCCACGGTCACCGCTCCCCTCTCCAGCAGGTCCATGGCCTCGACGATGTCCGGCGGTCCGCAGTAGTAGGAGGTGAGGATCCTGACCTCGCTGGTCCACAGGTCGTTGACGGGGACTGTGACGGTCTCGTCCGGGCCGGGTACGGCGAAGAAGACCACGGCGCCCCCCTTGTCAACACACTTCCAGGCCTGTTCGATGGCCGCCAGGGCCGAGGTGCACAGCAACACCGCGTCCGCCTTCCCCCCGCCGACGGCGGCCAGGCGGGCGGGGACGTCTTCGGCCGCGTCGATGGTCAGGTCCGCTCCGAGCTCCTCGGCGAGCCTGAGCCTGTCCCGGTTGATGTCCACGGCGGCGACCCGGCAGTTCCTCGCCTTGGCCAGCTTGATGTGCAGGAGGCCGGACATGCCGCAGCCCATGACCAGTACGGTCCTGCTCTCCCGGACCCCGGTAAGGCGCCAGGCCCTGACCACGCACGCCAGGGGCTCGATGAAGGTCGCCTGGTCGTAGGAGATGGTGTCGGGCAGGAGGTAGGTCCCCCGGTCGATGAGGGATGGGGGCACCAGGATGTACTCCGCGAAGCCTCCGGGGAGCCTGTCCTTGACGTTGGAGCACGCCGGGTAGTGTCCGTCCTCGCAGGTGGGACATTCCATGCAGGGGACCTTGGGGGCGATGAACACCCGGTCGCCCGGGTGAAAACCGGTGACCGAATGGCCCACCTGGATCACCTCACCTCCCAGCTCGTGGCCCTGGACCAGGGGCGCCCTCGGCAGCCGGTACCACTCCACGATGTCGCTCCCGCATATGCCGCAGGATTCGACCCTGACGAGCATCTCGCCCGGGCCGGGCTCCGGCCGGGGGACCTCCTCGATCCTGATGTCCCGGTTGTTGTACCAGACGGCGACCTTCATGCCGGGTGTTTATCCCTGGTTCCTGAGGGTGTGGTACAGGTCCAGGGCCTTGTCCGGGGGCTCGTCGTCGTGGACCACCGCGCGCACCGCCTGGAGCATGGCCTCGGGCGCCTCGGACTGGAAGATGTTCCGCCCCATGTCCACTCCGGCGGCCCCCTGCTGGACGGCGTTGTAGGCCATGGTCAAAGCGTCCAGCTCGGGGATCTTCTTGCCCCCCGCCATGACGATGGGCACCGGACAGGATGAGGTGACCGTCTCGAAGCCATCCTCGACGTAGTAGGTCTTGATGAAGTGGGCCCCCAGTTCGGCGCAGATCCGGGTGGCGAGCCGGAAATAGCGGGCGTCACGGACCATGTCCTTGCCCACGGCTGTCACCGCCAGGGTGGGGATGCCGTGGCGCGTCCCCATGTCCACCAGCCTCGTCATGTTGATGATCGATTCCTTCTCGTACTGCCCGCCGATGAACACCTGGACGGCCATGGCGCTGACGTTCAGGCGGATCGAGTCCTCGATGTCCACGGCGATCTCCTCGTTGGACAGCTCCTTGAGGATGCTCGCCCCTCCCGAGGCCCGCAGGACGACGGGGGGTGTCATGGAGGGGGGAACCACGCTCCTGAGGATGCCCCTGGTCAGCATGAGGGAGTCGGCGTAACGGACCAGGGGAAGAATGGTGATGTCCACCCGTTCGAGACCGGTCACGGCCCCCTGGAAATAGCCGTGGTCGATGGCCAGCATGACCGTCCGCCCGGTGTCTGGGTTGAAGATCCTCGCCAGCCGGTTCTTCATCCCCCAATCCAGGGAGTTCGATCCCCTGAGGAAGAAGCCCTCCGTCTCCTGGGGGCGATCGGTATAATACTGTTTGCCTTCCTTTACGTCATCCATGTCTGCCATTCGCGGTCCTCCCTGGAAGCGGGTATGGGTCATCGATCCTATGAGAGTTCATA
>JBFFDD010000347.1:0-2001 GCA_041559575.1 bacterium
TGACCAGTTTCAGCTGGTGACTCCCTACTACAAGCGTTTCAAGCTCGATGGCACGATCACCAATAACATCATCTACAACATGACCCGGGCGCTGTACGGCAAACGCATCCGCCAGCCCATCGGCGGTGATTTCGCGTTTCACAAGGACGTCGTCAACTACCTGTACAACCAGGATGTCTGGGAGACCGATGTCGGCCGCTTCGGCATCGACATCTGGCTGACCACCATGGCCCTGGTCAAAGGCTTTTCCATCTGCCAGGCTCGGCTGGGGGCCAAAATACACGATGTCAAAGACCCGTCCCAGAGCCTGGGTCCCATGTTCCGCCAGGTGGTGTCTACCCTGTTCACCCTCATGGAGGAGAAGGCCGATTACTGGAAGACTGTGACCGGTAGTGACGATGTTCCCATCCTGGGGGAACCCATCGAGACGGAACCGGAGACCTTTCCCATCAGCATCGAGTCTCTGGTGGACGCCTTCCAGCAGGGTTATTATCAGTTCGGTGCCCTGTGGAAGCAGATCCTGAGTGAGAACTCCTTCAAGGAGGTTCAGAGGCTCGCCGAACAGGGGGACGGCTTCGATCTGGACGTCTCCATATGGGCCCATATCCTCTACGACGCTGCCTCTACCTACCACTGTTGGTCCAAGAACCGGTTCAAACTGGTGGAGATCCTCACGCCCCTCTATTATGGCCGGGTGGCCAGTTTCGCCAGGACCGTCGAGCAGATGGACAATTCCATGGCGGAGCAGGAGGTGGAACGTCAGGCCCAGTGTTTCGAGGACGAGAAGGAATACCTGATCCAGCGGTGGCATTGGGCAGAGGAGAACATCAGGAATGGCAGGACCTGCGGCCAGCCGGACTGACCATGCCTGTCCTGGTCCTGAACTGCGGATCCTCGAGCATCAAGTACACCCTCTACGATTCTGACCACGGAAAAGTCGTCACCCACGGAGACATCGACCGGGTCGAGGATTACCAGTCCGCCTTCGATGGGCTTTTTTCAGAACTCGAGGTCCATGTCACGGGTGAGCTCCCCAGCATCAGGGCCGTGGGGCATCGGGTGGTCCACGGCGGGAGGCACTTTACCCGATCGTGCCTTGTCGACGACGAGATCATGGTCGCCCTCATGGACACCGCCCGGCTGGCCCCCCTGCACAACCCCCACAACCTCAAAGGGATCCAACTGGCCGCTGCCCGCATTGCCGGTGTCCCCCAGGTAGCGGTCTTCGACACGGCCTTTCACGCCACTCTGCCTGACAGGGCCCGTTATTACGCTATTCCCACCAGGATCGCCGAGATCATGGGGATCAGGAGGTACGGTTTTCACGGCATCAGCCATCAGTACGTCTCTCAAAGAGCTGCCGCCCTCGTGGGGAAAGACGCCGGCCGGAATATCATCACCTGCCACCTGGGCAACGGGTGTTCCATCACCGCCGTTAAAGACGGCAGATCCATCGAGACCTCCATGGGTTTTACCCCTCTCGAGGGCCTGGTCATGGGGACCAGGAGCGGGGACATCGATCCCACGGTGGCTCTCCAACTCCTGGATCCGGCCGAGGCGGGGCTTACCCTGGAGGAGGTCTACTATCTTCTGAACAACCAGAGCGGCCTGCTCGGCCTGTCGGGGATCTCCCCGGACGTGCGGGATCTTCTGAAGGCCCGGGACGAAGAGGATGATCAGGCCCGCCTGGCCCTGGAGATCTTCACCTACCGGCTGAAAAAGTATATCGGCTCCTACCATGCCCTCCTGGGCGGCGCGGACGTCCTGGTGTTCACCGCCGGCATCGGTGAGAACTCCCCCCGGATCCGGGCCGAGGCCCTGGAGGGAATGGGGGATTTGGGGTTCGTTCTCGATCCGAAGGCCAACGAGGCTGCCGTGGGGATCGAGGGGGAGATCAGCGGCCCGATGAGCCAGGTGAGGATCCTGGTCATCCCCACCGATGAGGATCGGCTGATCTACGAGGAGACGGTAAGGATGATCCAGGACGAAGACAAAGTTAAA
>JBFFDD010000348.1:0-1966 GCA_041559575.1 bacterium
CCGTTACCGGTGGCGGGGATACCGTCTCTCAATACACTGAGCTTGTCGCTCATGTAGCATTTCAAGATCCCCTTCTCGACCAGGACCGTTTTACCGGCAGATACACCTTCGTCGTCAATGTTGTAGGACCCGCGTCTGCCCGGCCAGGTGGGATCGTCCACTACCGTTACGATGGGTGAGGCCACCTGTTCACCTATTTTTCCGGCGTAGACCGACATTTTCTGGCCGGTGAGGTCCGCCTCCAGCCCGTGTCCCACCGCTTCATGGACCATGGTGCCTCCGGCCTCGGAAGAGAGGACCACGGGCATTTTCCCCGCTGGAGCTTCCGGGGCCTCGAGCATTGTCAGAGCCCTTCTCGCAGCTGTCCTGGCCACATCCGCCGGATCCATATCCCTGAACACGCTGTAGCCCCCGGTCCCCCCAACGGGTTCGTACCCCACCTGGATATGGGCGCCGTCTGACGCCACGACCTGGACCAGGAAGACGCCGTAGGACCTGGTGTCACTGGCGAGGACACCGTCGCTGTTGGCGATACAGATAGTCAGCGAAGAATCCCTGTAGACCGATTTGACCTGGGTAAGGCGGCTGTCGAAACCTTTCAGGGAATTCAGGGCCCCCATAACCAGTTCCCCCTTTTCCTGGAGGGGGACCCCGGCAGGGTCTTCACCGGGTGGGAGGGGGCCCGGCGGCAGTTCACTTAGCTGGATCTTATTACCTTTTCCTTTCGGTCCAGCGCCAGAAGCCAGGGCAGACGCCAGCGTAAGCAAGGAGTCCCGGGTCAGGTCGACTGTTGTGGCGAAATGGGTGACCCCCTGGTGGATAAGCCTTAATCCCACGCCCCTTTCGCGTATGGTCGAGATGCGCTCGATCTGACCGGACTCGGCCTCCACCTGTCTCGCCGCCATGTCCTGGTAGTACAGGTCGGCGAACTCACCTCCCGAAGACATAAGGGTCGAAACGATTTTTTCAAGCAGCGGCGGGTCGAGGATCATTGGTCGGTCTCCCCAAGCTGGTAAATGGCAACGGCTTTGTTGTGCTGAACCAGGGTGTTTGAAAAGACATGGGTCCCGTCGCCCTTTGCCACAAAATAGAGGTAGCTGACCTCTGCCGGGTAAAGGGCAGCCATCAGGGAGGCTTCTCCGGGGTTGGCAATGGGTCCCACCGGCAGCCCGCTGCGGGTGTAGGTGTTATAGGGGTGATCGGTACGAAGGTCTTTCTTCGTCAGGTTGCCGTTAAAGTTCTTGAGGCCGTAGATGACCGTCGGGTCGGTCTGCAGCCTGTATCCTTTTTTCAGGCGATTGTGGAATACCGCCGAGACCTGCTGTCTCTCCTCGGGCGCGCCCGTCTCCTTCTCGATGATGGACGCCAGTGTGACCACCTCGAGCTCGCTCATGCCCATCTGCTGTGCTCTCGACCTCATGGCATCGGTGAAGACGCTTCTGTATTTGTCCACCATACGGCCCAGGATATCCTTTTCGGAAAGCCCCTTGGGCCAGGAATAGGTGTCCGGAAAAAGGAATCCTTCCAGGCTGTCCGCCGGGACACCGAGGCTACGGGCAAACTCCGGGTCCTTTGTGAGATTCAGGATGCGGTCGGCGTCACCCAGGCCTTTTTCCGCCAGCAACGCAGCCACCATATGGATGTTGTACCCCTCCGGTATGGTCACATGGTAGGAGACCGCTTTGCCCCTCACCAGCACCTCGAGGACCTCATTGGGCGTCATGCCGGTGTCAAACATCAGTTCTCCGGCCTGGATGCTGTTGGATATGCCCTTGATCTTGCCGAGGAAGACGAAACCTTTAAGGGATCTGACGACTCCTGCATCCACGAGCAACCGGGAAGCGGACACGAAGCTGGACCCGCCAGGAATGGTCACGAGGATCTCACGGCCCGGTTCTTCGGCGGGGGTGCTTAAGAATTGCCAGACCCCGACAAGGAGTGAGCCCGCGACTACCGCCAGCACGAG
>JBFFDD010000349.1:0-1956 GCA_041559575.1 bacterium
GAGGTAGTGGACGCCTTGGCTGACCTGGAGCTTTTTCTTTCTCACGGCCCGGAGCCGGTGTTCGCCAACTCCACCCTGAGTTACTCCGTTGACGTGATCAACAACGGTCCCAGCGACGCACCGGCCGTGACCGTGACCGTCGGCCTTCCCTCGGACACCACCTTAATTGGCGCCACCGCCAGGAACGCCCTGGGCCAGACCATCGTCGGCGCCTGCTCCCAGGTGAGGGAATCGGCTGTCTGCGACATGGGAACCGTCGGGGCCGGTGATGCCGTGGAGGTGGATGTGGATGTCACGGCTCCCAACACGGCCGGGATCGTCACCAATGCGGCGGACGTGACCTCGGCCGTGGCCGACCCTGGGCCGTCCCCCAACACGGCCACCGACCAGGCGACGGTGGTCCTGCCCGGCATCGACCTCGCCGACAGTGTCAACGCACCGGACGATTTCCTGCTGGATTTCGGGATGGTGGATGTCGGCTCCTCGGTGGCCGGTTCCATCACCGTGACCAACAACAGGGCCTCTCCCGTCAGCGTCGGCCTGATCTCCATCCTGGATCCGCCCTTTGCCGTCGTCGTCCCCGAGACCTGTTCCGGGGGCCCCCTTGGCGCCGGAGGGAAGTGCGTGATCACCATCCAGTTTGACCCCACCGCCGCCGACGTAAACGGCGCTCTGGCACAGGGATTGGATCTGAACATCGGGTCGAGCGGCGCCGCCTTCCTGATCACCGGAACGGCGGTCCTTGCCGAGGCGGACCTGGCCGTCTCCCTGACCCGGGTCAACAATGATACCCCTTCACAGGACATCTTCCTCAGCGAGTACAGGGTCAACGTCCGCAACGACGGTCCGGCGGATGCGGAGGGCTTCTTCATGGACCTGGATCTGCCCAACCGGGCCCAGGCCCCGAGGATCCTCCCCGGAGACCCGGTCGGCGATCTGCTGGTGTGTACGGACACGCTCACAAACCCCGCCACTGGAGCCCACAGGTTCCACTGCGACCTGCCATCTCCAGACGTTTTCGGGAACGGGACTACAGCTAACATAGTAGTCGAGGTGGACCGCACCGGTAACCTGGGAGAAGCCTCCGTGACGGTTGGTGCCGACACACCGGATCCGGACACCTCCAACAACACGAGCAGGACGGATGCGGCGGCTGCGAATACCGGCAGTAACCATGGGTGTTTACCTATTATTAATGAATCAATCGATCCCACTTCCGGAAAATCAAACTGGCCTGGTGGAACCCTTATGTTTGGCCTGATGGCCTTCCTGTTCCTGGTCTGGTCCAGGATCCGCCGTCGACCCCTTCCCGTTCGTTCCTAGGTTAGGCGTTGCTCATCGCGAACCAGCCTCCAATGGAATTCGTCAGAACCCATCGGAGGCTGAATTTTTCCAGGCGGCGTGTTACGCTGGAGGCTCCCTTTAAAGGGAGATATTGCCGAACCTAATAGCCTGGTCCACCTGACCAGTTCCATTACGCGGGAGAAACGCTGCTGTTTCCCACCCCTTCCAATCCCTCCCTTAAGATCTACGGCTCCCTGGAGCTGTCCCTGTTCCAGTTCCTGGTGATCCTCGCAGTGGTCATCGGCTGCGAACTGGCCTATCGTCAGGCCAGGAGAGCGGGTCTGGAGACGGAGGTCATTGTCAGGGGCTCCCTGTGGGCCCTTGCCGCCGGTTTCGTCCTTTCCCACCTGGCCTCCCTGACCCTCTACTACCCTGGGACGGTCAGGGAAAATCCCCTTACGATGCTCATGATCTGGCAGGGGCATTCCTCCTTCGGCGGTTTCTTCGGGGGTGTCCTGGGCGGGCTTCTCTATCTTAAGAGAAGAGGAATTGAACCCACACCGTACCTTGAGGCCGGCTTCTTCGGCTTCCTCCCCGCCTGGATCATAGCGAGGACTGGCTGTACCTTTGCTTTCGATCATCCAGGCCTAGAGACGGATTTTTTCCTGGGCA
>JBFFDD010000350.1:0-1946 GCA_041559575.1 bacterium
GGCCGCGACGCGATCCAGGTCAAACTCGATATGAATCTCCCTTTCCAATCCGCCGGTAATCCTGGCCTCCAGGACTCCCCCTACGGACTCGATGCGGTCCTGGAGATCATCGGCGAAGGTCTTGAGTCGTCGCAAGCTGAACGGCCCGGAGAGGACTACCCGGATGACGGGAAGGTCTGAGAAGTTCACCTCCTGGATGACCGGGTCGTCGGGGAGATCAGCGGGAAGGTCGTCCTTGGCCTGGTCGACCTTTTCCCTGACCTTCTGGAGGGCATCGTCGATATCCACCTTGGGCAGGAATTTGATGGCCACGGTGGAGAGCCCTTCCTCCGAGGTGGAACGGATCTCCTCAACGTCCGAGAGCCCCTTGAGCTTCCGTTCAATGGGAATGGTAATTAACTCCTCCATGTCCGCGGGGGCCACGCCCTCATAGGTCGTGGTGACGAAGATGTAAGGGATGGTGATATCGGGGAATGACTCCCGTGGCAGGGTCACGTAGCAGTAAAGCCCGGCGAGAACAATGAAGATCATGAGTGCCAGGACGGTGGATTGACGTTTGAGAGCGGCCTGATTGACGATCATTGAACCTGGACCTGCATTCCTTCCTCGACCTCTGTCTGGCCGGTCACAATGGCGTGGTCACCGACCTCCAACCCCTCAGTGATCTGGATCCGGTCTCCCTCAATGATACCAATGGAGACGGTTCGGGCGTAGGCTATGCCATCTTTTTCCACGAAGATTATGCGCTCGCCGCCCTTATCCACTAGAGCAAACAGGGGGACAATTAGGGCATCGGGGATAATCCTGCGCAAAAAGGCAACCCGGACGATCATGCCCGGCCGAATTTCGCGTTCCGGGTTGTGGATCAAAACCCTCACTCGAAAGGTCTTGGTGGCCGGGTCGGCCTTGTAGGCCACGAAGTCAATCTTTCCGGTCAACCGGCGGCCCGGGAAAGCGTCAACCGTAACCATGGCTTTCTGCCCACCGCGAAGGTAGCGCACATCGAGCTCGGGAACGTTTACGTTAATCTTAATCTTGTCCACGTTGACCAGGTCCGCAACGGGATTGCCCCTGTCCACGAACTCACCGACATCGACATGGAAGTGGTTGACCAAGCCGTTGATGGGGGCATGGAGGAATCCTCGTTCGTACTCGACCTTGGCTCTGCGCAGATTGCTCAGGGCAAGGGTCCGCTCGTTCAGGCTGCGGTCTAACTCCTCCTTCGCGATGACGTTGCGTTCAGAGAGGAGTTTGCGACGCTGATAGAGCTTATCGGCCAAGTCGAAGGAAGCCTGAGCATGATCTAAAGCGGCTTTGAGGGCTGAGACCTCAATGGTGGCTATGAGCTGCCCCTCATTAACAGCCTCACCCTCCCTTGGATCGATCCACTCCACGATACCATCTATTTCCGAGGCCAAACGGACGTCGTGCCAGGCGTCGGTTTCGCCTGGAAGGAGGAGTAGGTCCTTGATAGGAGTCGGCTTAATCGTAATCACGGACACCTTTATGGGCTTGGCTCGGGACTCGCTGTTCTTCGTTTCGACTTTACCCTCCGAGCGGCCACAACCGGCCACGAAGACCAGGGTGAGAAGAACCGCCAACAGAGCGGATGAACTGGTGAGGTATGGTTTCATCTGTTCCTTCCTTATTCGTACGTCCCATTCAAAAGGGTAATCTGAACGAGGGAGCAACCTCGTGTACGATACCCCTTATGTTTTGAGCCCGCCCAAGAAGATCCTCACGAGGGTTTCCGCAACTTCATCATCCGGGAACGGGAGCGGCGGACCGCTTATCGATGCTTCCTGGTCAGCAAGATACATATTCGCCGTCTCAATGAAGAGTTGAGCGGCAATCTGGGGGTTGACCTTCTTGAACGCCCCCTCGTCGATCCTCTGTTGAATATAGGGGGCCAAGAGCTGAGGAAGAGGTGGCCCCGCCTCTCCCCC
>JBFFDD010000351.1:0-1941 GCA_041559575.1 bacterium
CTGGGCCAGGGCCCTGGAACGTGTCGAGGCGGGCGAGGGGGTCAGGGGAGTCGCGCTGGAGATGCTGAGGGAGAAGGATCTTATTTGAGTATCTAAGTATCGAGGTATTGAAGTATCGAAGTATCTGGTTAAAGCACTATGAGGTTGTCATTCCGGACGCGGCAATGCCGCGATCCGGAATCCATGGATTCCCGCCTTCGCGGGAATGACGATAAAAGAGCGCAGGGAACAGATTCGCAGAACACAGAAGGCGGAACTCAGTTAGGTTACAACAAAGATCCAGTGCACTAATGCACCTATACTATTTTGAGATATGAGATATGAGATATGAGATCAAGCTGAAAATATTATTACCAATGATATTGCTGCTGTTGGTCGTTTCATCCTGCAAGCCTGCGGGTAAGGTTCCTGTTGAAAAGGAAGGTGTCAGCGACGTCAAACCTCTGCGCATCGGGTACATGATCTGCGACGGTGTCGAGGAGGCGCGCGCCCGTTTCGAGCCCCTGACCCGCTACCTTGAGGCAGAGTCCGGCATCCCGCTCGAGGCGGTCTACCTGAACACCTTCGAGGTGCCGGAGGTTTTCGAGCGCGGTGAGCTGGATATCGTGCACGTTAACTCCCTCCTCTACGTGATCATGCACGAAAAGGGCCTCGAACCCCTCGCCGGGGAGAAGAGGGGCAGCCTGGGGTACCAGAGCGCCGGGGGCATCGTGGTGAGGGCCGACAGCCCCATCAAGACGTTAAAGGACCTGGCGGGCAAGCGTATGGTGTTCGGCCCCCAGTTGGCTCCCACGGGATTCCTTACCCAGTACGAGCTTCTCCTGGATGCGGGAGTCGACCCCGAAATGGATCTCGACTACTACGCCATTCCCTGGGGCTCGTACAAGCACGAGAAGGTGGTATACGCCCTGTGGCTTGGCGCCTACGATGCCGCCGCCGTACCGCTCCTTGACCTGGAGTTGATGATCAAGGACCGGCGCGTCGGGCCGGAAGACCTGAGGGTCATTGTCCGGGGAGACCCCATCCCCTACTGTGTCTTCGGTGTCGGACCTGACGTGGCTCCCGAGACTGCCGCCAGGATCCGGTCCCTTCTCTTTAACCTGCTGCCCGAGGATACGGCCAGGGTGGACGGAGAGGTCCTTTCGGTGCTTCACAGGGCCAAGGTGGACGGATTTGTCCCCATCACGGATTCGGATTTTGACAGGGTCAGGGAGATGGCGAGAAAGACGAATATGCCGCCCTACCAGGAATTTTGAAATTAAACAGTGAAAGGTGAATGGCTCAAATTATCCAGGACGCGGAGACGCGATGACGCGGTGACGCGGAGAGGAAGAATTTCCCCCGTGTCCCCGTGTCTCCGTGTCCTCGTGTCAAACGGTTTAATTTATTGTATCCCAGCCACCAGCCACAAACTATTTGGATGTTGATATGAGCCAAGAGATCCTAAACAGAATTACCGAGGCCCTGGCGGTGTTTTGCGTCGCGGCGGCGGTCATCACCCTGGTCAATTCGGCGAGAGTTCCCTCCGTGGAAGGTTCCCTGGCGGGCCTCAAAGCCCAGGCAGTCTCAGACCAGGACATGGAAAGGTTCCAGGCGCTCCTCAGCCAGGCCCGCAGGCTGGCGGATTCCAACGGGGATCCCGAACCTCTTCTGACAGAACTCAAAGGGAACTTTCCCGGTCGCCATGAGGTCTGGGCTCTTACGGCCCGTCACCGGGAATCTGAAGGCAGGGGTGGGGAAGCTCTCGCTGCCTACGCGCGGGCGGTCAGGCTTCAACCGGATTACCTGGATGAAGGATCCGGCCTGTTTCTCGGGAAGCGGATCGAGGTGTTGACAGGCAGAGTTATGGATGAGCTGGATACAGCCCGGCGCAGAGGGGGGCTCGACAGCGATGGGGAAGAACTTTTGAAGACGGCCTATTTCGTCAAACGCAGGCTCGCC
>JBFFDD010000352.1:0-1938 GCA_041559575.1 bacterium
AATTCTGATCATCATCCCCACCCTGCTGGGGGTGTCCGTCGTCGTCTTCATGCTGCTGGCCATCACGCCCGGCGATCCGGCGGAACTGCTCCTCGGGGAGAGGGCCACCGAGGAGTCGCTGGATGCCATGCGCGAGTATCTGGGACTGAATGAGCCCCTCTATGTCCAATACGGGCTGTTTTTAAAGCGCCTTGTCAGGCTGGACCTGGGCGAGACCATCTGGACCCGGCAGAAAGTTATTGTTGAGATCAAGGAGCGCTTCCCGGCCACCATTGAGCTGTCCCTGGCGGCGATGTTCCTGGCCTGCTTCTTCGGGATATTTCTCGGTATCATCTCGGCGACGAAGCAGTACTCCGCCTTCGACTACCTGAGCATGCTCGGTTCCCTGGTGGGTGTGAGTATGCCGGTGTTCTGGCTCGGCCTTGTCCTCATTCTCGTGTTCGCCCTCTACCTGGGCTGGTTCCCGGTCTCGGGCAGGATCAGCATCGGGACCGATCTTGAGGTGATCACCAACTTCTACATACTGGATGCCATCATCACCCGGAACTGGGCGGCCCTTAAAGACGTCCTGCATCACCTGGTCCTGCCGGCCGTTGCCCTGTCCACCATCCCCATGGCCATTGTCGCCCGGATGACCCGATCGTCCATGCTCGAGGTCCTTCGCCAGGACTACATCAGGACGGCCAGGGCCAAAGGCCTCAGTGAGGGCAAGGTCGTTTTCAAGCACGCACTGCGCAACGGTCTCATCCCGGTGGTCACCGTCGTCGGCCTTCAGTTTGGAATTCTGCTGGCCGGCGCCATCCTGACGGAGCATGTCTTCGCGTGGCCGGGTGTGGGCAAATGGATCTACGAGGGTGTGGTCAAGAGGGACTATATGGTCATCCAGGGTGGGACCATGATAGTGGCCACTGCTTTTGTCCTCGTCAACACGGTGGTTGACCTGCTCTACGCATTCATCAACCCTCGCATCACGGTGAAATAGGAGCGCGGCCGGAATGGATTTTCTCAACAGGCTTACCGACCCGGAGACGCGTCACCCCTTCTTCGACCAGCTGGAGAAGCTTTTCAAGAACAAGACCGGGTTGGCCGGACTGATCGTTATCACCATTTTTGTCCTAACCGCCCTGTTCGCGCCGCTGATCAGTCCCCACGATCCGGTGGAGAACGCCCTCTATGATCAACTCAAACCCCCCATCTGGGAGCAGGGGGGGACCAGCAGAAACATCCTCGGGACTGACGACCTGGGACGGGACATCCTGTCAAGGCTGATCTATGGAGCCCGCGTCTCCCTCATGGTCGGGGTTGTCAGCGTGGGGATCGCTGTTTTCTTCGGGACCTTTCTGGGCGCCATCGCGGGCTTCTTTAAAGGGTGGCTGGACAACATCATCATGCGAATAATGGACATTATCCTGGCCTTTCCGGGTATCCTGCTTGCCATCGTCATTGTCGCCTACCTCGGTCCCGGCCTGCGCAACGCCATGATCGCCATCGGGGTGATCTCCATCCCCAGGTTTGCCCGCATCGTGCGGGCCTCTGTCCTTGAGGAGTACGAGAAGGATTACGTTCTGGCGGCCAGGGCCGTAGGGGCCAGAAACCGGAGGATCATTTTCAACGCTATTCTGCCCAACTGCCTGGCACCCATCATTGTTCAGGCGTCCCTGGGGTTCGGTTCAGCCATCCTGGACGCGGCAGGGCTCAGCTTTCTCGGCCTCGGCGCCCAACCTCCCATTCCAGAGTGGGGGGCCATGATCGCCATGGGACGATCCATGATCCTGAGGGCGTGGTGGGTGATGACTTTCCCGGGGATCGCCATCCTTCTCGGTGTGCTGGGTTTCAACCTGCTGGGGGACGGCCTGCGCGACGCTTTTGACCCGCGCTTACGAGATTAAAAGCTGAACCACAAAGAGCACAGGGATTTTTTGGGCACCACAGAGTTCA
>JBFFDD010000353.1:0-1928 GCA_041559575.1 bacterium
CGGCCCAGTGCACCGACGAGCGGGTCAACCGGGTCACCCCCGGGCTGTTCGGGAAGTACCCCGACGCGGCGGCCTTCGCCTCGGCCCCCCCGGAGGAGCTGGAGGAGGCCGTCCACCCCACCGGCTTCTTCCGCCAGAAGGTCCGGTCCATAAAGGGGTGCTGCGAGGCCCTGGTCCGGGATCACGGCGGGCGGGTGCCCCTGTCCGTGGACGAGATGGTCCAGCTGCCCGGCGTGGGCCGCAAGACGGCCAACATGGTCCTGGGCAACGCCGAGGGGGTCCCCGGCGTGGTGGTGGACACCCACGTCAAGCGGGTGGCCCACCGGCTGGGCCTGACCGGCAACACCGACCCGGACCGGATCGAGGCGGACCTGGCGGCCCTCCTCCCCGAGGACCGGTGGGTGGCCTTCTCCAACCTGATCATCTACCTGGGCCGGGACAGGTGCACCGCCCGGAAAGCGAAGTGCGACGGGTGCCCGGTGGCGGGGCTGTGTCCGAGAATAGGGCTGGAACAGGTTAAAGGGTAAAGGTTAAAGGTTAAAGGTTAAAGGTTAAAGGTTCAGGAGTCCTGAGTGCTCAGTCCTAAGTAATAAGTAAAAACGCCTTTGCTTATCACTTATCACTTATCACTTATCACTTATCACTTATCTCTTATCACTGATCTCAATCACTTATCTCTCAGGACCACTGTTTCCTTTCCCCTTGTTTCAACATCACCCATCCCCCCTGTCCGGTGTTAAAATGAGAACAAAGGGGGGCGGGAATGTCGGGACGGATCTGGATCGGCACCTCCGGTTTCACCTATCCCCACTGGAGAGGGGTGCTCTACCCGGAAGGGGTGCCCCAGAGACGGTGGCTGGAGGTCTACAGCGGGACCTTCAGTGCGGTGGAGGTCAACGCCACCTTCTATCGGCTGCCGGCCGAATCCACCGTCGAGGGCTGGTTCGATCGGACGCCCCCGGATTTCACCTTCGCGGTCAAGGGGAGCCGGTTTATCACCCACGTCAGGAGACTGAGGGACGTCGACAGCGCGGTCGACCTCTTTTTTTCCCGGGTTTCGGTCCTGGGAGAAAAACTGGGGCCCGTCCTGTTCCAGCTCCCCCCCCAGCTGAAGGCCGACCTGGGGCTGCTGGCCGCCTTCGCGGCCCTTCTTCCCCCCGGCAGGCGGTGTGCCCTCGAATTTCGACACCAATCCTGGTTCACCGAGGAGGTTTACGGGATCCTCCGGGGAAGAGATCTGGCCCTCTGCGTCCACGACCACCACGGGACGGCCTGCCCGGCGGTCCTGACCGCAGGCTGGGCCTACCTGCGGCTGCACGGACCCGGGGGCCGCTACGCGGGGATGTACGGACCGGAGGGCCTGGAGGGGTGGGCGGGAAAGCTTTCTGACTGGGTGGACCAGGGGATCGACGCCTACGTCTTCTTCAACAACGATGCCGGGGGAAACGCCGTCCGGGACGCGGTCAGGCTGAAGGCGATGGTGGGTGGCGCAAGCCGGCGCCGCGCCGGCCTTCCTATTTATGGTCCTGACCCCTGACCCCCGCCTTCTGGTTCAAAATCACCCTGCCCAGCTCCTCCTCGTCCTGCCCGTCGAAGACCAGGTCGGCGGCCGTTTTCCCCTCGGGGATAACGAAATCCCCGCCCTCCACAGTCACGTCGTCAGAGACGTGGATCCCCAGCTTGACGTGGTAGTCGGTGTTGTCACGGAAGGTGTTGTCCTTCAGGAAAACGTCCTTCGGGTTGCCGGTGACGAAGACCGCAGAGTTGTTTCGTTCGAAGGTGTTCCCCTGCACGGTTCCGCCGAATTCATGAAACCTCACACCCGTCCCGTTGCCCCGGAAGAGGTTGCTCCTTACATCCATCGCCGTCCTGGAGAAGCGCAGCCCCACCTGGTTTCTCTGGAAGCTGGAGTTTCGGATGGAGACAGC
>JBFFDD010000354.1:0-1927 GCA_041559575.1 bacterium
CAGGGTTTTTCTCTGTGTACTCTGTGTCCTCTGTGGTGATAGCTTTCAGAGAATTATCGTAGCGCCACCATGAATCCCGTTTCTGGTTGGAACAAGCCTTTCGATCCATACGGAGCAGGACTAAATAACGAGGAGAAAGTTGGCTGAAAGGCTTCGCATATCGGTAGACGGCATCGTCCAGGGGGTCGGTTTCCGTCCCTTCGTGTACCGTCTGGCGACCGAACTGGGCCTCGCGGGCTGGGTGAACAACACGACCGACGGTGTCGTCATCGAGGTGGAGGGCGAGAGGGATAACCTCGACAGCTTCCTTTTCCGCCTCAAGGAGGATGCCCCGCCCCTGTCGAGGATCAGTTCCCTTAAAGGGGAGCGCCTGGAACCCGCCGGATACCGGGATTTTTCCATACGTCACAGTCTCGCGGGGGCGGACCCCACAGTCCTTGTCGCCCCCGACACCGCAACGTGCGCCGATTGTGTCAGGGAGCTTTTCCATCCCGGGGATCGGCGGTACCGCTACCCTTTCATCAACTGCACGAACTGCGGACCCCGTTACACCATTGTCCGATCGGTGCCCTATGACCGGCCCAATACTTCCATGGCCAGGTTCCAGATGTGCGAACTGTGCCAGGCTGAGTACGATGATCCGTCAGACAGGAGGTTCCACGCCCAGCCCAACGCGTGCCACGATTGCGGCCCGACTTTAAAACTCGTTATGAAAAACGGCTCGAGTTTTAAAGGCGATGAGATCGCGAAAACGGCAGAACTACTGAAGGAAGGGAAGATCCTCGCCATCAAGGGGTTAGGGGGTTTCCACCTTGCGATTGATCCCCTTTCCGACCAGGCAGTCATGAGGCTGCGTGACCGGAAAGGGAGGGAGGAAAAACCCCTTGCCCTCATGGTCCGGGACCTTACGACCGCGAACCTCCTGTGTGAGTTGAGCGAGCATGCGAAAGGGATCCTGACCAGCATTGAAAGCCCCATAGCCCTCCTGAGACGCCGCCAGAGCCCCGATATACCAATTTCCCATGCCGTGGCCCCCAGAAGCCGGTATTACGGCCTCATGCTGCCCTATACGCCTCTCCACCACCTCCTCATGGCCGAATTCGACCTTCTCGTGATGACCAGCGCCAATCTGACCGAGGAACCCCTGTGCGCGCACAACGAGGAGGCATTGGAAAGGCTGAACGGGATCGCCGACGCGTTCCTTGTGCACGACAGGGATATCGTCCTTCGCTGCGACGATTCCATTGTCCGCCTGGACCCCGTAGACCCCGACGGGGGACCTGTCGTTCTGAGAAGGGCCCGGGGATTTGTGCCCTCACCGGTCGATCTTCCCATGGGGGGCGAGCCGGTGCTGGCCCTCGGGCCGGAACTTAAGGGGACCGTGTGCCTTACAAGGGGGAGGAGGGCCTTTATCGGGCAGCACCTGGGGGACCTCAAGAACCTCGAGACCCTGGACTTCCTGAAGGAGGTCGTCTCCCACCTCATGGATGTCCTGGAGGTTACTCCGTCGGTCCTCGTCTGCGACCAGCACCCGGACTACCTCACGACCGGAATAACCCAGAGCCGCGAGGACGTTCCGTGGCCCACCGATATTCCCGTGCTTTCAGTCCAGCACCACCACGCCCACGTCCTGAGCAGCCAGGCTGAGTCCGGACTATCCGGCCCGTGCGTCGGAATAGCCCTGGACGGCACGGGTTACGGCGCGGACGGAACGATCTGGGGCGGTGAGATCCTCCATGTCGACGGAACCTATATGGACAGAAGAGGACACCTGAGACCCATCTGGATGCCCGGCGGTGAAAAAGCCATTGAGCAGCCCTGGAGGATGGCTGTTTCCTGCCTTGTCGAGACCCTGGGCCGGGGGGAGGCGTCCCGCATCGCTCCCGGGCTCTTTCCGGGTATATCCGAAGAGGACATCCAGGTGATC
>JBFFDD010000355.1:0-1903 GCA_041559575.1 bacterium
CTCCCTCGCGCTGTCGTCCAGCCGTCCCCCTCGCCAAGTCGCCTAGTCGTCCTGTCGCAGAAATTCCCTTTCCACTGCGCCAAAGGCGCTCTCCCTCGCGCTGTCGTCCAGCCGTCCCCCTCGCCAAGTCGCCTAGTCGTCCTGTCGCAGAAATTCCCTTTCCACTGCGCCAAAGGCGCACCCCTCCTCCCCAAATCCCCGCCGCGGATGGTAAACTAGTCTGGAGAAACCGGAAAACAGTCGATGGAGAAAGCTATGAGGCCGGAGAGGATCACACAGCTCCAACCGGGGGATTCCGGCGGGAAGGGCCCGGTGATCTACTGGATGAGCCGGGACCAGCGGACGTCGGACAACTGGGCCCTGATCCACGCCCAGAACCTGGCCCTGGACCGGAAGCGTCCCCTGGTGGTGGCCTTCTGCCTGGCGCCATCCTTTTTGGGGGCCGCGATCCGCCAGTACGGTTTCATGCTCCGCGGCCTTAAAGAGGTCCAGAAGGACCTGGAAACCAGGGGCATACCTTTTATCCTTCTGGCCGGCGAGCCGGGCCGGGAAGTCCCCCGGCTGATGGAGGAGACGAAAGCCTGCCACCTGGTGTCCGACTTCGACCCCCTGCGTGTCAAGCGGCAGTGGAAGGAGGAGGTGGGCAGGGAGGTGTCCGTTCCCTTCACAGAGGTGGACGCCCACAACGTCGTCCCCTGCCGTCTCGCCTCGGAGAAGCAGGAATACGGGGCCTACACCATCCGGCCGAAGATCAATCGCCTGCTGCCGGAATTCCTGGAGACCTTTCCCAGGCGGAGACGCCACCCCTTTCCGTGGACGAAAAGGGTCCCCCGCATCGACTGGGACGGGCTGATCTCGACCCTCCGGGTGGACCGCCGTGTCCCCGAGGTGTCCTGGATAACACCCGGAGAACGGGCGGCCAAAAGGGTGATGAAGGGATTCATCGGCCGCAAACTTGCCGGCTACTCCGAGACCAGCAACGATCCCAACGCCGGGTCTCAGTCGGACCTGTCGCCCTACCTCCACTTTGGCCAGATCTCGGCTCAGAGGGTAGCCCTCGAGGTGGTCGGGAGCGGGCCGGGAGGTGAGTCCGTCGATGATTTTCTCGAGGAACTGGTCGTCCGCCGGGAACTGGCCGACAACTTCTGTTTCTACAACCCGAGCTACGACCGGTTCGAGGGGTTCCCCCGCTGGGCCGCCGAGACCCTCGACCACCACCGGGGCGACGAGCGGCCCTATATCTACTCCCGGGAAGACTTCGACCAGGCCCGCACCCACGACCGGCTGTGGAACGCCGCCCAGATGGAGATGGTCGCCCGGGGGAAGATGCACGGGTACATGAGGATGTACTGGGCCAAGAAGATCCTGGAGTGGTCCCCCTCTCCCGAGGAGGCCATTGAGACCGCCATTGCCCTGAATGACCGCTACGAACTCGACGGCCGGGACCCCAACGGGTACACGGGCATCGCGTGGAGCATCGGCGGGGTGCACGACCGGGCGTGGGGGGAACGACCCATATTCGGCAAGGTCCGCTACATGAGTGAGAAGGGGGCGAGGACGAAGTTCGATGTGGAAGAGTATATTAAGGGTAACCTTGGAGAATAGAGAATAGAGAATAGAGAATAGAGAATGGGAAAAATCAATGGAAAGGAGAAGGGCGACAGGGCGACTTGGCGAGGGGGTGGCGCAGGTATCGGAGTGACGGAGTGTCGAGGTAACGGGGCGAGGGCCCGGTATCGGGACTGTAAACTGGAAACTGTAAACCGGAAACTGGAAACTCCCGTCTCCAAATCACGGCCTTCCTCCTGAATACCGAATACTGACTCCTGAATCCTTTCCATAGCTGAAAAGCCGGGAGGTACCGCAATGAATACCATGTTCTACATCAAACTCTATCTGCTCA
>JBFFDD010000356.1:0-1900 GCA_041559575.1 bacterium
CACGGTGTGCATGGATGGCGACCGCCGGAGCTCTTCCCCTCGCCGCCGCCCATGGGGTGGTCCACAGGGTTCATGGCGACACCCCTGACGCTGGGTCTTTTGCCCAGCCACCTGGAGCGGCCGGCCTTGCCGATGGAAATGATCTCATGCTGCGGGTTGCTGATCTGCCCCACCGTGGCCATGCATTCCAGGCGCACCATCCGGATCTCGCCCGAGGGAAGCCTCAGGGTCGCGTGATCCCCCTCCTTGGCCATGAGCTGGGCGTAGTTTCCGGCACTGCGAACCATCTGCCCACCTTTGCCCTCCTTGAGTTCCACATTGTGGACCAGGGTCCCAAGGGGAACGTTGCGAAGCTTCATGGCGTTCCCGGGCCTGATATCGGTCTTCTCGCCGCTGATGACCTCATCCCCGACCTTGAGGTTCTGGGGGGCGATAATATACCTTTTCTCACCGTCGACATAGGCCAGGAGGGCGATGTATGCGCTGCGGTTGGGATCGTACTCGATGGTCTTTACTTTCGCGGGGATCCCGAACTTGTTCCGCTTGAAATCCATGATCCTGTAACGCCGTTTGTGACCTCCGCCGCGCTGCCAGGACGTGATCCGCCCGGTATTGTTTCTCCCGCCTGTCTTTTTGAGAGGTGCCAGAAGGCTCTTCTCAGGCTTGCTGGTCGTGACCTCGGCGAAATCATTGACCGTCATGAACCGTCTGCCGGGCGATGTTGGTTTCAGAGTCCTGATTGCCATACTAAACGCTCCTTATTAGGGCTGAAAAAGTCTCCCATGACTTTTTCAGCGTCGGCTTGCTTGGGGCGGCCCTGCGCAAGCCTCTCAAATCCTTCGCTTTATCAGCTCGGATTTGGGCGCCCTTGCGGCGCTTTAGCTGCTTTTCCCAGCTGTCTTCTAAACTCCTTCAAAGAATTCTATTGTACTGCCCTCTTTAAGGGTGACAATGGCCTTTTTCCAGTCACGGCGCCTGCCCATGTTCCTGCCCAGCCTCTTGAGCTTACCGCGAACATTGAGAACGTTGACCGACTGGACCGATACCTGGAAAGCCTCTTCCACAGCCTTTTTGATCTCAATCTTGTTGGCGTCGGGAGCCACTTCGAAAACGACCTTGTTCTGGATTTCTTTCAAGGTGGCGTTCTTTTCAGTCAGAAGAGGTCTGATGATCACTTTGCTGTAGGGTCTCATTGGGAAAACGCTCCTTCCAGCGCCTCAAGTGCATTCCGGGTAACGAAGAGGGTGTCGAAAGCGAGCACGTCGTAAGTGTTGACCCTGTCGGGCGTGACGACCTTGACCCATTTCAGGTTGCCTGATGCCCTCTCAAGCTCCTCGGAAACGCTCTCGACGACGATAAGGGCACTGATAATGTCAAACCGGTCCATGGCGGCAACCAGCTCTTTTGTCTTTGACGCCTCGAGCACGAACTCCTCTACTACCAGGAGGCTTTGGGAGGACGCCTTGTGAGCCAGGGCGTTCTGCAGGGCCTTCCGGGACATCTTCTTGTTCATCGATTTGGAATAGTCCCGTGGATGAGGGCCGAAAACGACCCCGCCGCCGCGCATATGGGGAGCGCGTATCGTACCCTGCCGGGCGCGCCCTGTTCCCTTCTGCCGGAAGGGTTTGGCTCCGCCACCTCTGACATCGGTCCGGCCCTTCGTCGAGTGAGTACCTCTCCTCGCACCGGCCCTGGCTGCAACAACAGCCTGATGGATAAGTGAGGGGGTTCTGCGCTCATCCCACCAGGAGGCAAGGTCCACCTTGCCCACCACTTCATTATTAATATTGAGAACGTCCATCTGAGGCATGTCCTTTAACCCCTTACGAGAGCTTGATCTCCACGTCCACACCTGCGGAAAGATCCAGTTTCATCAAGGCATCCACGGTCTGGGGAGTGG
>JBFFDD010000357.1:0-1900 GCA_041559575.1 bacterium
AAAACCCTGGCCGAAAATGAAGGCGAGGACCTCAAGCTCGACCGTTTCTGATGACGGGGCGCGACAACAAGTCCGCCAGGCAGTGGGCGTTGAGGGCTCTGGGCAGGAGAATGCACACTGCTTATGAGATCAGAGCTGCTTTATCAAGGCGCGGTTATACAGATGATATCGCCGGGAGCGTTGTGGATGAAATGGCCAGGCAGGGCTACATCGATGATCTGCAATTCGCGCGGGTCTGGGTGCAAAGCCGCTCCGCCCATCAGTTCCATGGCCGCCTGCGCCTCCTCAGGGACCTGAGGCAAAAGGGCATCCCCGACGAGATGGCCGAATCGGTCATAAAGGACTCACTTCCCGATGAGGATGAAGTGGCTATTGCGAAAAAAGCGGCTGAAAGGAAACTGCGGACCATGAGATCCACCGGGAGAGCGGCTGACAGGTCCAGGGGAAAGAAAGGCAGGGACGCCCTTTACCGTCACCTCAGGTCCAGGGGTTTCCCGACGCGGGTCATCAGCCTGGCCATGGCCGATCTTACATTCGAGGAGGACCCGTCTTGACCGGTGCCGAAATCAGGGAACTTTTCCTCAAGTATTTCGAAGAGAGGGGGCACCAGCGTGTGTCGAGCTCGTCCCTTGTTCCCGCGAACGATCCCACCCTCTTTTTCACTAATGCCGGGATGGTCCAGTTCAAGGACCTGTTCCTCGGAAATGAGACGCGGAGCTATTCCCGGGCCGCGTCCACCCAGAAGTGTATGAGGGTGTCCGGAAAGCACAACGATCTTGAGAATGTGGGCCGCACCGCCCGCCACCACACTTTTTTCGAGATGCTGGGGAACTTCTCCTTCGGGGATTATTTCAAAAAGGACGCCATCCATTACGGCTGGGAATTTCTCACAGACACCGCGGGCCTGGATCCAGACCGGCTGATAGCGACCGTTTTCACAGACGATGATGAGGCCCATGACCTCTGGCAGGAAATAGCCGGACTCCCGGCTGACCGGGTCTACAGGTTGGGCGAAAAGGATAATTTCTGGTCCATGGGGGACACCGGTCCGTGCGGGCCCTGTTCGGAGATCCTTTTCGACCAGGGTGAAGGCACCGGTTGCCGGTCGCCCGATTGCGGGCCTGAGTGCGACTGCGGCCGGTTCCTGGAGCTTTGGAACCTCGTGTTCATGCAGTATGATCGGAACGAGGCGGGCGTGCTCAATCCCCTTCCGAAACCGAGCATCGACACCGGGATGGGCCTCGAACGCCTCGCGGCAGTGCTTCAGGGCCAGGACAGCAACTATCACACCGACCTGGTACTGCCCTTCGTTGAGGAAGCTGCGAGGGTCTCGGGAGTCAGTTATGGATCTGCCGATGAGAGCGACGTCAGCCTCCGGGTCATCGCGGATCATGTACGCGCTGTGACATTCCTGGTTGCCGACGGTGTGCTTCCGGCCAACGAGGGACGCGGGTATGTTCTTCGCCGGATCATGCGCCGCGCGGCCAGACACGGCAAACTGCTCGGCATGGATGAGCCGTTCCTCCACCTGATCTGCCCCCTTGTCGGGGAAGTCCTCGGGGATGCTTTCCCGGAAGTACCGGACAACATGAAAACGATACAGAAAGTCGTACACCTCGAGGAGGAGCGTTTCAGCAGGACCCTGGACCAGGGACTGACGCGTCTGGCCCAGTTGATCGAAGAGGTAAAAAAATCAGATCAGGATCAGCTCCCGGGCGAGGAGGTCTTCCGTCTGTACGATACCTTCGGTTTCCCTCTTGACCTGTCTGAAGACATCGCCGGGGAGAGCGGGGTCGGTGTGGATGTGGACGGATTCAACCTGGAGATGGAAAAGCAGAAGGAAAGGGCCCGGGCGTCCTGGTCCGGCTCCGGTTCCCAGCAGGTCCCGCAGCTTTACCGT
>JBFFDD010000358.1:0-1891 GCA_041559575.1 bacterium
CTTGAGCTGGATAATCTCGTTTTGCTTCACGCTGTCCTGCGACATTGAATACTGTACCAGAAAGCGACATTGAAAAGTGTACCACCCTTCGAGGAGAATCTTCGGTGTTTGTATCGGTTGAAGGATCAACCAGACGACAAGCACCGGAGGTGGATTTATGCTTCGAAGGGAGGAGATCTTGGATATCACATACTGGAAGCGTCGTGGGTTGAGCAAGCGTCAGATCGCGGCGAAGTTGGGGGTTCATCGCAACACGGTAACGAAGTACCTTGAGACCGGGGGAGAGTGTACGCCTTACGACACGAGAAACCGGGGATCGTGTCTTTCGCCCTTTTATCCCCGCATCCGTTCCTGGCTGGAGGAAGACGCTTACACAGCGACCTGGATGTACGATCGTCTGGTGCCGTTGGGTTACGGAGGGAGTTTGCGTACGGTTCAGCGTTTTGTTCAGAAGGAGACGGGCCGTCTGGCGCTTAAGGCGTTCCTTCGATTCGAGACGGAGCCGGGCCACCAGGCACAGGTGGACTTCGGCGAGCTGGCGGTGGTGGATGAGAGGGGCGTCAAGGTGTTGACCGTGTACCTGTTCCTGATGGTCCTGGGATTCAGCCGGAAGAAGTACGCGGAACTGATGCTTCGTCCAGTCCTTCCATCCTTTCTGGACGCGCACCAGCGGGCGTTCACGTTTTTCGGCGGGATTCCGGCCCAGATCCTGTACGACAACATGAAGAACGTGGTGACGCGGCGTCAGGGCAGTGAGCCGGACTGGAACGACACGTTTTACTCGTTTGCCCTTCACAACGGATTCGCGCCCCGTCTGTGCCCTCCCTACGCCTCATGGGTCAAGGGGAAGGTGGAGCGTCCCATCCGGTTCATCCGGGAGGGGTTCTGGAGGGGATACCGGTACACCGGTCTTCATCAGGCCAACCGGGACCTCCTTCAATGGCTTATCGGCAAGGAGAAGGTGGTCCACGGCACGACCTGCCAGACAGTGGATGAGCGGTTCGAGACGGAACGGCCCTTCCTGGGTCCTCTGCCGGCCGGTCCTTTCGACACCTCGGCCCGGCACTTACGTAAGGTAGGCAAGGACTGCTGCGTCCTGTACGAACGCAACCGGTACATGGTGCCTCACCGGGCCGTGGGGAAGAGAATCACGCTCAGGGTTAAGGGTGATGTTCTCAGGGCATACGACGGCCCGGATCTACTCGTCAGCTATCGGATCCCGGAAGGAAGAGGACACCTGGTGGCCGATAGCCGGTTCGTCGAGGCGTTGAAACGGGACCCCGAGCAGAACCGAATGAAGTACCGGACGGTCCCCAGGGGCAAGGGCGCGGCCACCACCATCGGACTTGGGGACGAGATTAGCCAGGTCGCGGTCCCGGTCCGGGACATCGCCTGCTACGAGGCGCTTACGGGAGGCGGCCATGAGTGATCTTGTCATCGACCGGGTACAGGAGAACCTGGCGCGCCTGCGCCTGACCAGAGTCCCGGAGATTCTGTCGGAGATCATGGCTCAGGCCGAGAAGGAGAGTCTGTCCCCCTTGACGGTGCTCGATCAGATCCTGGAGGCCGAGGTGGCCCACAAGGAGGACCGGAGGATCGCCTCGGCCCTGAGGCTGGCGTCCCTGCCCTTCGTCAAGAGCATCGACGAGTACGACTTCGCCTTCCATCCGGAGATGGACAAGGGCCAGATCATGAGCCTGTTTGATCTGACCTTCCTGGCGAGAAGGGAAAACGTCCTCTTTCTAGGCCCTCCGGGTGTGGGCAAGACCCACCTGGCTGTGGCCCTGGCCATCAAGGCCGCCCAGACGGGCCATTCCATCTACTTCACCACCATGGCCGACCTGGTGGCCAAACTCAAAGCCGATGAGGACGCGAAGAGGAACACGAGAGC
>JBFFDD010000359.1:0-1886 GCA_041559575.1 bacterium
CCCGGAGGAGTATCCCTCTGAACAGATTTTCCAGCCTGGCGTTTCTTAAGTAAAGTCTGGGATCCTGAGAGTAATCGTAGGGTCTAATTGGAGAGTTGATGATCTCCAGGCATTTTAATCCTTCGACGTACTCTTCGACCACCCCCATCCGACCGGTAATCGTGTGACGAGAGCTATGGAGGAAGACGACCTCGAGGCCGAGGTCGGCCTGTACCTTTGCCAGAGACCACTGATACAGGACGGCGCCTCCTCTTCCGGACTCCAGAGGATTGAAGCTAAAGCCGATGTGGAGGACCTTGTTCATGAGCCGCTCCGGCCAATATTGGCCACATCCTCGTAGATCTGGAGGGTGGAACGGGCAACGCGTTCCCATTGAAATGCTCCGGTTCTGGCCAGGCCCCGCTGGACCATGATGCTGGCTAAGTCGGGGTTTTCGACAATTTTATTCAGGGCCGAAGCGATGTCCTCTGGAGAGTAGGGATCAACGAAAAGACCGGCGTTGCCGACCACCTCAGGTATAGAACAGACTCTGGTGGTTACCACCGGGATGCCGGCGGCCATGGCCTCGAGAACGGGTAGACCGAAGCCCTCATAAAGGGTCGGGTAAAGGAAAGCCTTCGCCTGTTCGTACAGGACTCTCAACTCGTGGTCGGGGACGAAGTCGGTGAACACGCAGCTGTTCTCCAGTCCCATACTCGCGGCTTTGTCCGCGATAACACGGTAGTACCAGTTCTTCGGCCCTACGAATACCATCTGGAAATCAAATTTCCGGGTCATATTTTTAAGGGCTTCAATGATCGTCCCCAGGTTCTTCAGGGGGTCATACTTGCCTACGTAGAGAAAATACGGCTTTGTGATCCCCCTTCTTACCAGAACTCTCTTTGCCTCGGGTCCACCGTCCGATGAAAGAACCTTGTTGACGCCGTGATGGATGACCTTGACCTTGTCCGCCGGCACACCGAGAAGTTCCACGATCCGCCTTTTGCTGTACTCTGAAACTGTGATGATCACCCTGGCCCGGTTAGCCGTTTTACGGACCCTCCTCCTCAGGCGATCCTGAAGACGGATCATCTGTATGTAATCCTTGAAGTTGGCCTGACCGCCTGTTCCGGCGTGACGCTCGAGGGATTTGACCATGAATTTGCCCAGGAGGCTGCTGCTGTCCTCCAGGTACCTCACGTCATGAATGGTCACAACACCGCTCCCCCGCATGACCGGTGGGAGATGATCGAAACAGCTGTGAAAGATGTCGTGTCTGCCGGCTATCAGATCAAAGGGCACATCAATGCTATCTCTCAACCGATTGGGCAGGCGGGAAACGCGGCAGCGAAAATTGTCCCTGAGGTCAAGGGTCTTAACTATCTTGCGATAGAAGGGTAGGTTGTCCCGGCGGAAAAAGTTAAAGAAAAGAGTGTAGGTATTTTCGCGGTCCAGACCGTGCAGGGATCTGACCAGTTCCAGAACATAGCGATAAACACCGCCTCTGTCAGTGGTCCTTATGCCGATCGGTGTAGCGTCTATACAGATTTTCATCTTCGATGGATCAGATTCATCTGGTTGGGATTAAGGAGAATGACTCAATCCGTCCAGCCTGTGGCGTGGGATCTTACTGAAGCAGGGTCCTGTAGACCTCAGCAGTCCCTTTCGCCGTATTCTGCCAGGAATAAGTTTGAGCTTTGGCCAGGCCCCTAAGAGCAAGTTCCTGCCTGCGATCGGCGTCCTCAAGAAGTGAGATCATCCCCTGGGCGATGGAATCGGATGCCATGGGATCGACGACGATGCCTGCGTCGCCGACTACCTCCGGAAGTGAACATGCGTCGGAAGCGATAACCGGAGTTCCCGTGGCCATCGCTTCCACGGCAGGAATGCCGAATCCCTCATAGAGG
>JBFFDD010000360.1:0-1883 GCA_041559575.1 bacterium
CCATGACCCGAATGACCGACAACATCCTCACAGACAACGATAACCGGCCGATCCGCTACCTGCGGATCTCGGTCACCGACCGGTGCAACCTGCGGTGCCGTTACTGCACACCGTCAGCGGATTTCGTGTCCCTTCTCCACGACCAGGTCCTGTCCTACGAGGAGATCCAGCGCATGGCCGCCATTCTGGCTCCCTGTGGGGTAAGCAGTGTCAGGCTCACCGGAGGCGAGCCGCTGGTCCGCAAGCATCTCCACCGGTTAGTCAGGTCGCTGGCGGCCATCCCCGGCATCGACGACCTGAGCCTGACGACCAACGGCCTCCTGCTGGCCGACCACGCCCGGGAATTGAAGGATGCAGGCCTTTCAAGGGTCAACGTCAGCCTGGACACCCTCCGGCAGGACCGGTTCCGCTGGATCACTGATCCGGCCGGACGCAGAAAGGGTGAGGACCTTTCCGCGGTCCTGAAGGGGCTTGAGGAAGCCGAGAGTGCCGGCCTCGCTCCCGTCAAGATAAACGTCGTTCTTATAAGAGGGTTTAACGACGACGAACTGGAGGGTTTTGTCGAACTGACCAGAACCCGGGAGCTGGAGATCCGCTTTATCGAGTTCATGCCCATGGGGCCCAACGGTTTCTGGGATAGGGATCGGGTGGTGATGGCTGAAGAGGTCATCAAACGCCTGCAACAGGACTATCCCGGATTCGAACGCCTGGGAAGAAGCAAGGGCTCCGGGCCGGCGGTTCTCTACCGCATCCCCGGACATTCAGGGGCCATCGGCTTTATCACCCCCATCTCCTCCCACTTCTGCGTCCATTGCAACCGTGTCCGGTTAACCGCTGACGGCAAGCTTAGGACGTGTCTTTATTCGGATGCCGAGACGGATCTGATCCCCCTTCTCCGAGGCGGCGCTTCGGACCGTCATATCCTCAAAGCCGTGGCGGATGCCCTCACGAGAAAGCCCCATGGCCACGAGATAGCCACCAAGGGAGTTGGTTCGGTGTGCGCCAGGACCATGAATCATATTGGAGGTTAACTGCCGTTGACCTCGAACCTGAGAGGGGAGAATGGGGGAGGGGGCGTTCTGCGACGTTACGATAGGGCGAGTAGGAGTAAAATCAGGTGTCGAAGTTGCGGAGTGTCGGGGGAGGAAAATTTTAGCCTTGGAACGACAGTTAAGTTACCACGAAACAGATTCCTCTCCCTCGAGGAAGAGGTTAGGTGAGGGGGAGAGAGTCACGACCTTTCTGCTGTTTAGATAGATATTGCATGCAATTTTCAAACTGTTTCTAAGCTCTCCCCTTCACCCACTCGCCCGATCTGCCACGCCAAGGCACCTCAGGCCATCCCGAAGCGCCTGAGGATCTTTAACAGGCTGCCGGGTACAGGCCTGATCGCCCCTTCCGGACACATCTCCTGACAACAATAGCAGGTAATACAGAGATCCCGGTCCACGGTCCCGCCCCCGCCATTAAAAAGACATATCGCTTTTACTGGACAGATCTCCTCACACACCCCGCATTCGGTACATCTTTGGGCATCGAGGGCAGGAAAGGAAGTGAGGGATTTTTTTAGGGGTTGTGACACAAAATCCGGAAGGGAAAAATCCAATCTGACCCTGCTGTCCGGAAGGATAAAATCCCGGACACTTGCCTCTTCGAGGGAAAGCCCCTTGACCGATACCCTTTCAGGGTCGGCCGCCCCCATCCCTCTCTCCCTGGCTCTGAAAACAATGGGATGAAAGGCAGGTGAGACACCTAATAAGGTGGCAAAAACCTGATCAAGGGCCAGGGCGTCGGACGACGCTCCCAACAGACCGAGGGACCTTGGCTCCCCTGATCCGGGCCCGTTCCCCTCCATACCTATTATGCCATCCATGATGTTAAGA
>JBFFDD010000361.1:0-1873 GCA_041559575.1 bacterium
CCAGGATCAGGGAGGCTTTCCGCCTGGGCCTTAAAAGGGCTATCGTCCCGGCAGCAGGTATTGACAAACTCCCCACGATCAAAGGAATGGAGATCGTCCCGGTCGAGACGGTTGAAGATGCCATCGAGGCGGCCTTTTGAGATAGAACGCAGAACACAGAATGCAGAATAAGATCAAAAGCAAATTTACCGCAGAGGACGCAGAGGGACGCAGAGGAAATCTAAACTGGGAGAAAGAGCAACTCTTGAAAAAGTGGTGATTAATTCAAAGCGAAGTACCCAAAAAACTAATCAGGTTGAAATTAATTCCTTCGTTTCATTTCGTGTACTTAGTGTTGGATAAAAGGCTTTTTCACAAGGGATGTTAATTTCTTACCCCGATTTTTTTATTAACCCTGTGAAACCCTGTGTACCTTGTGGTGAATTAGGTTTGAGATCTGAGATTTGGGACTTGGACTAAGACTAAGTCTAAGACTTAGACCCAATTTTATAGTATCCTTGTCCGATGCTGAAACGACTGAAAATCCCACCCATACTCCTTTTCCTGCTGCCTATCCTTGTCTCTGTTGGCCTCTTCACTTTTCTCAATCTCAGCTGCCAGGCCCCCGTCGAAAAGGCCTCGGGCAGCCTGAAGCTCCTCTACACATCCGAGGTTGGAGGGAGGCTGGACCCCTGCGGGTGAAAGACCGTTCAGATGGGGGGTCTTCCCCGTCGAGCAACATTTATTAACCGGGAGAAAGCCGGGGGGATCGACACACTGATCCTGGATTCCGGAAACCTCGCAGCGGGCAAGCCCCTTGCCGAACCGGCCCTTGAACCAGCGGAATCCAAAGCCAGGCTCATTCTGGAGGCAATGGACCGCATGGGCTATGCGGCCGTTGCCATCGGCGAAATGGATCTATACCTGGGCCTCGACCTTCTGCGGTCCTTAAGCGATATGTCAAAGGTCAGATTCCTGTCCGCCAACCTCGTTGACTCTGAAGGCAAGACCCTCTTTGAAGCCCACCGGTTGCTTCAGGCCGGAGGTATCACCGCAGGTGTTATCGGACTTACAGCTCCCCCGAAAGACAAGATGAAGTTCTCAAGGCGCATGACCGGCGCCACGGTCAGGGATCCTCTGCCGGCCGCAAGGGAATCTGTTGAAAGGATCCGGGGGAATTGCGACCTGTTGGTGGTACTGTCCAACATCGGTTACTCCAGGGACCTCGAGCTGGCTCAAACGGTTCCGGGCATTGACATCATCATCAGCGGCGGGACCAGGCGCTTCATGGGCAGGCCTGTCATCGAAAAAAAGACTCTCGTCACATCCGGATTCTACGAGGGCAGGGCCATCGGAAGGCTGGCACTGCAACTGGATGGACAAGTAAAAGGTTGGATCTCAGGAAACGAGCTGGACTTTCTGGACAGGCAGATGCTAAACGCTGAAGCGAAAATGAATACGCCCGGAGGAATGGAGAAATTCGAGGCGCTTGCCCGGAAGAGAAGATCAGCGGACGAACTGACGCTTTACCAACCGGACATGATCTACCTGGACCCCTCCTTTCCCGACGACCCACAGGTAGCCGGTATGATAAGGGATTACAGGAAAGGGCTCATGAGGAGTTCTGTCAGCAGCCCGGGTCTGGCCGATCTCAATGAAGAACAGGTGCGTTACACGGGGCCGCAGGCGTGTGCCGGCTGCCATGAGTCCCGATACCGCTTCTGGCTCGCGACAGACCATTCCCGTGCATTCGATTCCCTCGCGCCCAAGGACGCGGGAGCAGATCCCGATTGTATGGGATGTCACGTGACGGGGTACATGCGGCGCACTGGGTACTGGCCTAAGGCCCCCAGGGAGGATTTGCGGGGCGTCCAGTGTGAAGCCTGCCACGGAG
>JBFFDD010000362.1:0-1871 GCA_041559575.1 bacterium
AATTATGGACCATGAAAAGGTTCTCGAAAGCGCGAGGAAGGTCCTGCGCATCGAGGGGTATGCAATAGAAACGCTGCGCTCCCGGCTGGGTGAAGAGTTCGCGGTCGCGGTTGATCTCCTCAAGACCTGCAGCGGCAGGATCGTATTCGCGGGCATGGGCAAGTCGGGCCTCGTCTGCAGGAAGATAGCCGCGACTTTCGCCAGCACAGGGACCCCATCCCTGTTTCTGCATCCCGCAGAAGGAGGGCACGGCGATCTGGGCATGCTGGCAAGGGGCGATGTTCTGGTCGCTGTTTCCAACAGCGGGGAAACCCAGGAACTGATCCGCCTCCTTCCGGCTGTAAAGAGGCTGGGTATTCCTATCATCAGCATGACGGGGGGGCTCTCCTCCACACTGGCTGCGAGGGCGGATATTGTCCTTGATATTTCGGTGGCAGAGGAAGCGTGTCCATTGAACCTTGCCCCCACAGCCAGCACAACGGTGACCATAGCCCTGGGCGACGCACTGGCTGTGGCTCTGCTCGAGGCCCGCGGGTTCACGGAGGACGACTTCGCTTTAATTCACCCGGTCGGAGCGCTGGGCAGGCGTCTGCTGACTGTATCTGAGATAATGCATGTCGGAGACGAGATCCCCAGAGTGGATCTGGGAACGACCATGCGGGAGGCCCTCTTCGAGATCACCTCTAAACAGCTTGGTTTTACAACCGTACAGGACGGCGACGACAGGCTCCTCGGCATCATCACCGACGGCGACCTCAGGCGCTCGCTGGAAAAGGGGTCAGATCCTCTTTCCCTCACCGCCGGGGAAGTCATGACCCACTCCCCGAAGGTCCTGAATGCCGAAGCGCTTGCCGCCAAAGCCCTCCAGCTGATGGAGAGCAACAAGATCACGAGCCTGGTCATTGTGGGACATGATAACCGGGTTTCGGGTGTCATCCACATGCACGACATCCTGAAGGCGGGGATTGCCTGAAGTCAGTGGAAAGTGGAAAGTAGAAAGGTTGAGCACTGAATGAGCGAACATTCCCCATCCATCATCGAAGCGGCGAAGAAGATCAAGCTGATCGCCTTTGACGTTGACGGTGTGCTCACCGACGGAAGGATAAGCTACACTTCGTCCGGTGAGGAGTTCAAGTCGTTCAACGTCAGGGACGGGCATGCCATCAAAATGGTTTTCAGGGCAGGGCTCGCAGTCGCCGTCATCACCGGCCGAGAGAGTCCCATGGTTCAGAGGCGTTGCGGCGAACTGGGTATCGAACTGCTTTACCAGGGGATAAAGGACAAGCACCTGACTCTTGGTGACATCATGGAGCGCACAGGCTTCGCGGCCTCGGAGATCGCTTTTATGGGGGATGACGTTGTGGACCTGCCGGTCATGAGGACGGTGGGTCTTGGCTGCTGCCCTTCTGATGCCGCTGAGGAGGTTCGTCAGCGGTCCGACCTGGTGACAAGGGCCCCCGGCGGAAATGGGGCGGCCCGGGAACTTGTATTTTTTATTCTTCAGGCACAAGGCCTGCTCGAGGGCCTCATGGAGCGTTACACCATTTGACACGGAGACACCCTTCGACAAGCTCAGGGCAAAGCGGGGAGGGGGAGACACGGGGTAAGGTCTTTCTACGCGTCACCGTGTCCCCGCGTCGCCGCGTCTTACGTACTTTGGCACCAACACCAGTATTCCGCAACTGTCTTCCCCCTCAGTTCCGTTTCTGATGCCTGTTCAAGTCCTCAGAATGAGGCGCATGCAACAATCAAGCCATTTTCTTTCCATTCCACTGCTACTGTGTTAATCTTATCCTATGTTACCCCGGTTCAAGAACCGGAAGACAAGCTGTTTCAGGGGTGACCTGGCAGCTGTTCTTCTCTGCCTGGTC
>JBFFDD010000363.1:0-1864 GCA_041559575.1 bacterium
CCCCTCTCCGTTTCGGGGCTCTTTACCATCCCATCGCGTACCCCGTCTCCAGTCGCGGTGAGGCCACCCCGTACATCACACGACTGTCGGCGTCGTACCGGATGCCCAGAACCCGTCCGTGGCTCCATGCACCGGCGACGTGCACCCTGTGACCCTTGGCCTCCAGGGCGGCCACCGTCTCCTCACCGATTCGGTTTTCCACGCTCAGGGTCCCCGGCTGGGCCCCGTGGGGATAGAAGGACGCAGGGAAGTGGCTCGAGTGGAAGGTGGGGGCGTCCACGGCGGCCTGCATGTTCATGCCGAAGTCGACGCAGTTGATGAAGAACTGCAGGGTCCATTGATCCTGTTGATCCCCGCCGGGAGTCCCGAACACCATAAAGGGCTTGCCATTTTTCATCGCCAGTGAGGGGGTGAGGGTGGTTCGGGGACGTTTCCCAGGCTGCAGGGAGTTGGCGTGTTCGGGATCGAGGTAAAACATCTGCATGCGTGACCCAAGGGGAAAACCCAGTCCTCCGATGACGGGTGAGCTTCGGAACCAACCGCCGCTCGGGGTGGCGGCCATCATGTTCCCCCACCGGTCCACCGCGTCCAGGTGGGTCGTGTCCCCCTTGTGCAGATCGGAACCGCCCTCCCTCGCCACCGGCCGACTGGCCGGAGCGTTGCCCGGGCGAAGTTCCATGGAGGCGCGGTCGGGATCCACCAGACCGCGACGCTCCTCTGCATACCCCTTTGAAAGCAGGACATCGAGGGGAACGTCCACAAAGTCCGGATCCCCGTAATACTTCTCACGGTCCGCGAAGGCCAATTTGGCCACCTCGATGAGAAGATGGACGTACTCCGGCGAATTGTGCTCCATGGAGGAAAGATCGTACCCCTCCAGGAGGTTAAGCTGCTGAAGAAAAACCGGCCCCTGGCACCAGGGACCGCACTTGTAGACGTCGTAGCCGCGGTAGTTGGTCGTAAGGGGCTCTTCAATACGGGTAGCATAATCAACCAGGTCCTCCTTGGTCAACAGCCCGCTGTTCCTCTTTCCAGTGGAGTCCGGAAGCCGGTTTTCCCGGATGAACTGAATGATATGGTCGGCGATCTCCCCCTTATAGAAGACGTCCCGGGCCGCCTGCAGGGCCTCCCTCCGACCCTTCCCCTGCTCCCTCGTCTCGGCGTCGGCCAGTTTCCTGAACATGCCGGCCAGGTCCGGCTGGATATAGGGCTCACCGATGTCCGGAACCAGTCCCCCGGGGATGTAGGTCTCGGCCGAGGTCGGCCAATCCTCATGGAACTGCTCTGAGCTCCTGTGAAGGGCTTCCTTGAGCCTTTCGAACATGGGGAATCCCCGGGACGCCAGGTCGATGGACGGTCCCAGGACCTGTGACAGGCTCATGGTCCCGAAGCGGGACAGAGCCTCGATCCAGGTGGATACGGCATCCGGAACAGCGGTGGCCAGCAGGCCGTCCCCGGGGATCGTGTCGATGCCGTTCTTCCTGAACCATTCGATGGTGGCGTTCCGGGGAGCAGGCCCTTGCCCGCAGAGGCTCACCACCCGACCCTGTTCAGCCAGGTAGATAAGGATCGGCACCTCGCCGCCGATTCCGTAAATGTAGGGCTCCAGAACGGCCAGGGCGAATCCCATCGCCACTCCGGCATCCACGGCATTGCCGCCCTCCTCCAGGATGTGGAGTCCGATCCTGCTGGCCAGATAATGGCCGCTGGTGACCATGCCGTTGTTGCCCATGATCACGGGGCGGGTGGTGAACACCTCGGGGTCGGAACCGGCCAGTTCACTGAGAACGTTAGAGGGGTCTTTTTTGGTCATGGAGACCTCCAGGTTCAAGGTTCAAGGTTCAAGGTTCAAGGTTCAAGGTTC
>JBFFDD010000364.1:0-1860 GCA_041559575.1 bacterium
GACATAACGCAGCCTCGGATAGCTCGAAACCGCTGCTGGTCATGGCAAACTCGCCGGCGAGCGTCTTCGCGAGGATGTCCACGCAGCGCCGGTCCCCGAGGTACGCCAGCGCCCGCGCCGCATTGAACCTCTTGTATGCGTCACCCGTTCCATCCGTCATGATGCGGTGAAGCTGTTCCACGACGTTGGGATCGCCTGGTCTTGCCCCCGAAAATTGGTCCAAGTGTTATGAGAGGTTTCCGGGAGATATCAGTGGTTTGCTGGACGTTTGAATGGTAGAAGGGTCGGCTCAAGACGGACCCGGCAGGTTCCTGCCTTCACCTTTCTTTCGCCGCCCCATGGGCCTGACGGCCCTTCGGGTGAGGGCGGCGAAAGCGGATTACGGCAGGAACGAGACCGAACCGTTCAGACAGGACAGTACCGGATTTGAGGAGACCTCGGTTATGAAGAAGAAGCACACCGGCAGCCAGATCGTAGCGAAACTCCGCCAGGCCGACATTCTGATCGGCCAGGGCAAGACCGTCCCGGAAGTCTGCAAGGAGATCGAAGTCTCGGAGCAGACCTACTACCGTTGGCGGCAGAAATACGGGGGGATGAGCCCGGAGATGGTCAAGGAGCTGCGGGGCCTTCAGAGGGAGAATGCCCGGTTACGGGAGGTCGTGGCCGATCAGGCCCTGGAGAATGCCATTCTGAAGGAAGTCGCCTCAAAAAACTAATGGACCCAGCTTCTCGACGTCAGGCGGTCGACACGGTCATCGAGGAGCTGGGCGTTAGCGAGCGACAAGCGTGTAGAGCCCTGGACCAGTACCGTAGTACCCAGCGGTACGAGTTGAAGATGCCCGAAAAAGACCGGCCGCTGACCGAGGCCATCCGCGAGCAGGCCAACCGACGGAAACACCGCCGCTATGGCTATCGACGGATCACAGAGATCCTGTGCCAATTGGGCTGGCGGGTCAATCATAAGCGGGTCTATCGCCTCTGGCGTCAGGGAGGCCTGCGTGTCCCTCAGAAGCGTGGCAAGAAGAAACGTACCAACGGTAATGGGCTCAATGCCTGTGATCGCCGTCCGGCTCAGTACATGAACCACATTTGGAGCTATGACATCCTGGAGGACCGGCTGGAAAACGGCCGTAAGGTTCGTGTTCTCAATGTGATCGACGAGTTCACTCGGGAATGCCTGGCCTCCGAAGCAGCCGTCAGCATCAAGCAGCACGATGTGATCGAATTATTACGTTATCTGTTCCTGGTTCGCGGGTGTCCGGCCTATCTCCGCAGTGACAATGGTTCCCAGTTCACGGCCCGGCGGGTCAAGCGATTCCTGAAAGAGATGGGCGTCGATACCCTGTTCATCGAGCCGGGCAGTCCCTGGGAGAACGGCTACGCCGAGTCGTTCAACAGTCGCATGCGTGACGAGTTGCTCGACGGCGAGCTGTTCTTACATCTGGATGAAATGAAATACGTGGTCGAGCGTTGGCGGATGGATTATAATCACTACCGGCCCCACAGCAGCCTGGGGTATATGGCACCGGCACGCTTCGCTGAACTGTGTCGCCAGGCCGGCTGCTTCAGGCCGCATACGCCAGTGCTAAGTGGAGTACAGGACTGTGGAATCCTCTCATAAGCGCTGGACCAACAAATGGGGGCAGATCAAGACGCTTGCCCAAACGGGCCAGTCGCATTCGTTGGTCATTGTTGAGGATGATTCTCTTCTTGCCGAGCTTCTCACGCAGGACCCTGTTCTCCTCCTTTAAATACTCGATCACATCCTGCTGATGCCGGTTCATCCAGCCGGCCAGCATCACCAGCAGCATTCCCATGGGTTTGACTTTCATCACCTACTCCAAGCTCTTGCTTTCGACC
>JBFFDD010000365.1:0-1860 GCA_041559575.1 bacterium
AGGCTGGTATCGGGGAACCGGGGTGTCGGGGTGTCGGGAGAAGCACCGTCGAGACGCCGGAGGAAGCGGTGGTCCGGGAGGTCAAGGAGGAAACCGGTCTGAAGATCGAGGTCCTCGAAAAACTGGGGGTCTTCAACCACAGTTACACCCGCTTCCGGGTCAGGCTTCACGTCTTCATCTGTGCCTCAAGGGGAGGGCGGCTCCGCCGTCCCGATGCCCGGTGGGTGGACCTTCCCACCCTGGAGAGCCTTCCCATGCCCAGCGCCAACCGGCGCATCGTGCGGGCACTGGAAAGGAGGCTTGACGGGAATTAGGCTATTCGTACACTTCGTCAGGCCGACAGTTCCAGCCCGTGCTCCCGCAGGGTCTCTCTGAGGGCCTGAGAATCGGTGAACCTTTGAGCTCTAATTCCCACCTTCCGCGCAGCCTGAACATTTTCCTCAAGATCGTCGATGAACAGGCACCCATCGGGGTCCCCGGGGAGCATCTCCAGGGCCTTCATGTAAATCTCCCGGTCCGGCTTCCGGAAACCGACCTCGTAGGACAGGACTCTGGATTGGAACACCTCCAGGAAATCGAACGTTTTTTCGATGTGCTCGAAGTGGATGGGATCGGTGTTTGAAAGGAGGTACAGCGGCCTGAGAGCAGCCAGGCCGTAAAGGATCTCGATGACGTCGTTTTTCGGCTTGAATATCTCTGCCCAGATCCGGCAGAAAAGACCGTATTCTATCGCCAGGGAGAACCGTTCCCTCAAGACATCGAAGACCTGCCTCGACTCGATCTCCCCAATGTCGTGGCGGCGTTTCAGTCCCGTCCTGTTGATAAAGTCCGCCACCTCCGGCCACTGGGCACCGCCCTCCCGGGCCAGCGCCCGGCAGGCAATGGCGGGATCGAAGTCAAGGAGAACTCCCCCCAGGTCGAACATTACGCACTGAATGGCCATCTTTATGCGGCTGCCTCTTCAAGCAAAGGAAACACCCCGTCAAATGTGCTTTCTTCTTCCAATTCTTCGCGTCCCCGCGTGAGGCCCCAAATCCGTTCTTTAATTTTGGATCTTGGACCCGCCTGCGCCAACCGGCTTCGCTAAAGCTTCGACGGTCGAGAGGCTACGGCGTGGCAGGCTTTGGATTTTGGACCAGTTCAATGAACTCCCTCCACGCCTCCCAGTAACTCTCCCCTCCGACGATGTAGCAGTCGCTGTGTTCGCAGCCGGAGACGGCAAGGAGCCTCTTCGGTTCCGGAGCGGCGTCGAAAACCCTCCTGCCCATGGCGAAGGGAATGGTGGTGTCCGCCTCACCGTGGATAACCATCACCGGCATGGCAAGACCGCCGACCCGGCCGATGTTGTCGAGTTTCAGGCTCAGCAGCCAATCCACCGGCAGGCCCCCGTACAGCATTCTCGCCATCTCCTTCGCGCTGGTGAACGGGCTTTCAAGAACAACACCCGCCGCGTCCTTGCCGGCGCCCAGGGCCAGGTCCACCGCCAGGGTGGTCCCCAGAGAGTGTCCGTAATGGACGATTTGATCCGGATCGACACCCTTGTTCTCGGTCAGCCACCGGTAGGCCGCCCCGGCATCCCGGTACAGCCCCTTTTCGGACGGCCGCCCCTCACTGATGCCATAGCCTCGAAAGTCAAAGATGAAACTGGAGACACCGAGATGGGCGGTCATCTCCTTGAGGATGTCCAGGCGGTCGGCAATGTTCCCCGCGTTGCCGTGAAGCCACAGGACGGTGACCGGGAACCGGCCCTGGATATACCACCCGTGGAGCTTCACGCCGTCGGTTGACTCAAAGGAAACGTCCTCGAAGGGAAGATCGGCCCTGCCCGGATCCTCCGACAGCCCCGTTGTGGGGAAGAAC
>JBFFDD010000366.1:0-1854 GCA_041559575.1 bacterium
GATCAACAGGCAATTATACTGCTGAAACCTCATCGGGCGAGCGGGGTCTATTCTGGAATTTCCGGTGTCACATGATTGCTTTTGAGGGAGGGCATGGATGACAGGGGCCAGGATTCTCGTTGTCGATGATGAGAAAGCCATCAGAGACGGTCTGCAGAAAGTTCTCGAAGGGGAAGGATACGAGGCGGAGCTTAGCCATAACGGCTATTCAGCCGTCGAAAAGCTCCAGACCACCGATTTCGAGCTCGTTATAACCGATCTGAAAATGCCCGGAATGGACGGGATCGAGGTCTTAAACACCATCTCAATCCTTCAACCCAACGTCCCGGTCATCTTTATCACCGGTTATTCCACAGTCGAGAACGCGGTGGAGGTGATGAAGATAGGCGCCTTCGACTACCTTCCCAAGCCGTTCACACCGAAGCAGATCCTTGAAAAGGTCAACAAGGCTCTCGAACACAGAGCCTTCCTCCTGGAGGAGCATTCCCCGGCAAGGCATCTGAGCGAACAGATCGAGGGTATCAACATCATCGGGCAAAGCGCCGCCATGAAGAAGGTATTCGTGAGGATCGATCAGGTGGCGCCTACAGACAGCACCGTTCTCATTATGGGAGACAGCGGGACCGGCAAAGAGCTGGTGGCGAGGGCGATTCACCAGCTAAGTCCCCGACGCAGCAAACCATTCATAGCCATCGACTGCACCACCCTGGTAGAGAATCTCCTGGAAAGCGAACTGTTCGGCCACGTGAAGGGATCCTTCACCGGAGCCGTGCAGACCAAGACCGGCTTATTCAAGGTGGCCGACGGAGGAACACTCTTCCTCGATGAGGTCTCCAACATCACACCGTCCATCCAGGCGAAACTGCTGCGCGTCCTCCAGGAAAGGGTCATTACACCCATCGGAGGGACGGATACCATACCCATCGACATCCGGCTCATCGCTGCCACCAACAGGGATCTGAGAGAGATGGTGGCGGAGGGGTCTTTCAGGGAGGACCTCGTCTACCGTCTCAACATCGTACCTATCCAGCTTCCTCCCCTCTGCGAAAGGGAGGGCGACCTTTCCCTGCTGATCGGCCACTTTCTTAAGAAATACGCTGAAGAGATCGGAAAGGACATCCAGGGAATGGCCCCTGGCGCCATGTCTATCCTGAGAGATTATCCCTTCTGCGGGAATGTCAGAGAACTGGAAAACATCATCGAAAGGGCAGTGGTCCTTGCCAAGGACCGGCTGATCCAGATCGAGGACCTGGAGATCAGGACCGCAACCGAACTTGAACCTGAATCCACAGCCGACCGCATTCCCGAGAGCGCTGAGGAATTGAAGTGGATGAAAAAGAAACTTCGTGAAGAAGCCGTAAAGCCCCTGGAACAGGCCTTTCTCATCTCCGCGTTGGAGCGCAACAACTGGAACGTCACCAGGGCCGCGGAAGAGGTGGGAATGCTCCGGCCGAACTTCCAGTCTCTCCTCAAAAAACAGGGGATCTCGCTCAAGCTCAGAGGCATGAAAACCTGAGAAGGAGATCCAAAATCTAAGATCCAAAATGCAAGACATCTAATCCAGGATCAATTAAGGCTGATTATGGAATACCTGATAATAAGATATCAATTCTTGGATATTAGATATTGGATCTTGGTTCCTGGATCTTAGTTCCTTTTCCTTGGATCTTGGATTTTATATCCTGGATTCTTCACCATTACTAAACAGGTATGGTAATGGTGAAAATCGTCCCCTTCCCCACTTTGCTTTGAACCTCTATCGTGCCTCCGTGCCCCTCGATGATCCCGTAGGACACGGAAAGTCCCAGACCCGTTCCTTTCGCTCCCTTGGTGCTGAAAAAGGGGTCGAAGATA
>JBFFDD010000367.1:0-1853 GCA_041559575.1 bacterium
CATCTCGACCTTCAACAGCATGTCGGTTAGTCTGAAGGAAAGTCTGGTGGAGATCACCGCAAAAAATGAAGAACTGCGCGTGATGAGCATCACGGACCCCCTTACAGGCAGGTACAACAGACGGTACATCGAGGACTACCTTTCCCGAGAACTGGATTTAGCCGTCCGGACCAAGGACCCTCTCACCATCCTCATGATCGACCTGGACTATTTCAAGGAATACAACGACACTTACGGTCACGTCGCAGGTGATATGGCCCTTAAAGAGCTGGGTAATCTTCTCGTGAGAGCAGTGCGAAAGACAGACGTTGTGGCACGCTACGGCGGGGAGGAGTGGATCGTCTGTCTCAGCCACACCGGCAGGGAAGGTGGAGTAAAGATAGCCGAAAAGCTGAGAAAATCAGTTGAAAAAAATATTTTTCACCTGAAAGGTCAGGAAACCTCGATCACCGTCAGTATTGGAATAGCAACGGCCCCTGAGGATGGGACCTATTACGCAGAGATAGTCGAAGCTGCGGACACAGCCATGTACCTTGCCAAGACAGGCGGGCGGAACCAGGTCCATGTCTTCACCGGACCTGGCTCCTCATGAGCCATCCCACCTGACCTGAGGCAGACCTGACCTTTATCCAGTCCTTGTTTTTCTCAAGCCCTGTCGCGGATTCCCCCCAATAGAGAGAACCGATCTTTTTTGCGGAGGGCGCGGCAGACTCACGCAGGACGGCAATCCTTACATTGACCTGGATCGTTCGCGGATCGCTCTTCTTCATCCCTTCATAGAGTCCCGGGATAAGGTCAAAGAGGTAGGCTGCTCCACCAGGGTTCCCGGAGCCCAGGGCTCCTTTGGCTCGGGCCATATAGGATCTGGCCAGATGGAGATCCTCCAGGGCCTGCGCGCTGAAAGCTTCCTCTTCCATTCTGTCAATGATCACTCTCGCCTCAGCGAACATGGCTGACGCCTCGGCCTGTGAAGCCATCCCCTGGATCCTGGCCCTTATGCGCACTACTTCCCGGATGGCCTCCTCGCGCGCAGCCTGGGCTGCCTCAAGGCGTCTTGTCAGGGAATCCCGGGCGACCTTCTCGGCCTTTAATTGTTCACTTAAACTGCGGACCTCCCTTTCCAGCTCTTTTTCGCGGGACTGCAATTGAGTGATCTGCTGAGCCGTTTCCAGTTCAACGGACTGCTCCTCAGAGGGAGCTTCAGCATCGGATCTCTTAAACAGACCGTCCATTGTTGCGCAACCTGTCGTGAAGATCAGTGTCAAGACAGCAATTACAAGACCGCACCTTGGCAGCAGCTGTTTCCACCTTTTCAGCAACGACCCGCATACAATCCTGATCATTTCCCGATCCTCTCAAGCAGAATTTTCTTGGCCGCACTCAGGGAGTCCGGTTCCCTGCTCCTCAGAACTATTTTCACCCGGTGGTCGGCTGCCTCCATCTCGGGATAGGAGCCGATCTTGACCAGAGGGAACTTCGCCTGAACGAATTCAAGATTGTGAGCAACCTCCGACTCCCGGAGCATGGTAAGAATTACCTCTGTATAAAATGTCCTTCCACTGATCTTTGTTTCCAGAACCCCGATCATCGATCTCACAAGTTTCGGGATCCCAGGTAAAACAAGGAGGTTTTCTACCATGAAACCGGGTGCCGCTGTAAGTTCATTGGCTACGAGTTGGGCTCCTTCCGGAACCAGGGCGAGTTCTCTCACCCGGTCCGAAAGAGGCGAACCAATGCGGTTTTCCAGCGCCTTGATGGCTTCCGGGGCCTCCACGAGGGGAATTCTCAAGATCCTGCACACGACCTGCTTGGTCAGGTCGTCGTGTGTAGCGCCGATTCCGCCTGTTGTAACC
>JBFFDD010000368.1:0-1846 GCA_041559575.1 bacterium
ACGATGCCCCCCCCGTCGCCCGGAACCGTTCCCGAGTCAATAAGCCCCCCCGTTTCAACGTCCTCGACTTTAAGGTCCTCGTAGTCGAGCCGCAGACCGGCGAAGATGTCCTTGTAGATCTCGTACTGCACGGCCGCGTCGAGGCGAACGCCCAACCGTGTGTAATCCTCCTCATCATCCTCTGCAGCGTCAGGCCCGATGCCGTAGAACTTGTCCGGGAAGTCCATGGCAATGGCCTCACCGCTGATCCTGATGCCGGCAGGAGTGTAGACCTCCGGGAAAAACTCGATCATGCGCTGGTTCTGACTCGTGTAGGTCAAAAACAGCATCAGGCTCGTCGGTCTTATTTCCTGCGTGGACCCGCTTTTCGTGTAAATACCCGTCAGCACGAAAGCGGTCCTCGTTTCAGGCGTGTAGTAGACAAAGGGCAGAATACTCAGATCGCCCTTTCCGGACTGCTGGCTGCTTTCCTGTGCCGCCAGGGGCTGAGCACTTATAACGGTGCAGGCGAAAAGAACCATGAAAGTAACTCTCTTTAAGGCATAACATTTCATTTCAGTCGGCTCCCCATTTCCAACCGGTTCATTCCGGAACAGGTTCAATACCTTTTTAACCCCATTGATCCTTATTCCTGCCTGCTCAAGCTGACCTCTCCATACACACCGAAGTGATCGGAGGTCATGATGCCGTCGCTTATATCCGTCATCACGATCCGCCCATCCCCGGGATCCCGAGCAGGCAGGAGATTGAGCATGAATATGTAGTCGAGTCGCCTGCACTTTTCGCTTACCAGCGATGCCAGCAGTTCATAACCCTCTCGTGCCTTCCCTCTTGCATCGGTCACGCTGCTCGAAAAGGCTGTGTTGGCGTTTCGGGCCGGGTCCCACGTGCAAGATTCCTCCTCGGGTGTTTCGGCAAGGACCTCGGTGAACCCTCCCCTTTCCATGAAGGTCTGGATCACGCGAGATCCGGGTCCGTCGTTAAAATCTCCCGCGACAATAAGCGGGGCGCCGGAAGGAAGCTCCTGAAGGCGGCCGAGCAGTTTTTCCATTTCCCTGAAGCGCCGCTGTTCGCGTTTTCTCCATTTTTTGAGAGCCTTGCGAAATTGGTCATCGCTCATTGTGGTTTCAGCCAGAACCTTTTTCCTGAAACCGTCAAGGTCCTCCGGCATGAGGGGCGAAGCTGCCAGGTGGACGTTGACCAGAAATATGTCCTCCTGATCCGATCTGATCCTGGCCGCCAGGATGATCACGGCCTCGGTGTGGTGAAAGGTAATAAAGTCCGTGTGAATGCCCCAGGTTCCGGAGAGTTTCCAGGCGTCCACCTTTGTCAGGGAAAGGTCAGGCCGCGCCAGAATGACAAGGCCTTCCTTCAGGTTGACCGGGATCCCCCACGATCTGATCCTCTTCCCGCCGTTGACCACCTGGTGCACCTCATCCATGCCCAGGGCTGAAGCCAACCTGGCCGCGTAACGGTCCACCGGGTTGGCCTCCTGGACGAAGATGACGTCCGGGGACAGCTCCTTCACCTGGGTGACGAGGGACCGGAACCTGGCCTCCCTCCTGTCCGGGGTCTCGTAATCACCGGATCTGAAGATCCCCTTGTAGTCGAGACCGGACCACACGTTTATGGTGAGCACTTTAAGGGCATCCCCCCCTGCGGGGGCGATGGCAAGGGCAAAAGTAAAGCTGAAGATCAAAAGGGTCTGAGCTGTTCGCTTCATGAATTTCACAGTGACACCCCAGTCGTTAGCCCCTCAGAAGGGGTAGGCCAGGATGACATCAAGCGCCCTCTCGAGGAGCCGGCTCACATCCACCGGCGAAACCGACGGCAGCCCCACGGCGCC
>JBFFDD010000369.1:0-1825 GCA_041559575.1 bacterium
CGTACGCCCCGGTCGATGAAGAAAAACAAACTCCGACGGTTGCCAGATCGAGTCACCGGTCCGCAGGATCTCGGCCTCCACGAGGACCTCTTCCCCTGGTGAGAAAGCGGGTATCCGCTCGGGAACGGAAAACAGGGTCGCCGGGTTCTCAGCGCTCCAGACAATAGCATCGTGGACGGATGCTGTTATGGATCCAATCCACACTGTTTGCGCTGAATGGTCTGTCAGGGTCAGCTCTACCGGAGAGAGGGCGATCAGCTTCCACCCCCAGGGCTTGTGGATGAATTCAGCGTGCCGGATGACCGTGTCCTCGAAGGGTTTTTCCCACATGGTGAGGATATCCCCGACCTCGTCGACAACGAAAAAATTACCCATCAAGAATTGTGTCACTGTAACGGAGGCCGTGTCCCCGGAAATGGAGATGTCATAATCCTTCCGGAGGCACTCGATTTCGCCCCGCCACCAGAACCTGGGGAGGTCGGCGATCCCTCCAGGAAGATCCTGGAAAGAGGCGGATAACGGGGCGCCGTATGGTTCGGCCTCCAGCACCGCTTCCTCAGCCGCATCCTGGTCGTCGTCGGTTGCCGTGAGACCGAACTCGAAGAAGCTGTCCTCTTCCAGGGCGGCCGCGATGGCCGCCTCCTCGGTGGCGGAAGCCTCCATCGGCCCGGAACCGCACCCGGCAAGTACAACTAAAAACAGGCCGACAAAGGCCAGGGCGAGGAGCTCCTGGCGCCGCTCCCACGCGAGTTCAATAAATTTCTTCATCGTAAACCTCCCGTCCCGTGAAATGGTGAGTGATGGTCCCTTTAGGCTTTCAGACACAGGTTGGGAGAAAAAGTTTAAGGAGAATACAGAATAGAGAAATAGGAAGTATGAAGGAGGATTGCTGTGAGAAAGTTCTAATTACCAGTTCTCCAGGGATAGGTTTGGAATTCTGACGGCTATTAATCCATCTCGCTCTGTCTTCATCCCACCTCTGAGTGTTCTGAGCGAGGTCGAAGGAAGCGGAATAGATCAACTCATCTTTCGTCGAAGCGCTTTTTCTCCGGTGCCCCGTTACGCCGACACTCCCCTACGCCATAAACCGTGATTTTCAGATCACGGTTAATGGTTCTCCGTCCCTTATAACCCTCCCCACCTTCCGCCGGTTCACCTTCTGGTATACGGGTTCCCTGAACATGGCAGGCAGATAATCGGCGTCCAGGAAACGAAGTTCCCCGATGATGGAATCCAGACGATCCCGAAGCTCCCCTTCAGAGACCTCTGAGGGCATTTTCCCGAGTCCCGAAAGGGTGAATCCCCAGTTTGAGGCGAAGGACGGTATGAAGGCCTCATAAGGAGCCACACGGTTGAATACCTGCTCCATTGTGACCGTAATGGAGTGAAAGGGGAGTGAATAGACAAGGGAAGGGCACCCTGACTGAGTGACCACATTGCCGCCTGGATTGAGGCGATCTCTGCACAGGGAGTAGAACTCACGGGTGAAGAGAAAGTAGCTCGGGCCGTTGCCCACCGGTTCGGAGAGGTCCAGAATAATGATATCGTATTTTTTGTCCTCCCTCTCCAGCCTTGCCCTCGCGTCCTCGTGGAGGAGTTTGACGCGCGGGTCTTCAAAAGCACCCTGGTGCCAACCGGTGAGGTAAGCCCTGCAGATGTCCACCACCTCATTGTCCAGGTCGACCATGACGACCTCCTCCACAGAGGGATGGCGGAGGACCTCTCGAAGGGTGGCCCCTTCACCACCCCCGGCGATGAAGACACTTCTCGGGTTCGGATGGCTCAGCATCACCGGATGGACCAGCGCCTCGTGATAGATGAATTC
>JBFFDD010000370.1:0-1818 GCA_041559575.1 bacterium
GCATTCGCATTGTCGGAAGGTCGTATCAACGCATGGTTGCCCCATCGCGTCCCCGTGTCCCCGAGTCTCCGCGTCCGGTGTTCACTTCGTCTTCTTCTTACTCCTTAGTCTGTTCTTCGCCCCCTCGCCCCATCTTCCCCTCGCGTCATCGTGTCCCCGGGTCCGCTCCCCGGCAACTATCCCTCCTTACCTCCGACCGGCGTCGCCTTGATCTTGACCCTGCCCTCCTCACTGAGGACCCTGTAGGCAACCTTATCACAACCGTATTTATCTTTGAGGGCGTTGGTCTGTTCGCGAACCATATTGCGGACCTTGGAGATATCCGGAGCGGCGACCCCGCACTTCCGGTATTCCCTGACCAGGGCCCGGAACAGCGCTTCCATGCCCTCCCTGTCCGTTTCTGTGGAGGAGATCTCTATGGCCTCCGGACCCGGTGCCTCACTAACCTGGGAAGCCAGTCTCCGTCGGGGCACCCTTCCCTCCTCGAGGTCCCTGAGGTTCCTTTGCCAGTACTGCAGATAGGTGTTGTATCGGGAAACCACCTGTTGGATCCTGAATTTCAAGGCTGTGTTGGTGACGGTAGCCGTGGACAGGAGGCGGATCTCCCTGGCCACATCCCTGGCCAGTTTTTCGGGTGGTGTTTTCAGGACGCCGAGAAAGAACTGATCGTATTCGCTCTTGAGTTTATTGACATTGCTCTCGAGGAGTTTGAGTCTGTCTTCCATGGCAGAGATTGAAAGTCGGTTCGTTGGCTCTTTCAGATCGGCAAATAGCCTGTCAGATGTTTCCTCTCAGGTGACTGGACCCGCTTCCAAATGACATTATTCCTAAGAATCAGGAATTCACTAAAATGATAACAGACCGCCGATGTTTTATGCAAAGCCTTTAGCGACTTTAGGGCATCGGCTTTGATGCGGGGTTTCCAGTTTTTGATTATGGAATAGGAAAACAGGAACCAGGATCCCGAAACCGGACATCCTCGCCCCTCGGCCCAGCCCTATGCCCTGAACACGAGATGGGCGATCACCCCGGCCAGCGGCGGGAAGAGAAAGGTGCTGGCCAGCCGGATGGCCGTCAACCTCCACCCGAGGATACCGACCTCCATCGGCAGGCGTGCCACGGCATACAGGGACCATCCGGTGATAAAAGCAACCATGGTGCCAATGCCGGCACCTGAACGGTACAGGGCGGCAGCCAGGGGAAGGTTGACAAAGGGTCCGCCCGGAGTCAATCCTCCGGCAACCGAGCCGATGAGAATTCCCCGCAAACCGGACTCCGCCCCCACCCACTGGAGGACGATCTCACGGGGAATGAGGACCTGCACCATTCCAGCGACCAGGAAGGCGAAGAACAGGAGAGGGAGGATCTGGATGATCATGCTGAGGGAGATCTTCAGACCGGCGATATGCTGTTCCTCTCCTCTGGTGTAGCCGACATAGAGCAGAATAGCGGCAAGAACGGCGAAGACAAGCGTGGGTATCAACATCTGGTTGTTCCTCCTCTTCGTCATAATTCTGGTTTCCACTCAGTCCTCAGGTCTCTGTTCTCAGTTCTCAGGTCTCAGTTATCCGCTCCCGGTTCTTGAATCGCTCCCTCAACTCCGGTGAGAGCGCTTTCCCATTGGGCGAAATTCTGATAATAAGGATTATTTCGCCCATTTCAACATTTAAGTAAATGCCTCAAGCGCCGAGGGAGCTGACAGAGCTATGGTTCAACAATCGGAACGGTCCCTGATGACGATCGTTCTCGCCGCAGGCAAGGGGACGCGGATGAGATCCGATCTCCCCAAGGTCCTTCACCACCTGGGGGGCGTTCCGC
>JBFFDD010000371.1:0-1803 GCA_041559575.1 bacterium
ACTGGCTGATGCCCCTCTCGCGGTGCGCTCCTCGGCCGCCGTTGAGGATTCCCCATCGGCCTCCTTTGCCGGCATCCATGACTCGTTCCTCAATGTCCAGGGCGGAGAAGATCTCCTTTCGGCCATCAAGGGATGCTGGGCTTCGGTGTGGAATCCACGGGCAGCGGCCTATCGACGGAGAATGGGTTTTTCGGGAGCCCCATCCCCCCCGGCAGTGGTGATCATGGAGATGGTCGATCCCGCCGCTTCAGGGGTCGCTTTCTCGTGTCACCCGGGAAGCGGACGGGAAGACCAGGTCTTTATCAGCGCCAACTTCGGGTTGGGAGAATCGGTGGTCGGAGGGTCCGTTGATCCCGACGAATACACGGTCCAGGTCGGTTTTCACTCACTGCACCATTCGCTGGTGTCCAGGAAGGTCGGCAGGAAAGAAAAGAAAACGGTCCCGGAACACGGCGGCGGTACCCGCCTGGAGGATTCCCCCCAGGAGGGAGCCCGGCAAACCCTTTCCGACAAGGATATCCTGCGGTTGGCCCGGCTGGTGCGCCGCGTGTATTGCGCCCTCGGAAACTTCGAGAGGCATCAGGACGTAGAGTGGGTCTTCGACGGGAACGAATTTCTCGTCGTGCAGTCAAGGCCCGTGACGACCGTGCCCCGCTACACATATCCGGGCCTTATGGATCAGCCGACCATCTGGTCCAACGCCAATTTCCGCGACACGCTTCCCATGGTCATCCCCCCCCTGAGCTGGAGCAACATGGCCGATGCCTTAGATACCGTTTTAAAGTCGGTCATGAACGCTACCGGTTATCCGCCCCTCCCCGGCATTTCCCGCAAGCGGCTCTACCAGGGCCGGGGCTACTTCAACGCTTCTGTCATCCAGTGGGAGAACCATGACTGTTTCGGGTCTCCTCCCGAGAGGGTCAACGCCATGCTCGGCGGCCACCACCCGGTTATACGGATCCCCGACAGAGAATCCCGGTCGCTCCTCCCGGGGAGGATCAGGCGAAACCTGGCCTTCATGAAAGCAGCGAAGAGAGTGCGCAAAGATGTCGAGGCACAGTTTGAACAGTTATCGGGCCGCATGCGGGATGCCCGGGAAAAGGATCTGAAAGAGTTAAACGACGAAAGCCTGCTGGGATTCTGGTTAGATCTTGAGAAAGCCTTCCGGGATAAACCTGACATCCACTTCGCCCTGGTGGGCAGTGCGGCTTGCTATCTGATGATGACTCTGCTCCTCGAACGGTACTTCCCGGGGCGGGGAGAGGCCGTGGCCAACGCCCTTATGGCCGGCAGGGAAACAACCACAAGCGCCGAGCACGGCTACAGGCTGGCAGACCTGGCAAGGATCGCGGCAGATGATCCGGATACCCGGACGATGCTCCTGGGCGGGGATACCGAACCGTCCTCATGGAGGGAGGTCCTGCCCGAGTCATCCCCGTTTAAAAGGGAATTCTCGGCGTTCCTGGACGACTTCGGTCACAGGGGTGTCTACGAATGGGACATCAGAAAGCCCCGCTGGTTTGAGGATCCATCCTGGCTCCTGGAGGTTGTCCGCGACAACCTGTCCGCCGGTCCGGCAGGCGGGGTCGAGAGCCTCAGGCAGCGACAGAGGGAAACCGCCGCCAAAGCCATGCAGGAGATCGCATCACGGGTGCCCTTCTTTTTGCGTCCCTATCTGAGGAAGCTGCTTGAAGGAGCGGGACGCGAGACCGTACAGAGAGAGATGGCAAGGTCCACGCTGTCCAGGGTGGTGGGAATGGGCAGGGTCACCGCTCTGGAATGCGGCCGGCGTTTTGTAAACCG
>JBFFDD010000372.1:0-1793 GCA_041559575.1 bacterium
CGATGTTTATACCTCACTATGGTTGCTGTAGCAACTCTGAGCGCCTGTGCCACCGTCCCCCCGACCACTGTTCCGCCAGCCCCGGCCGCGGCAAGAGCCCCGAAACCGGCTCCATCCGTGGTTCCTCCCGCCGAAGCGGCCCCACCAGACGTTGCTTTGAAGGAAAGGGAGAAGTACACGCCGCGGGACCGAGAGGAACTCCTGAAATATCAGGAGGGTGTGAGACTTTTCAGGGAAGAGAAACGCCCAATGGAGGCCTTCCAGATGCTCGATGCCTTCATTGCGATGCACCCGGAAAGTGATTACGCCGACGACGCCCTCCTTGAACAGGCGCGAATCCAGATCTTCGAGGGGGAGTCCAGGAAAGCTGTTCTCATCCTGAAAAAACTGCTCCACGATTTTCCGGCATCACACCTTAAGAAGAGGGCCAACCTGGAGTTGGAGCGGATCTACTCCTCCCAGAAGAAGTGGAGAGAATGCATCGAAGCAGGTGAAAACGTCCTGATCCTCGATCCGCTTCCCGATGAAAGGGTTGATGCCCTTTCCATGATGGCTGTCTGCCGGTTCCGCAAAAAGGATCGGATGGAGGCTGTCGACGACGCCATCAAGGCCAGCCTGCTAAGCGCCAGTGAAGAAGCCCATTTAAAAGCATCCCGGGCCCTGGAGCTCATCGCCGCCGAACTGAAGGACCGCGAACTCGAGATGGTCATGTCTCAATCGGACGGAAGCGAGCCCTATGGTATCATCGCCATGGTTCGCCTGGAGAAGGACATCGAGAGAGGATACGATGCCGAGGCCATGACTGCCCTCATGGACCTTCTCGTGCACTACCCGGACCAGATCCCCGATGAGCGGATTCAGAAGGTCTATGCCAGCCTGCGCGACCGCCTTTTTGTCCAGACGAACACGGTGGGTGCGGTCCTCCCTCTATCTGGCAGGTTCGCCGTTTATGGCCAGAAGGCACTGCAGGGCATCCAGGCGGCCCTGGGTTTCCTGGCCGTGCCCCTGGACGGGCAGCCTGCCACCAATTTTAACCTGGTGGTCAAGGACTCGGGCGCCGATCCCATTCAGGCTGCCCAGGCGGTAAGGGACCTGTCAGAGAACGAGCAGGTGATCACGATCATCGGCCCCATATTCTCGCGTACGACAAGGTCGGCGGCGGAGGCGGCCGAAGAGTCGGACACCCCTATCATCTCCCTTTCCCCCGACCCCGACATACCCACTCTCGGAAGAAACGTTTTCAGAAGGAGCTTGCTCGATTCCCAGCAGGTCAATGCCCTGGTGCGCCTTGTCTACGATCGACTCATGATGAGCCGCATCGCCTTCCTCTATCCGGACAATGCCTACGGCCGGGAATTAATGAACCTGTTCTGGGATGAGATAGACAAACGGGGCGGCGAGATCGTTGCAGCGGAAAGCTTTCCACCCGGCCAGACGGATTTCGGTCCCCAGATCCGGGGAATGGTGGGCCTGAACCGTAAAATGACCCAGGAGGAACTGGCCCTGAAGGAAGCGGGAGTGGACATCGAACTAGAGCCCATCGTCGATTTCGATGCCCTTTTTATCCCGGCGGATTTCCAGACGGTAGGACTCCTGGCCCCGCAGCTTGCATTCTATGATGTCAATGAAGTCCTTCTCGTCGGATCGGACGGCTGGAACAGCCCCTGGCTGGTGGAACTTGGTGAACATTACGTTGAGGGGGCCCTTTTCACAGGTGGATTTGTCAATGACCTTGAAGATCCCCAGATCAGGGAACTGTCCGAGAAATACTGGCTCACCTTTGGCGAGGATCC
>JBFFDD010000373.1:0-1785 GCA_041559575.1 bacterium
CGGACCGAACAGGGTGATGGCCTGCTCCGAGTTGCAGAAGTCCTCGTGGCTGCCGTGGAAGACCAGCCTCTGGTTGAGGCACGCCACCTTGTTGACGTGCTTGGTGATCACCCCGATGTCGTGGGTGACCAGGATCATGGTCACCCCCCGCCGGCGGTTGATCGTTTCCAGGGTGTTGTAGAACCTCTCCTGGGTGGCGGCATCCACCCCGGTGGTGGGCTCGTCGAGGATGAGGACCAGGGGGTTGGAGGCCAGGGCCCGGGCGATGAACACCCTCTGCTGCTGGCCACCGGACAGGGCCCATATCCTCCGGTGCTTGAACTCCGCCATGTCCACCATCTCCAGGGCCTGGTCGATGACCGGGTCGTCCGACCGGGACAGGAACCGGGGCCATCTCTTGTGGGGCAGCAGGCCCATGGCCACCACCTCGCGGACAGAGGCCGGGAACATGGGATCCAGTTCGGTGGCCCGCTGGGGGACGTAGCCGACCTGTTCCCAGCTGCTGAACTCGTCGGTGGACTGCCCCATGATCCGGATGGTCCCGGAATCGGGACGGGCCAGGCCGAGCATCATCCGGACGAGGGTGGATTTTCCCGACCCGTTGGGCCCGATGATGGCCAGGAAATCCCCCCTGGCCACCTTGAAGGTGATCTCCTCGAGGACGTGCTCGTCGGTGTACCCGAAGGACAGGTTGTCGATGTCGAAAAGGATATCTGGATCAGTCACACTGGAGCCCTTTCTTCAGGTTTTCGAGGTTCTCCTCCATGAGGGACAGGAAGGTCGTACCCGCCGTCCACTGCCGGGCGGTCAGGTTCCCCGCCGGATGGAGGACGACGGTCTCGGCGCCGGTCTCGTCGGCGATGACCCTGGCCAGCCTGGGGCTGACCAGCTCCTCGAAGTAGACGACCTTCAGGTCGAGTTTCCTCATCGTGTCGATAACGGCGGCCATCCTCCTGGGGCTGGGCTCCGAGTCGGGGCTGATCCCGTAGAGGGAGACCTGTTCCAGGCCGTACCGTCTGGCCAGGCTGCCGAAGGCCGCGTGCCCCCCGACGATGAAATGCCTCTTGGGGCAGCCCGTCAGCTCCCCGGTGAACCGGTCGTGGAGGGCGCCGATCTCTCCGGCGTACCTCCCGGCGTTTTCCCGAAAAACAGGCGCCCGCCCGGGAAGCGCCTCGGACATGTTGCCGGCGATGTAGTCGACCATCAATGAGGCGTAGCTCAGGTCGAGCCACAGGTGCGGGTCCCCCTGCCGGCCCGCCTCCGCCCCCGGCACGCCGGCGAGGCCCTCCAGGACCTGAACGGCCCGGGGGCCGTCCTTTCCCGTCGACCTGATGACACTCTCCGCCCACGGCTCCATGTCACCGCTGAGGTAGATGAACAGGTCCGCCTCGCTGATCCGGGCGATGTCGCTCGGTCTCGGTTCCCAGGTGTGAGGTTCGGCGCCGGCGGGGAGGAGGAGCCACACGTCGGCCTCGTCTCCCGCCACCACCCGGGTGAACTCGTAGAGGGGAAAGGTGGAGGTGACTACCGTCAGGCGGTCGGACGGGGCTGTAAACGGGAAGAGAAGAATAATGGTCGGTATGAGCAAGGCGGCGAGAATGGTTTTGGAGTGCTTTTGGAGAGTGGAGAATGGATAATGGAAAATGGAAAGGGAAAAACTCCTGGAGCAGGTACAAAGGCAGGAAGAAAAGGCAAGGGAAGCGGCACGGATAGCAGAAAAGGGAGAAGCAATACTTCAGACTATCTTAAAAAATACCCGGGCTGATGGTGGGCACCCCCAGCTAC
>JBFFDD010000374.1:0-1784 GCA_041559575.1 bacterium
AGCGCCTTTCTGGGTAACCTTTTCCTCCCTCGCTCCTATTCTTCTCCTGTATTTCCCCCTGCTCGGCTTCATGCTCGAAACCCTTGAACGGGACTGGAAAGACTGGCACCCGTGGTAGGAAAACCGGTGAACTTCGATCGTTAATTAAACTGCGTCAGACGCGGTGACGCGAGGACGCGGAGACTCGGAGAAAGGTCAACCCCGTGTCACCGTATCCCCCCTTCCCCGTGCACTGGAAAAACAGCTACTCCTCCTTGATCGAAACTATCCTTTAACTCGTAAGCCTTGCGACCTGCTGTGCCAAATAAGGCCGGGGCCTGAATAGTATCCTTAAAATTTTACCACGCGTTAAAATTTCAGCACCAGATCGTAATGTTTACATTTTTCCCTTTTGGTAATATATTTTTTTATTACGAACAGACCAACAGGCCCAATACCTTATTGACCTGAATACAGGGGAACGGATGATATAGATGAAAGATATCGAAAAGGTCGTTAAAAGATTTCGGGAAGTCGGTCTGAAGATAACGCCCCAGAGACTGAGCATTTTCAAGCTCCTCCAGGGAAACCACAGCCATCCATCGGCGGAGGACGTTTACCGGGATGTTCTCAAGGTCCACCCGTCGATCTCCTTTACTACCGTTTACAAAACCCTGCAGACCCTGAGGGACATGGGCGAGATCCAGGAACTGAGCCTCAACCCCGAGAGAGCACACTACGACCCCGATATCAGTGAACACGCGCACACGTTCTGCAGGTCCTGCAAGCGCATAGGCGACCTTGAATACAGCCTGGACAACCCTGCCCCGATGAAACTGCCGGAGGGACCGGATGGCTTTGAAGTTCATAACGTTCAGCTTCACGCCGTTGGCCTGTGCGCGGAATGCAGATAAAACCGATTCCAGATTCCCCCTCGACAGGCTCGCGGTTCGACAGGGCTCACCGTCCTGAGCTTGCCGAAGGAGGGCCCTGAGCTTTGAGGAAGGGCAGATCTCAGATTCCAGAAAAAGCGCCGTTTGTTCCCCTATTTAAAATTTAAAATTCGAAGTTTGAAATTCGAAATTTGAAAGGAGTTTCCCATGGCGACATTCAAGTGCAAGGAGTGCGGCGAGACGAGGGAAGGACGCTGCAAACCCAGGAAATGCCAGGCCTGTGGAGCGGCGGAGAGTTTCGAGAAGGAGGAGTAAGTAACCTCCTCATGACACGGAGACTCGGGGACCCGGAGACACGGCGTAAGTTCTTCCCCGCGTCCCCCTTTCACCGCGTCACCGCGTCAGGCGGTTTTTTACTCCTCATCATTCAATATTAACGACCATCCCGTCCTCAGCAACGATCACTTCACCGTCATAACGGGTCATCGATTCCCTCAGGATCGCTTCAACACCGGCGCCCGGATTGATGTGACACAGTATCAGTTTTCTGGAACCGCACTTTTGAGCAAGCTCACCGGCCTGGGCCGGGTTCATATGTCCTTCAAGCAGCTCTCCAGGACCCGCGGCGGATTCAGCCACAAGGACATGATCCCCCGAACTCGCCAGATCCGTCAGTTCATCGGTGGACTGTCCATCACCGGTGATAACGACCCCGCAATCATCATTGCCCTCAGCATCGATACGCCACGCAAGGTTGGAAATGGAGTGTGAGGTCGGCGCGGCACCGATAATGCAGCCGGGCCATGAAAATTTTCCGCCGGTCCATTCGTCGATGCTCAGGTCGAACCCCGCCGGATCCACACGGTGGTCCCAGATCGCCTGGAGGTTCCGGTAATATTCTTGCAGCCCCCG
>JBFFDD010000375.1:0-1774 GCA_041559575.1 bacterium
ACCCGCGACACCCGGTCCCGGACATCGTTGGCCGCCTCGTCAGGGTTGCGGGCGAGGCCGAACTTGACGTTGATCTGGCTCCTCTCCGGACGGGAGGTGGAGGTCATCAGGTCGATGCCCTCGATGCCGGCCAGGCTCTCCTCCAGGGGCTGGGTGATCTGGGATTCTACGATCTCGGCCGTGGCGCCGGAGTAAACGGTGGTCACGTTGACCACCGGCTCGTCGATCCTGGGGTACTCGCGGACCGACAGCCTCTGGTAGCTTATGAGCCCGACCAGGATCAGAACCAGGCTCATCACCGTGGCCAGCACGGGCCTTCGGATGGACAGGTCGGAGAGGATCACGGCCGTCAGTCGCCCTCGCTGGTGGTCGCGATGGTGACCGGCATGCCCGGCCGGACCTTGATCTGACCGGCGGTGATGACAGTGTCGCCGGGCTCGAGCCCCTCGACGATCTCCACAAAGCCTCTGAGGCGCAAGCCCACGGTGACCGGGGCCTCGACCACCTTGCCCTCCACCACCTTGTACACCAGCTGATCACGGCCCCGGGAGATCAGGGCCTGCTCGGGCACCATCAGGGCGTCCGGCTTCTCCTCGATGACCAGGTTGATGTGGGCGAACATGCCCGGGCGCAGGGAACCATCCGGGTTTTCAACCCGGGCCCGGAGAAGAAGGTTCCGTCCGCTGACATCCACCTTCGGGTCGATGGCGTAGACCCTTCCGGAGAAGGCCTTTCCGGGGATGGCGTCGATCCTCATCTGGACCGTCTGGCCCTTCTGAAGGTTGCCGCTGTAGGTCTCCGGGACGCGAAAGTCGACCTTGATGGGGTCGGTGTCGTCCAGGGTGACGATGGCCTCGCCCGGCTGGACGTATTCACCGACGCTGATGTTCCGGAGCCCCAGGACGCCGTGGAAGGGCGCCCTGATAACGGTCTTGGCCAGTTGGGCCTCCGCCAGCCGCAGGCTGGCCTCGTCGAGGGCCCACTGGGCGCTGGCCTCGTCCCACTCCCGCTGGGAGATGGCCTCGTCCTTGAGCAGGACGTCCGCCCGGTCCCGGTTGGACCGGCTCAGTTTCAGGCTGGCCTCGGCGCGGTCCCGCTGGGCTTCGAGGACCGACCGGTCGAGGCGGACCAGCACCTGGCCGGCGGCGGCCGCTTCCCCCTCGGAGAAGGCGATCTGGGTCACCCTGCCGGCGATCTCGGCCACGATGACCACCGCCTCGTTGGAGCGCAGGGTCCCCACCGCTGTGATCTGCCGGTTGGCGGACATGACCTCCACCCGGGCCGCCTCCACCAGGAGCCCCGGCGGGGGGCCCCCTGCCGCCTTCTCCTTGCCGGTCCCCTCCTCGGTGCGGGCCGTCTGGAGAAACAGGGTCAGGCCGGCGAGGAGGACGAGGGTTAGCCAGAGGAACCGGGGCGGGAAGCGGCGCCCGTCCCGGCGTTCTCGGTTGCGGGTGATCGTTGGCTCCTGGCCCATGGCGGATAATGTCCTTTCATGTTTTTGGTGGTTCGGAACCCGCCGGGGAAGGTGTTGGGACTGGTCCTGCTGTCTCGCGGCCGCCTACCGGAGGGAGCGTACACCTAAGCAAATTGAACCGGACTCGGCCCTTTGTCAAGCGGGGAAAAGGGGAAAGATGGTAATAGTGTATGGTATATAGTGTATAGGTAATGATAGTAATGGTGTATTGTATGGTGTATAGAAAAAGCATTTAGAACCTTACGGTTACAGTTCTTCCTGTACACTATAAACTATATACTATTACTATATACTATAACC
>JBFFDD010000376.1:0-1766 GCA_041559575.1 bacterium
AGTCTGGATGACCTCGACACCGTCAACCGGGTGAGGATAGGCCCCGGGTCTCGAGAGTTCCCTGATGATCCGCTCCGTTTGTATCGTCATGTTCGACCTCGGTCAATTAACTGTATTAAGTTTACCTAAAAATGAATAACTATGCGTTAAACCGGGTTTCTCCTTCCGGAGAAATGTATCTCATATGCAAGGTGTTAAAAAGCTCTAACGCAGCCTGTCCGCCGACTTGAAACTGGATTCCGGCTCCTCGTTTCTCTCGGTCCGGAATGACGCCGCTCTTGAGGCGGGCCCGAGGTTCGGGTACAGGGTATCACCTCGATACTCAGATAACTGGACGTCTGGATACGTGAGTATCTGAGTATCTATGTGTCTACATGTCTACGTATCTAAGTACCTGCATACCTAGTTACCTGGATACATAGATACAGATCTTTCCCCTCGCCCACGCGCCTTTGTCCCCCCTCCCCGCGTCCCCGTGCTTGCCACCCGAAGCCTTGGCGAAGGTTGGTCGCCGAGTCACCGCGTCAGGCGGTTTACTCTGTCCTTACCCCCCGCCCCCCTTTCCCCTGCTTTCATTGCAATACGCAAGGTTCCCTGCTAGGCTCCCACCTAACGAGAGGGGCCATGGAACAATTATTCAGAATATTTCGAGCGATCCTCATCCGTAAGATCTCAGTGAGGGCGGAATTCCTTGTACGGGGATCTGAAGGCGCTCACAACCATGCCATGATCGTCTATCTCCTGAGCAGCGAACTCCTCAGCCTGGGTGTGGACCTGGCTCCGATCCTGCTCCGTGAACTTATCATGGGAGCCAGCAGAAGGAATCGCGGCTACACCGAATATCTTCAGCACCTGGGCGACGTGAGATCCCTGGCCATACACGCGGGCAACGATTTCATGAGCGAGGTCCTGCAGCGGAGCCGCAGGTACCAGTTCGATGAGGTCGTCGCGCTTCTCACAGACGTCACACCCCAGAGACGGATCTACCACACGGAGGAACTCGAGAGCCGCAACCCCACCCAGGACTATGTTCCCCTCGGGGTGCGTAAATCCATGGCCAGAAGGCCCGATCTGGGAGCTATTGAAAGCCTGATACTGGAGCAGGACCCGTCTGTGATCTTCAACCTTCTGAACAATCCCAGGACGGTGGAGGACATGGTTGTCAAAATGGCCTCTTTGAGACCGACCAGTGCCCAGGCTCTCGAGGAGATAGCCGCTCATCCCAAGTGGTCTGCCAGGTACTCTGTCAAAAAATCCCTTGCGTTTAACCCCTATTCGCCTCCGAGGATGGTTCATGCCCTTCTCCCGACCCTCCTCATGCAGGACCTCATCGATGTGACCTTGAGTACGGTCCTTCACCCTGATGTTCGTTCGGGAGCCAAGCGGTTTGTCATCCTCAGGTTATCCGAGATGAGCGGTGTCGAGAGGGAGCAGTTCCACGAGAGGTACGAAAAGATCCTGAAGCGGATCTTTCTGCAAACGGGATAAAATAAGCCCAAAGCCCAAAGAATTATTACGTGATCCGTACCCCTTGGATGCGGCGAGGGGAGAAGAGCAGCCTGAGCGCGTGGGGGCCTGGGCGCGGGGTCGCAGGTTAAACATATATCCAGGTAACCAGGTATCCAAATGGCAATCTTACTCACTGTCATTCCGGACGGGGCAGCGCCGCGATCCGGAATCCAGGGGGGAAATGTTTGAAATTTGAGGTTTGAAGTTTGAGGTCCGGAACTGGATTCCGGATAATCACATCAGGGATGTGCTTTCCG
>JBFFDD010000377.1:0-1760 GCA_041559575.1 bacterium
ACGAGGCACTATCGGCGCAGCAGAACGTCATCGGCAACCAGATCGGTGGGCTTTCCTTCGTATGGAGGATCCCCGGCACGGGCCAACCGTTGACGGTCTACGGGGAGATCGCCGGCGAAGACGAGGCAAATGGGCTTCCCAGCAAAACAGCCTCCCTGGGCGGCGTCTACCTGCCCAGGATCGCCGGCTTTCGGACCCTGGATTTCCGATTTGAGGCGGCCGACAATACAAAGTATCCGACGGTTTGGTACGTCCACCCGGACTACCCCTATACCCACGAGGGGAGGATCATGGGCCACCCCATGGGGACCGCCGCGAAGGAGTTCTACACCGAGCTGGGCGTCTATCCGTCATCCAATTCACGGCTGGCCCTGGCTTCCGCCTACACCCGGAAGCTCCGCTCCCCATCCTCGAGCGACTATGACAATCTGTGGACCTACGGCGTCAGGGGCAGCTACTGGACCCAGGGGGTTTCACTGGATCTTGAGTGGACGGTGGAGGACTGGAAGGGACTTCCCTCAGGGGAAAAGGAGGGTTTCCTGCTCGATCTCGGTATCCGGGTGCACCTTTGACGGCAAGAGGGCAGGTGAGGCCGGAAAAATTTCACCTTGCTTTACTCACGATAAAGTTATTAAATATAAGAGCTTACCGCTTGGGGCGACTGAAACTTTCCTGACCGCAGGGCCGACAGGAGAGTCTTTTCTAAAAAACAAATTGTTTTTCTCAAAATACGAACCGGACTGCGTCTCTCGCAAAGACGCCCTTCGACTTTGCTCAGGACAGGCAAAGAACGCAAAGTAAAACAAAATATGAGTTTTCATGGAGCTTAAACATTACTTAACCCTCTTGGCGTCTTAGCGTCTTGAGTGAGTCACGTCATGCGCGTGACGAACGGGCGAGAGATATAGTGTTTAAACGCAAAGGCTGGGAAAAACGGTTGCTCGCAAAGACGCAAAGGCGCAAAGAGTAAATTCAGTATCTAGTATCACGATTCTAGGGTCTAGGAACTGCTTTAACCTTAGCGTCTTGCCTGTCCGCCATAGCTCTCTGAGCGACGGCGGAAGCGAGTCATCACGTTTAAGGCGTGACAGGCGCTTAAAGGGTGCCGAGCGTGCGAGAGGAAAACGGGGATTTCAAGACAACTCAGGGTTATTCTTGATCCAAGAAGGGGGACACATGGGTCACGGGAGCGAACGATACACCGGGTGGAATCCGCTGATTCTCATCTTTCTGGCTGCCGTCCTGACCCTTATCGTCACTCCCGGGGCCTTCGCGGCTGAGGAGAGCTACCCCGGTTACTTCCCGGTCCAGAAGCCCTCGGTCCCTTTCCAGAGTTCCGTTCCCACCTCCATGACGACCCCCACGGCCCCGTCCATACCGGGCGTGCCCAGGGCACCCACCGCGCCGCAGATACCCACCGACCGTTTAAGGGGAGGGGACCGTCCTGCCCGCGACCGGCTGGGGCCCTCCGGCCAGGAAAGGGCAGCCGAAGGGGAGAGAGTGTTCGAGTTTCTGCCGGCAGAGGAGCCCCTGTCGGCCTTCGAGCTCTACGTCAGGAGCCTGGAGGAGAAGGATATCCGGGATGATTTCGGCCAGGAACCGGAGATGACCGCCCTCGACTTCGAACCGGAACCACCCAGCCCTTACGCCATATCCACCGATATCCGCCAGTTCGGTTACGACCTGTTCCGCCAGCCGCCCAGCACCTTCGCCCCGGTGGACTACGCCCCCGTCAGCCCCGACTACCTCCTCGGCCCCGG
>JBFFDD010000378.1:0-1744 GCA_041559575.1 bacterium
CCCACCAGGGCCGCGTTCCCGGCCAGAACGTACCGTTCCTCCGGGATGTCAGGGATGAGACCGATGGATATCGCCGACCCGACATTCAGCCGTCCGCCGAAGGCACCGGCCAGAAAGACCCGGGCCAGCTTCTTCTCCTCCAACCCCACCCTGGCAAGGAGCAGATCGAGGGCGGCTCTGATGGCCGCCTTGGCCTTCTGGACCGTTTCTATATCCTTCGCCGCGAAACGGATCCCGGAGGCTCCATCGAGAACTAATCCGATCTCATCCACAGAGGGATGGCTTCCCTGCCTCAAGAGCCCGGTTCCGTCAATGAGTGCAGCTTCGAGCAGTCCAGCCACAACATCGACGATACCCGTACCGCATATGCCCTGTGGATCGACATCGCCGATGGTCCTGAATTCGACACCGGTTCCGGAGACCTTGACACCGCAGATGGCCCCTTCCTCAGCCCTCATCCCGTCTCTGATGTGCCCCCCCTCGAAAGCCGGCCCCGCCGGAGCGGAGGCCGCCACGATCCGGTCCCCGTTCCAGACGACGATCTCCGTGTTGGTTCCCACGTCGACCAGGGCTCCGGCCCTTGTCCCGCCGAACCGGCAGACCAGGGCTGCCGCAAGCGCGTCGGAACCGACGAACCCGCCCACCAGGGGAGGGAACATCACCTCGCACTGTTGAGCAACGTCCTCACCGAGGGGCAGATCATGGGACATCATCACCCTCTCCCGGCGATCGGAGGGCTCGAAGGGCGGGACGATCAGAGATGCAGTGGGTAGCCCGAGGGCGAGGTGGTGCATAGCCGTGTTGCCGACAACCACAACCCGGGTGATCCGCCCCGGGGTGATCCCGTTTCTCAGACAGAGAGCCCGTATCTGATCCGAGATGGTCCGCCACACCACCGTCTTCAACTGCGAGGCGGCATCGGATTCCTGAGCGGCCGACAGCCGGGAGAGGATCTCCTCACCCCATAGCCCCTGGGGATTAAGGTTTGACTTGATATCCACAGGTCTGGCTGCTGCCAGGTCGTAAAGGGCCGAAGCGATGGAAGTCGTCCCCAGGTCGACGGCCAAGCCGTATCCCTGGTAAGTGGCCGGGAACATCTCCGGCCTCCACAGGGGGCTCTGCCACGTCTCCTTCCACCGGCCGGTCCGGTCCAGCTCCATGATCCGTTCAGGATCGATAACGATGCTCAGGTCTGATGTGGGGGTGATCCTGCAGGCGAGGCGATCGCCCCTGACGACGGCCTCCTCGCCCAGCAGACCTGCCTCTGTTGGACCGGGTTCCCCATGCTCTCCGTCAAGGATCCGCACCACGCAGCGGCCGCAGCGGCCCTCGTCGGCACAGGTCCCGTCCAGGTAAACCCCTTCACTCCGCAATCCCGCCCGGAGATTCAGATCCTCGCGAACAGTAAAAACACCGATGTTCTCGACGGTAACCCTGACCATGAATTATCGCTCCGGTTTTTCGGTGAACTGGACTGGTGCCAATGTAAACGATTAGGACTGGAGTTTGAACCGGAAAAAATGATTTTTCGCGACGGGGCGAGGGGGAGATGGGGGAGTCCCAAGTCCCAGGACCCAGGACCCAAGGGGGAGAGGCGGACTCGGGGACACCGGTTTGAAAAAGTATTCAGTAGTCAGGATTCTGTATTCAGGAGGGGAACAGCCTTAACGAAGAAGACCACGAGGGAACCTGGACGGGTGATAAATTGAGGCTAAGAGAACTAATCATAAGTTGCGGCTGCTCA
>JBFFDD010000379.1:0-1733 GCA_041559575.1 bacterium
GTAGAGATCGACCAGCTTCCTGCCCGGACCGTTGGTCAGGAGCCTGTTGTCTCGGAACTCCCTGAGGAGTTTGACGGCGGGAGTTTCATAGGACCCGTAGGCCGCCGTGGCGATGAAGCAGCCCCCGCCTCCGCCGCCCCCGGAGGAAGGCGGTCTGGGCCGGACGACGATGTAGCCGCTGCGATCAACTTCTACATTGTTCACTTCCAGGATGACCCGCGTGATCCCCTCGCTGTTGGCTGTAAATTCGCCGCTGGCCGGGTCGATGGTCCCCACAGCTGTATCGGCCACCGACCAGGAAACCGTTGAAAAAACCGCCGACAGGGGCGAGGAGAAGGTTGTCGGAGGATCCCCGATGAATGGATCCACTGAGAACGGAGAAATGGCCGTGACACGCCAGCTGCCCGTCTCGTAGGTATTGACTGGACCGGATTGGAAGACGACCGTGAAGCTGGCGATACCGGGAGAAACGGGGGAGATAGCCATGGACCTCGCTGAGGTGGTGAAGATGACGGCCACGGAATTGCTGCTGCTCACCGCGGATTGAACCGTGCCGTAAAGGTCGCTGATGGAATCACTGTACATGGAGATCGTCTGGGGACCGCCGTCCATGGGCACCAGGTCGGAATAGGGAAAGAAGGGGGCGAGGACGCCAGCCAGATTAACACGCTTTCCTGACGTGGTAAGACCGGCCAGCCGGGCGTCATAATCGCCACCCTTAAGCAGCCTGTCAATAGCCTGAACGGGACCAAGGGAGGGTTGAGCGGCCATAACCAGGCCAAGGGCGGAGGCGGCGATAGGCGCGGCGAAGGACGTTCCACTGACGAAGATATACGAACCGGTTCCGGTATCGGTGGTGAGGATAACGCTCCCCGGTGCCGCCACCTGAACAGTGGTGGGGCCGTAATGGGAAAACCCGGCTAAACCTCCTGACATATCCGTTGCCGCGGTGGATAAAACGTTCCCAAGAACCGCTGAATAGGATGCCGGGTAGACGGGCTCCTTTTCGTTATTGGGCTCCGGAAGAAAATCTGTGGTCCCGGCGGCGGCAACGAAGATGATTCCGGCGGCCCCCGCATCGGAAATGGCTGACCTGAGGATGTTGCTCTCGGGGGTAGTGAAGGACGCGTTAAGAACCCTGACAGCCGGCTGGTAATTGATGGGATCGCCGGCGGCATGGATAGCATACTCGATGCCGGCTACGATATCACTGACCAGATTGGCCCGTAAGGTAAGGACGCTGAGGGAATCCCTGCCGATCCCCGCCATTCCGGCGCCGTTGTTCCAGGCGGCGTTGATGATCCCTGACACCCTTGTCCCGTGGACATCGTCGGCGGTGTCCGAATCGGCGGGTTCTTTGTCGCTGTCGATGAAATCCCAACCGTTGACGTCGTCGATGTAGCCATTACTGTCGTTATCAGAATCATTAGACGGTGTAATTTTTTCAATATTATTAACAAACAGAAGGGAATTGAGCAGGTCCTCGTGGTTGGGGATGTAGCCCACAGAACCGCTGAAAAATCCGGCCTCCCCTAACCCGGTATCGAGAACACCCACCGAGGCCGTCATCGAGGTATTGAAGATTGAACTCATCACACCCCACCCCTCCGGGGCGTCGATATCAACATCAATGTCAAAGGTGCTCTGGCCGACCGTTCCTTGGACAGTGGGTGAGTCCAGATACCACTGATCACCAATTATATATCGGGGATCATTTGGCTCCACCCTTCCCA
>JBFFDD010000380.1:0-1710 GCA_041559575.1 bacterium
AGTTGACCTATCGAATTTCCAGGCGATTCTCAATTAGTCACCCATAACAAGTGCAAAAAAACATCCCAGATGGTAAATGGTACGTATGAATTTCCGCCGCTTCAGTGGATCATTGAATGTAATTCCGGTTGTCCTGCTTCTTTCCACGATACTTCTGCTGACCCTCATCCTCGCTTTCATCGGTCAGCGCAACCTTACCCGTGAGAAGAATCTTCTCCTCGATCTGAAAGGCCGCCAGGCCGAGTTCATTGTCAAGTCTCTGGCATCGGCCAGCCGGATCAGTGTCCTCATGCTCGATCCAACCAGCCGCCATCTCGGACGGTTCGTCAACGACACGGCCCAGGCCGAGGACGTGGCGTTTATCGCCGTCTACGGTGGAGACGGCAGATTAATTGCCTCCAACCACGGTTTCAAGGCTCAGATACACGGTATGACCCTGGAGGAACTGGACCGGACCCTGGGCGAGGAGGACAGGGCGTTTTTCATCGATGATTACCCTGAGTACGGGAAGCTTTACGTTCTGGCCAGCCGGTTCCATCCCTTCAGCAGCTCCTGGATGCACCTGAGGATGCTGGAGATCCCTGAGATCCCGGGAGTTACCGGGGATGAGGAGGGAACCGGAAATATCCCTGGCTACTATGCCCTGATCGGAATGGGAACCGAGGACCTGGATAAAGCGGCTCGAAATGGGATGCGGCAGGCTCTCCTGAACGGTTTCCTTCTTCTGCTCCTGGGAACCATCGGTTTCTATTTCCTCATCCTGGTGCAGGGGTACTACTCGGCCCGGCGGGCCCTGTCTGATGTCAGGCAATACACCATCGACGTCATCGACGGTATGGCCGAAGGCCTCGTTAACATCGATGGCGATGGCATCGTGAGGACCGTCAATCCGGAAGCGGAGGAAATGCTGGGGGTTGCCGCCAGAGAGGCGATCGGCAAAAGCTGGCGTGAGGTCCTGTCCGGCGAGGAGTGGCTGGGGGCCTACAGATATCTTGCCGGCGGTCTTCCCTTCTACGACATGGAGATCCATCCGGAGGTCTCCGATCGCCCCTATCTCTCGGCCACCATGATCCCGGTCAGGGGCCAGGGCGGCAGCGGTGGCATGGTCCTCTTCCTGCGGAATATGGACGAGGTCAAGAGCCTGAGGACAGAGGTGAGGCGCGCCGAGCGCCTGGCCGCTCTGGGACGCCTGGTGGCTGGCATGGCCCACGAGATACGCAATCCCTTGAATGCCATTAGGGGTTTCAGTCAGCACCTTCAGGGGCGTCTCGGGCAGGGGACCCCTGAACGCAAGTCCGCTGACACCATCGTCCGTGAGGTGGATCGGCTGAACCGGGTTATCACGGAACTGCTGGACTTCTCGCGGCCGAGGGAACCGGTAATGGATCGTCTGGATCTGAACAGGGTGATCCGGTCCATAACCGAACTGGTTGAGAGGGAGGCCTCCAGCCTGGGGATCAAAAGTGTGGATGAACTGGATCCCGATCCGGTTTACATTAACGGTGATGAGGATTCCATCAAACAGCTCCTCCTCAACCTGCTGCTCAATTCCATACAGGCCATGTCCGATGGGGGGGTCCTGACCATGGGGACGCGGATAGAGGGTCCATGGGCGGTGTTGACGGTGGCCGATACGGGACCCGGGATCAGCGAGGAGGAGCATGAGACGATCTTCGAGCCGTTCTACACCACCAAGGACGAGGGCACCGG
>JBFFDD010000381.1:0-1672 GCA_041559575.1 bacterium
AGCTCCCAGTCAAGGGAGTAGATCTCAAACAGGTCATCGATGCCGGACTTACCCGCGATCCAGTCATCAATCCCGGGCTGGGACCGGACGCCGAACTGCTCGAACCCCACCGCAACCTCCATATCGGCCTCGTGAAGAGCGGCTATGAGGCGAAGCTGGGCTTTGTGATGATCCCGGTTGTCGTGCTGCTCGCCTATGGTGATCACCTTTGCCCCTTCAAGGTCCTGCACCAGGCCGTCCAGGGAGATCTGCCTGATGTTCTGTACCTTGAAGATGAGGTTTTCGCCCGCCGCGTCCACAAAGGGAGGTAACAGGATAAGACATACGAGCAGGATCGACCCCGCAAGCAAACACGTGGATCTCCTAAAGGGATGGGTTTTCATTAATACCCCCTGACTTGTCAGCCATCTTCCCCGACACTTGAAATAACGGGCGTGATGAATTCTACTTTGGCGCCGCGGTAGAACTTTTCCGGCTCACCCGGGGCGGCGCTGTCCCTGAATCTCCCTTCGATCCCGTGATCCAGGCCTTCGACTCGTTTCATGGTTCCGCCAGGGACCAGTGTAATCCGCATCAGAAACCTTATAAAAATTATATACCAACAACCACCGGTTCACAGAATTTCTACCCTGGACTGGGCGCTGGGTTATTTTAGACACCTGGCACAGGGCCCTGGTTACTTCTTTGGACTTTGGGCTTTGGACTTTGGACTCTTTTTTTCTCCCCTGATGAAGATCCTCACCTCACCTGTCTCCCACCGGATTGAATCGATCTCGAAGGTCTTGAAATTGTACTCGGGAAACATCCTGTAAAGGGACAGGCGATCGATGCGGGACCTATCCCCCTCTGGAACGTATTCGCCCATGGGTTGCATAGTCCGGCGATCGTAGATCATATAACGGGGGCCTAATGAAGTAGCGGCCGGCACGGTCTTGTCCTTCCCTGTCTTCCCTGCTGTATCCTCCTCTTGAGGAGCTTTTATGGAGCCCGTTAAAGGTTCCATCCCAGGTCCGCTCCCCCGGCCGGGGGAGACCCCGCTTTCATGGGTGCCGCTTTTGGCAGCATCACCCTGGTCGATATGTACAGGCTCCTCTGTCTTGATATGGACCTCGACTTCGTCAAAGTTGGACCAGTCCAGTTTTGTGATCCTCAGTTCCCCGGCTGCCAGCCTGGAACTGAGAAGACCGGTGAGAGAAAATGGATCAAGGGTGGAATAACCCTCATCGCCATAGTAGGTCCCGTAATGCTCACCCGTTGCTGCGTCGAGCACCTTGTAACGGGTCCTCATTCCAATACCGCGTATGTTTTGGGTGACAACCGGTCTCTCCTCAAGGCTTTCCTCACCTGCTGCCCCGGTGAACTTTTCGCCCCCTTTTTCGCCATCGGGCTCATCATAGGCCATGATCCTGGCCGTTTCCTCAACCCAGTTATCCGGAGCAGCATGTATATCGGAAGGATCGGTTTCCAGTTCCGGCTGAGCTCTTTTCAAAGATTCAAGACGCAGGCTCTCGTCCAGCATTTTTGAAAGACTTTCCACATCCGGATCCTGACTGCCTGAAGGGTGGATGGTGTCGTAAACCTCGAGGGAAAGTCCCAGCCTGCTCTCGGGAAGTTCATCAAATTGGTAGAGCTTCTCTTCCACGGTATGAGGCAGTTCGGCCCGGGCGTTAAA
>JBFFDD010000382.1:0-1666 GCA_041559575.1 bacterium
CTGAGGACAAGGCGATGGCAGTATCACCTTTATATGTTGGAGATCGAGCTGACCAACCGGATCAACAGGGACGCTTTCCGGTCCAGGGTATTCAAAATGGCATTGGTGGCCCACTGCCTGAGGGATTACAGGGAGGAATGTCGATCGGAACCCGGCTCCATCGAGGCCGTGTGCAGGCACTGCTCGGAGGATTGTTTCATTCACCTGGGTGCCGAGGTGATGGATGCATTCGGGATCTCCGCCTTCATCTCGGTGAGGATGGACCATGACAGGTTGTTTGCCGAACTCAAGGGAAAGTATCCCGATATGGGTGTGCTGGGTGTTGCCTGCATCCCGGAACTGGTCCAGGGTTTGCGATTGTGCGACAGAAAGGGGATCCCGGCGGTGGGCGTCCCCCTGGACGTCAACCGGTGCGGCAGGTGGTGTCCGGAAACGGGGGAAACCTCCTTTAACCTAAAGGAACTGTCCCGGCTGGTCTCGTAATGAAAAGCCTGGGGGGGAGGGAAACGGCAGTATTGAGTGTCTAGGGTCCTGGGTCTTGAGTCCAGGGCTCAGTTCCCGTTTCCTCAAACCTCAGACTTCAAACTTCAAACCTCAAACTTCAAACCTGTTATTATCTTCGTGCCAGATCGGGATCCTGCTGGTATCCTGTGTGGGCGACGGACCCCTGTTGAACCGCTGAGTGAGGAGGGCGATGACACCAAGAGATAGATACCGATCATTTATCCGCCTGATTTCTTTTCCGATCTTTTTGGCCGTCCTGTGCCTGCTGATTCCGGATGCCGGCCTTCGTGCGTCCTCAATCGGCCAGAGCGCCGAGTTCGAGAGGATCCGGGGCAGTCTGGTCAAGGTCTACACCCGCTCCAATCCTCCGGATGTGAAAAATCCGTGGCAGAACCGGGGTATCACCTCTAACACCGGGTCTGGGGTGGTCATCAGCGGCAACAGGATCCTGACCAATGCCCACGTGGTCGCCAACCAGGTGAACGTGGAGGTGAAAAGGGAAGGGACCACCCGGCGCTTCGAGGCCCGGGTCGAACACGTGGCCCACGATTGTGACCTGGCCATCCTGTCCGTGGAGGATGGGGACTTCTTCGACGGTTCAAGCCCCCTGGAGCTGGGAACGACCCCCCTTATCCGCGATGCGGTGGCGGTGTACGGCTTTCCATTAGGGGGGGAGACGATCTCCGTCACGGAGGGGATCGTCTCCCGCATAGAGGTGAGCCGGTATGCCCATTCCGGCAGGCCCCTTCTTCTCGTTCAGATCGACGCGGCCATCAATCCCGGAAACAGCGGCGGCCCGGTGATCTCCGGGGGCAGGATCGTGGGCATAGCCGCCCAGGCGATCCGCTCTGCCGAAAATGTGGGCTTCATGGTTCCTGCCGCGGTCATCGAACACTTTTTCATGGATGTGGATGATGGTCGCTTCGACGGATTCCCCTCCCTTGGGATGACCTATCAGGCCATCGAGAACCCCGGTCTGAGGAGGGCCCTGGGGTTGACAGAAAAGGAAACCGGGGTGCTCATAACCGGTGTCAGCTTCGAAAGCAGTGCCTATGGCGTCCTGGAAACCGGGGATGTCCTTCTGGAGATCGACGGTGTTCCCATTTCCGAGGACCTTTCCGTTCCGTGGAGGGAAAACAACCGGCTCCACTTCGCCTACCTC
>JBFFDD010000383.1:0-1663 GCA_041559575.1 bacterium
CCCAGTTCCCGTGAGGATACGGTTCGAAGATCGAGGCACAACCTGTCATCCACGATCCTTCCGACAACCGGGGGATCCTGCTTTCTCAGGCGGGCCTCGAGGTCCCGGGCCGACAGGCCATCGGCCTTCAGGGCCATAAGGACCGTGGGCAGCTCCTCCAGGGGCAGGGCGCCGCCGCCGACCTTCGAACTGTCAGAAATAAAGGAGATCCTGACCGGCAGGTCCGCCAGCCGCCTGGCGAACCTTCTCGCCCGCTGACCAACGCTCTTGCTGTCTGCGGAGAGCATCCTGAGGGTCGGGATCCTGTTTGCCGCCGTCTCCGGATCCATGTAGGCTTTAAGAACCGCCTCGAGGGCGGCGAGGGTCAATTTTCCCACTCTGAGTGCCCGTTTCATGGGATTCCGGCGGATCGCCTCGATCGCACGGGACTTGCCCACGATGATGCCGGCCTGTGGTCCCCCCAGGAGCTTGTCCCCGCTGAACGTGACCACGTCGGCACCGGATCTGAGGACCTCACCGACGGTCGGTTCGTTGTGGGAAAGTCCCAGGTTCCGCATTTCCACCAGGCATCCGCTTCCCAGGTCCACCATCACCGGGACCTTCCTTTCCCTTCCCAGGGCCACGAGGGTGTCCACGCCCACCTCTTCAGCGAATCCGACAATGCTGTAGTTGCTGGTGTGGACCTTGAGCAGAAGAGCGGTGTCCTCCCCGATAGCCTGACGGTAGTCCGAGACCCTCGTCCGGTTTGTGGTCCCCACCTCCACCAGCCTGGCTCCGGCGGCGGTCATCACATCGGGGATCCTGAACGAACCGCCGATCTCCACAAGCTCCCCCCGGGAGACAATGGCGCTTCGCCCCACAGCCAGGGCGTTTAAGACCAGCATCACCGCCGCGGCGTTGTTGTTCACCACGGTGGCGGCCTCGGCTCCCGTCAGCTCACACAGCAGCCCTTCGATGAGGTCATCCCTGGAGCCTCGCCTGCCCGCCTCCACGTTGTACTCCAGGGTGGAGTACCCCGAGGCAGCCAGGGCGATCTGGTCCAGGGCATCCTCGGAGAGGGGGCTGCGGCCGAGGTTGGTGTGGACCACGACCCCCGTCGCGTTAATGACCTTCCGCAGACGGGGACGGTCCATCTCTCTGGCCCTGAGGGAGGCGGACCTGGCCACCGCGTCAGGGGAGAGCATCCCCTCGTCGGTGACAGTCCCGTCACGGATTCCCTCCCTTAGCCTGTCGATCTCGTCCCTCACGGCGTCCTTGACGATGAGTTTGGGGATCACTCCCAGAAGACCCTGGACATGAGAATGCCCGAGGATCACATCCACCTTGGGTAGATGTTTAAGGAGCTCTTTTCTCCTATCGGGGACGGACATCGAAGACCTCAAAAAACCTGAAAAATCAAACAATAACGGAAGTTTGTATAGTCCGACAACCCGGGAACGTTGTCAAGGGGGGACCATCCGCGATACAGCGCGGGGGGAGCGGCGGGTGACGAGGGCCCAGGTTCCGGGGTCTTGGGCCCTGGATAATGGGAGATGGGTAAGAGCCAGACGAAGGGGGGAGATAGAAAATGGAGAATAGAGAGTGGAGAATGTCCGCGACGGGGCGAGGGGGCCCTTCGACGCGCTTCGCTTGCTCAGGACAGAGCGGATGGGCGAGGGGGGGC
>JBFFDD010000384.1:0-1663 GCA_041559575.1 bacterium
GGGACGCGACTTCCGGGTCGCTGAAGGACTCTTTTTCCATGACGTGACACCAGTGGCATGTGGAGTAACCGATGGACAGGAAGACCGGTTTGTCCTCGGATTCGGCTTTAATGAAGATCTCTAGGGACCAGGGGTGCCAGTCCACCGGGTTTCGGGCATGTTGAAGCAGGTAGGGGCTGCCCGACCCGGCCAGCCGGTTTGTTTTTCCCGTTTTTGAATCTGCCAATATCGCCTCCTGGAAGGGAATCAGTTAAAAGTTAAACTTCATTCTATAATTCTAACCATTGTGTAACGGGAAATATCGCTGTTACGCAGATTTTATGACAGGAACATGGTGGATGAGAAAAGGTCATTTTGAAATTTGAAATTTTAGATTTGAAATTTCCATTCTCTATTCTCCATTTCCGAACCGTTGTGTTATTATCTGCCTTCATTTTATTAAGCGGCGCTTCCCCATGCTGAAAACGACCCTTTTCCTGCATAACCTTTCCCTGGTTCTCTATACAGCGGCAGCGGTCTACTCAACCGCTGCACTGTTTGTCCATCGTCTGCCCCTGTTCGTGGGGAGATTGACGGGCCTTGCCGGCGTCGTGGCGCAACTTGTTCTTCTTGTCTGGCGTTGGAACGCCGGATCACACCTGCCTGTCACTGGACTTTTCGAAACACAGCACTTTCTTGCCCTCTGGGTGGCGGCTGTAGCCGTTTACTTCAGTTTCCGTTACCGTGCCGACTCCTTCATGCCGGCGGCCATGACGCTTACAGTGGCATCGCTGCTTTTTGCAGGCAAGGGGCCCATGGATGTCGCGCCGCTCACCCCCGCCATTGACACGCCTCTTTTCCTTATCCACGTTGCCACATCCTTCGCCGCCTATGGCCTGTTCGGAATAGCCGCTCTCATGGCTGTCTACCGGACCATGGGTTGGCCGGGATCGCCCATGAGGAACGAACGCCGGATGATGGATGAGAGCCTTTACATCGGTTACATCCTGTTCACGTGGGCCATGATCGCCGGGAGTATCTGGGCCTACCTGGCCTGGGGCTCCTACTGGACCTGGAGGATCAAGGGTTTGTGGTCATGGATCCTTTGGTTCTACTACTCGGGGGTGCTTCACGTGCGCAACCGCCACCGATGGCAGGGGTGGCCCCTTAACATCCTGGCCATGGCCGGGTTTGCCCTGGTCCTTTTCACCTATCTTGGTCTGGGGCTTCTGTTTACGACGTCCCATCCGCTCCTGCCAGAATAATGGAGAATAGAGAATGGGAAATGGAAAACATCAAAGCGTGATTCTGCATTCTCCATTTCTCCATTATCCATTTTCCTGGACGGAGGTCAGATAAGGTAGAGAGAAAAGGTCTTTCTCTGTGCCCTCTGCCTGCCCTGAGCATGCCTGGAGTGAGCCTGTCGAACTGTCGAAGGGTGCCCTCTGTGGTGATAGTTTTTAAGTTTTAGGACCTGCGAAGAATGATGGATATTGAGATGAGTGAGCAGATACCGGAAAAAGGGAAACACCCTGTGGCCAGAGGGGCATCCCTGCTCTGGAGGACCGCCGTTCACCCCGTGACCTTCGTTGTCCTTTCTATCCTCTGGTGCATTGACCTGGCCGGCGGTTCCATCGCGGCCTACTTCAACGATCCACAATTCTGGCAGAAGATGGACGCCTAC
>JBFFDD010000385.1:0-1654 GCA_041559575.1 bacterium
AAAATGATGAGCATATAGGCGAAGAAGAACGATGGAATGGATATGAGGAGATAGGCCAGAAAGGTGGTGCTCCGGTCATAGAAACTCCCGCGTCGTATAGCGGCATGAATCCCCACGGGAAAGGAGAGGGTCCAGGTGATCAGCGTTCCAAGGATGAACAGGGGAAGGCTATTGAGAAACCGCTCATAAATCTTCCTCAAGACTGGGCGGTTATCCTTCCAGGAGACGCTCTTCCCGGTGAAGAGATCCCGGTAAAATATATAGTATTGTTTATAAAGAGGCTCGTCCAAGTGGAATTCCTTGCGGAACCGCTCCAGGACTTCCTGGGTAAACTTGGGGTTTAGGGGGTCAATCTGGCTCGGCTCTCCAGGGGCCAGGTAAATAATGAGAAAGGAGATCACAGAGACGAAAAACAGGGTGATAATTTTTTGAATGAGGCTCCGACCAAGAAAAGCAAGCATACGTCATCCCTCCCCCTCAAATCTGGGAACCTCGGAGAGTTTGATCCACTTGTTGAAATAGAACGTATAGTTCCCCGTCTTCGTCGGTTTGATCCGGCTGTATCGCTCCTTTCCCTCGGGGTCGACCTCCTTAATAACGATGCGTTTGTCCAGGATTGCGGTCCATTTTCCGACGTAAAGGAAGGTGTACGGCTGCTCTTTGGCGATGATTTCATGCAAACGATTACAGTATTGCACCTGCCGATCATGGTCGTATTCCTGACGAATCTTGATGATGAGATCGTCCGCCTCGTCGTTCTGGAAGGCCACAAAATTGAGTTGATTGGGTCCGGTCTGGCTCGAATGCCAAATCTGGTAGAGGTCGGGTTCGATTCCCATTGACCACCCCAGTATCAAAGCATCAAAATCGAGTTTATTCACCCGTTCCTGGATAAACACCGCCCACTCCAGGACGTCGGTCCGCACGTCGATTCCGATTTTCCGCCAGGAGTCCTGAGCGATAGATAGGATGGCTTTCCGAAGGTTATTACCTTGGTTGGTGATCAGGGTAAATTGGAGGCGTTTCCCATCTTTCTCAAGCCAACCGTCGGGTCCCTTTTTCCATCCGGCTTCTGCCAATAGCCTGAGAGCCCCTTGGGGATCATAAGAAAGGGGGACAACAGATTGATTATAAAAGTCCGTCTGTTTCAGGAAAGGTCCTGTGATCTCTTCTCCCTGACCGTAGAGCACGTATTTGATAATCTTATCCACGTCGATGGCCATCCCCAGGGCCTTTCGGACCCGCCGGTCCTTAAAGGGTTCTCTTCGCATGTTATAGCCGATATAGGTGTAGCCGAAGGAGAGGCCGGTAAAACTCTGATAGGTGGGATCCTTACTGAGCCGTTCAACCTGATGGGGCTGAACACCATAACTATCCACCGTGCCCGCGTAGAACTCCATCTCCTGCGTCAGGAGGTCCGGCACGATCCGAAAAGTGTACCGTTTGTAATTGGGCAGTCCCTCCCAGTAGTCTTCAAAGCGTTCAAGAACGATGTATTGATCGCTCTTCCACTCCCGAAAACGGAATGAACCACATCCGAGAGGACGGCGGCTGAACTCACTCTGGCGGAGAGTAAATTTTTCCGGATCGAGGCCGCGACGCGTTGCCTCCTCCCGGAGGGCTTCGGAATTCAGGAGATGGGCGGGAAGAATCC
>JBFFDD010000386.1:0-1645 GCA_041559575.1 bacterium
AGTGGATGATGAGCTTTTTCTCCACATCGCCTACCGACTGGTCTCGCATGGCCCTGTAGTCGATCTTCTTTCCGATCTCGTCCCTTGAGCCAATTACAGGTGTTTCCAGTTCCTTGGGGAGGTGTTCGGGTTCGATGAGGACCAGGGAACCGGCAGGTGGAGCCAGCACCACCGCTCTCTCGATGACGTTCTCAAGTTCCCTGATGTTGCCGGGCCAGTGATAACCCTGAATGATCTTCATGGCCTGTTCGGAAACGCCGTGGACCTGCTTGTTGACCCGGGCGCACGACTTTTGAAGAAGGTGCTCTACCAGGAGGGGGATGTCATCCCTCCGCTCCCTGAGTGGGGGCAGGCGGATGGTGATGGTGTTGAGCCTGTAGAAGAGGTCCTCCCTGAACTGGCGATCCTCGATGGCCTTTTCAAGGTTCCGGTTGGTGGCAGCTATCAGGCGGACATCAACCTCCCTGGTGCGGTTCTCTCCTACGCGCCTGATCTCCCCGGAATCGACGGCCCTCAGCAGCTTTGCCTGGAGTTCCAGGGAGATGTCACCGATCTCATCCAAAAACAGAGTCCCGCCGTTGGCCTCTTCGAAGAGCCCCTTCTTGTCTGTGCCGGCGCTGGTGAAGGCTCCCTTGACGTGGCCAAAGAGTTCACTGTCCAGTACTCCCTCGGCGATGGCGGTGCAGTTGATGGCGATAAGCGGCCGGTCCGAGCGGTCGCTGGCCCTGTGAATCGCTCTGGCCACAAGTTCTTTGCCGGTGCCGCTCTCACCGCGGATCAGGACGGTTGTCGGCGTGGGCGCCACCCGGCTGATGACATCCTGGATCTGCATGACCTGCCTTGATACGCCCACAATTTCCGAAGACGAAATGACGCTGTTGAGTTGTCTCTGGATGATCTCGTACTTCTGGGTCAGTTCCTCGTTATGGGTGGAAAGCTCACGGATGAGATACGGGAAACACATCTCCAGCTTGGCCAGACCGTGGACGACGGCCCTGGCCTTCTCCCTGCAAGCGGAAAAACCGCACGCACCGCAGTCCAGCTCTTCCTCAGGAGTGGTCATGCCCAGGGTGTCAAGAACCTGCTGGATGGCTTCCGGAGCGGGTTCCATAAGTTCGGAGGAACGGTCCACGTAGGGCCTTGACAGGTCAAGGTGCTCCCCTTCCGGCAGGGGAAGGGGGACCTGAGCAGCTTCCTCGATGACCCTGGCAAGGAGGTCCTGGCGCTGGAACAGGGTGAGCCGGGTGCCCACACCGTGGGAGGCGTCCTCTATGGTGCAGTACTTGACCACCGCCAGGCCGTGCCTGAAGGACCCGCTGCTCACCTCGTTGAGAAACGCCAGGGACCTGCTTTCACCGGAGACAGCCAGGATGCGGGAACGTTTTGATACACCACCGGGGACAAGTCTCGCCAGGAAATCCCGCGTGAGCCAGTACTGGCCGCCGGTCAGAAGAGGGGAGCGGTAGTCGATAGATCCTTCTGTTTCAAGGTCATACCCCTTACCCGAGAGCCAACCTTTCAGTTCGCTTAAGGCTACGACCACATCGATGTCCCCATCAAAACCGGGTTTTGGCATCAGGGCCTTGTTCGCAAGGCACGACGTTGCCAGAACGATCCTGATGGGTGAATCGGACCGGTTTTTGAG
>JBFFDD010000387.1:0-1629 GCA_041559575.1 bacterium
CTCCAATAGTGTCCCGGCCCCTCCGGCGTCACCCAACATACCGAGGATATGGGCATAAACGAGCCTGGCCTTTTTCTCCTCAGCAGCCTCGTAAGCCTTCCGAAGAAGCCTCAGGGCCAGGCGTTCTGGACACCTCGTCCCTTAACGTCATGGACGCGGAAGGAAACCTCTTCTCCATGACCGAGAGCGACGGTCATCTGAGCACGCCGATGATTCCGGGGTGGGGCTTCGGGCTCGGAGCGCGCATGGAGCAACTCAACCTGGACGCCAGGCTGGCGAACGTGATGGCCCCCAACAAACGACCTCGGAACACCAACAGCCCTCTGCTGATCATGAAGGACGGGCTGCCGTTCATGGGACTGTCCACACCCGGGGGTGATCAACAGATGCAGGCGCTTTTGCAGATCATCCTCAACGTGGTCGTCTGGGGGATGTCCCCCGAAATGGCCGTGGACCAGCCCAGGTTCGGCAGCTACAACTTCCCCGGGACCGGCACCGAGGTGAACCTGACTCCCGCCCAGCTAAAGCTCGAGGGCCGTATCCCCGCCGTAACAGCGGAGGCTCTGACCCGCCTGGGCCACGACGTCCAGCTCTGGGGCTACTGGGATTACCACGCCGGCGCGCCCACAATCACCTACCGGGACCCCCTCACCGGCGTGATGATCGCCGCAGGAGACGTGAGGCGCGAAACCTCCGCGCTGGGTTTCTGAAACCACTACCCCTCTCCGGGGCAATGGAGAGGGGTAGCCCGGGGGCGCCAGCGCAGCCGTAGCTCCCCTCGCTTCTCAGGATTCCCCTACCTCCACAAGCGCACTCGCCCTTTCCCCGCCATCCGCCTCCTGAGGTCCCGACCCCAGTGTGTGCGCCCAGATTCTGGTGGTCCCTGGGGCAAGGGCATGGAGCACGCCGTCCTCACCGACTGAAGCGATCTCAGGATGGTCGCTGGTCCAGAGAACATCGGCATCCTTCACTTCATAACTCCCGAACCGGTCCCGCCACAGGAGCTCCAGCTGCAGGTCCTCTCCCACAACGAGTGACGCTTCAGCGGGGGCGATAACCAGCTCCATCCCTGGGTCCGGATCCAGAATCGGACCCGGACCAGTAGGGTCGTCCCGGCAACCCCAGAAGAGGGGAAGGGCGAGGAACGGGATCAGCCCTTTTAGTTGGGTAGAGATCCGTGACATGATGCACCTCCTCATCCGCAGCCCGCATTCATTGGGCAGGCTGTTTCTTGGTATCACCGAGATCAAACGACCTTGGGGAGATCGACTCCATCGATCTCGGGACCACGTTAAGGAGGGGCTGTCAGCCCTGGTTCAGATCGAGATAAGACCCGAAAGGCCGAATCAGACCCGGATCAGTCGGGTCAGGAAGATGACCGGGAGGGGTCCGCTACTCGGCCTTCAGGGCCGTGACGGGATCCACCCGGGAGGCGCGATAGGCCGGGACCAGGTTGGCCAGGATGGCCGTACCGCCCAGGACCACCAGGGTCACGCCGAAGCTCGTGGGATCGAAGGGACTCACGAACAGCACGCCGGACAGGACCCGCGCAGCCAGAGCAGCCAGGACTGCGCCCAAAGCGAACCCCACGCCGGCCATCAGCATTCCCCTTCTCAGGACCATCTTGAC
>JBFFDD010000388.1:0-1597 GCA_041559575.1 bacterium
GACGAAGAGCGCTCTTGGTGCAGTGGAAAGTGACAAGTGGAAAGAGGATCTAGTCTAATCCGAAGTCCAAAATCCAAAACGAAGGGCACTCTATGCGGAAGTGAAAGACAGGTTTCTGGGTCCTGGGTCTTGAGTCTTGGGCCTTGGGTCTGAAGCCTGCCTTTATTCTGAATCCTGAATCCTGACTACTGAATACTTGTTTGTCTCAGTAAAAGGGGCGTCCACCCTTGAACAGGTCAAGACTCGGTGAAAACAGCACATTGTACATTTCCCGGGATTGTTGTATCTGTGAAGGGATATTCTTTTGGAAACGAGGGGGAGAAACGGGGATCCGGGTCCGGTACCTTGGGAGGGGGTCCCCTCCTTTAACAGGAGGTCTGAAGATGCGTAGGTATTCCTTGATCGCTCTCGCGTGTGCGCTGTTTCTGGGCGCCGTCACGGTCTCGCCGGCCGCCGCTTATAATCAACCTGCGGTGAACCTCGGCTTCACCAGCTTTATGGACGGCGGGCCCCCGGCGGGTCCCGGATACTACTTCACCGAGTACATCCAGTACTACTCCGCGGACACTTTCCCCGACTCACCTTTTTCGGGATCCCTCGATGTGTGGGTGAGCCTCAACCAGTTCATCTACCAGTCCAAGGGAAAGTGGGGCCTGGACGTCATCCTGCCGGTTGTCTCCCTTGATAGTGGTATTGCGTTGCCTGACAACGGTTCCGGCCTCGGCGACCTGCTCATTGGCCCCTTCATCCAGTGGGCCCCGATCATGGGCCCCAACGGGCCGAAGATGCTCAACCGGGTGGAGTTCCAGACCATCTGGCCCACGGGCAAGAATGATCCCGGCAAACTGAATCCGGGCAGCAACCACTTCTCCTTCAACCCCTACTGGGCGGCCACCGTTTTCGTCACCCCCAGGTTCACCACCACCTGGCGGCTCCACTACCTGTGGAACGACGAGAACGACGACACCGGCGTCCAGCCCGGTACGGCCTGGCACGCCAACTTCGCCGCCGCCTACGAGGTGGATCCCGGCAAGCTGCGCATCGGGATCAACGGTTACTACTTCGATCAGATCTCTGACACAGATGGGTTCTCCGGAGGTCCGGACAAAGAGACGGTTCTGGGTATCGGCCCCGGTGCCCTGTGGCACGTCAACAAGGACACGCACGTGTTCTTCAACGCCTACTTCGAGTCCTCGGCCAAGAATCGGCCGGAGGGGGAGCGGTTCAACCTGCGGGGTGTGTGGCATTTCTGAAAACATAGACGAAGGAGTATGACGAAGACGAAGAGGGGAGAAATGGCATCCAGCCCTTTAAGATGTCGGCGCAGGGATTCAGGAGTCAGTATTCAGTAGGATATGCTTTACCGCGGGACCTCCGCCTTGCCTCGCATTTGATTTTACTGTAAGGTCGTTCCCTGCAAAATCCCATGTGGGGACGTAGCTCAGCGGGAGAGCACCTGCTTCGCATGCAGGGGGTCGTGGGTTCAAATCCCATCGTCTCCACCACCCCTCGACAGGCTCGGGGTTGATAAGGAAAAGAACTGTTGAGTCTGTCGGGGGGTGGTAGTCCTGAGCAAGTCCCGAGCAAGGTGCTGACA
>JBFFDD010000389.1:0-1583 GCA_041559575.1 bacterium
GCATCAGCGGAGGGGCCCTGCGTTCAGGCGGGTTCCTTTCGAAGCTGCAGACCGGATTTGTCCAGAACTATGCCCTTTCCATGGCGGGGGGGCTCGCCCTGGTGCTGTTGTGGATATTGTTTTAGAGGTTTGAAGTTTGAAGTTTGAAATCTGAAATCTGAAATCTGGAATCGAGACTTCTAACCGGGAAGAGCCATAAATGAGTGAAATGAGCCTACCATTACTTTCCATCATCACATACATCCCTGCCGTCGGGGCGGTCCTCATGGCCCTTTTCATTCCGGGCAGGAACACGGCGGCCATCAGGAACGCCGCACTGGGGATCGCTCTCATCGACTTCGTGGCATCCCTCGGGCTCCTGCTCAAATTCCAGGTGGGGGCGCCGGGTTTCCAGTTGATGGAAAGGTCCACCTGGATCCAGAGCCTTGGCATCCAGTACCTCATGGGCGTCGACGGGATCAGCCTTCTCCTGGTGCTGCTCACGACCCTGCTGGGGGTTCTTGCGATACTGTCGTCCTTTACCGCGATAACCGACAGGGTCAAGGAATACATGGTCTGTCTGCTGATCCTCCAGACCGGCATGGTCGGCGTTTTCTTCGCCCTCGATATAGTGCTGTTCTATATCTTCTGGGAAGTGATGCTGATCCCCATGGTCCTGCTCATCGGGGTGTGGGGAGGCCAGCGCCGGATTTACGCCGCTGTGAAGTTCTTCCTGTATACGCTCGTGGGCAGCCTGTTCATGCTCATCGGCTTCCTGGCTGTCTATTTCACCAATGCTGCCGGAACGGGGGTTTACACCTTCGACCTTCTCCAGTGGCTGGATGGGAGCCTTCCCTACAACATCCAGTTCTGGGCCTTCTGGGCGCTGTTTCTGGGGTTTGCCATCAAGGTGCCCCTCTTTCCGTTCCACACATGGCTTCCTGACGCTCACGTTGAAGCGCCAACGGCAGGTTCCGTCATCCTTGCCGGTGTGCTCCTTAAAATGGGCACCTACGGATTTGTGAGGTTCTCCCTTCCCCTGATGCCGGAGGCCGCCATCCAGGCCATTCCCTATATCATGGCTCTCGCCCTCATCGGGATCATCTACGGGGCGTTAGTGGCCTGGGTCCAGCCGGACGTCAAGAAACTTGTCGCCTACAGTTCGGTAAGCCACCTCGGCTTTGTCATGCTGGGGCTTTTCACCCTCACAGTCCAGGGTATCCAGGGCGGGGTGCTCCAGATGATCAACCACGGCCTCTCTACCGGGGCATTGTTCCTCCTGGTAGGGGTTCTGTACGAGCGGCGCCATACCAGGATGCTGGACCAGTTCGGTGGGTTGACGGCCAGGATGCCCATTTTTGCGGTTATGCTGGGGATCGCCACCTTCTCATCCATCGGCCTTCCGGGTCTCAACGGTTTCATTGGAGAGTTCCTGATCCTCCTGGGAGCCTTCAAGGCGAAGATGTACATCTACTGCGCCATTGCCGCGACAGGCATCATCCTCGGGGCCGTCTAAATGCTGCACATGGTTCAGAGGGTCATGTTCGGTGAGGTCACCAGAAAGGAGAACCAGGACCTGAAGGACATGAACATCAGGGAAATAC
>JBFFDD010000390.1:0-1582 GCA_041559575.1 bacterium
CGAGCAGCGTTTGATCTCGTTCAGGGCGGCGTCGATGGTCAGGGCCTCCCGGTAGGGTCGGCTGGTGGTCATGGCGTCGAAGGCGTCCGCGGTGGCCAGCACCCTGGCCTCCAGAAGGATGTCGCCGGCGGTGCGCCCGTTGGGGTATCCCTTGCCGTCAGGTCTCTCGTGGTGCTGGAGAACGGTGAGTTTGACCCGGTCGTCGAACTCGATGGGCTCGAGGATCCGGTAGCCGACATCGGGATGGTTCTTGATCTTCTCATATTCGGCGGCGGTCAGCCTGGTCGGTTTGTTGAGGATGGAAAGCTCCACGGTGATCTTGCCGATGTCATGGAGGATCCCGGCCTGTTGGATGATCTCCATCTGTTCCATTGGGAGACTCATCTGCTCGGCGACCAGCAGGCTGTACTGGGTGACCCTCTCCGAGTGGCCCTTTGTGTAAACGTCCTTGGCCTCAACGGCGGTGATGAGGGCCTGGACCATGGAGAAGTAACTCTTCTGGATCTTCTCCAGGAGGAGGACGTTGTGGAGGGCCATGGCCGCCTCCGAGGCGATGGTGGCCAGAAGGGTCCGCTCATCCTCCGTGAAGGCTTTTCCGTCCGTTCTGTTGATCAGGGTGATCACGCCGACCAGCTCGTCCTTGGTCATGATCGGAGCGGAGATGGCCGTTTTCCGTTCGTATCCGAGACTGCTTGTGGGGGAGAAAGCTTCCTGGCTGGTAAAATCCCTGACGAGGAGGGGTTTCCTGTTGCTGGCCACCCAGCCGGCCAGGCCGTGATCCATCCCCACCCGGCGGTGAGATCCGGGATTCTCCGACAGGCCCATGGAGTACTCCATGACCAGGTCTCCCGTTCCCTGGTCATACAGCAGGAGGTGGCCGATCTGGGCGCCGAGGAGCTCCATGGGCAGGGATACGACCATCCGGTAGATCTGGTTCCGGTCGTGTTCCATACCCAGCATGCGGCTGACCTGGGTGAGAGCCGACAGGCGATTGATCGCCTCGTTCAGGCTCCGGTTGCGGTCCTCGAGCTCGAGGTTGAGCTGGGCGGCTGTCTGGTTGGCCCTGCTGGTCTCCTCGAGCTGTCTCTTCAGTTCCCGGGACAGCGTCTCCGTCTCCAGGAGGTACCCCATCTCCTTCTTCTCGTAGGTGAGCATCTTCTGGTGGTATTTCTCCATCTGCTCAAGGTCGCCTACCGCCATGGACAGGAACTGGAAGTGCCGGGCCGTCTGGCCGAGGACAGGGAGCCTGGAATCGGCGATCTCGATGGACTGTTTCCCGTGCTGGATCCTGTCCGCCGCCTCGTTCAGGTTTCGGACCCTGATTATGATATAACAGAGGGCACACAGAGAGACCACCGCGACGGCGGTGGTTATGACAGCGAGGATCTGAAGGCTCATTTTCTATATCATGGGCGAGGTAAGGGGAATCCGTTTCGTTCAATTAAAGCGCGCTGACACCCGGATGCGATGTCCCTTTCGGATTTCACTTTTGTACTTATAGCAGTACGGTCAGCATTAGACAAGATGAATAAATTCCCCTGTCCAGGGGAGGCAAGGGAGATTCTCCTCAGTTTGAGCCCTC
>JBFFDD010000391.1:0-1576 GCA_041559575.1 bacterium
AACGGTCCGGGCGCATCAAAGGCAGCGACGGTTCCGTCACCCTGCTGCCCATCCTGACCATGCCTAACGACGACATCACCCATCCCGTCCCCCTGGATTACCGTCGCCCCCTCTCCCTCGCCCATGCTCCCATGCGCCTACTTCGGTATCTCCTGGATCAGGTCCTCCACCACGAAGGGCACCTCGTCCTCCCCGGGTGGATAGTCACCCACGTGGCTGTACTTGACGATCCCATCGGCTCCGATGATAACCTTCAGTGGAATGGGTCCCGCCAGCCCGTAGATCTTTGTAGCGACCTTCAGCCTCTCATCTATGAGGACAGGGTATGTGATCCCGTTCTCCTCCACCACCTGGCTGATCTCCGCGTCATCACCAGACTGCAGGGTGATGGCGAGGATCTCGAAACCCCGGTCCTTGAATTTTTCGTAATTCTTCACCAGGCTCGGGATCTCGGCGACGCAGATGTTGCACCAGGTGGCCCAGAACTCCAGCATGACCACCTTCTTGCCGAAATAGTCGGACAGGGTGACCTCCGCACCGTCAAGCGTCTTGAGTGTGAAATCGGGGGCCTTTTGCCCGATCTTGATCTTCATGGCAGACGTCTGGGCCGCTGACACGCTGGGAAAACAAAAGGTCGCGTTGGGGGCCACAGCGAGCAGCATGATGATCATCACGATCAGCTTCTTGTTCTTCATATCCTCAACCTCCGGGAAGTACCTCCATGATCCTGAAAGATCATAATTATCATATCTCCCGTCACGATCCTAATGGCCTATATATACCGGCCTCTGCCAGCCCTTGATCACGTCCTGGGCCCAGGGTATACCGTCCTCCCTTTCCTTGTGGCAAGCGACACAGGCCTTCTCGATCTCCTTGTCGTAACAGTTCTCGGTGTGGACCATGAAATAGCTGTAGGAATGGATGTCCCCCTCCAGGCTCTCCTTGAGGGATTTGGCCCTGGGAACGTGACAATCGGTGCAGACCTGGGCGACGTTATCGGGGTGACGCGTATGGAGCTGCATTTTGGCCCTGAAATTGTGGCAGGAAAAGCAGAAATCCAGGACGTCGTTCTTCTGTTCCTCCAGGTCCTGACCTTCCGTGCCTCCGATCCCGCACACCTCACAGCGGGCCCTCGCGGAGTCCAGCTTCTTTTCCTTCCAGTCCCGGTAAAGGCGGCTGATGGCCCCCCGGACCTCCTCACCCGGTTTCATCTCAAGGGGGATATAGGATTTGGTGAGATCATCACCCGGCACGTACCCGACGGGATAGTAGAATTCCTCTGATTTGTCCGTTCCGCGCACGTGGCAGGACGCGCAGATCATGTTGCTCCTCTCAATGCTCAGGTTGGCGGGATTGACGATCTTTCCGACGTCTCCCCCGCCGTCAGCATGCTCGCCTCCGGGACCGTGGCACGCCTCGCACCCTACCCCTTCATCGCCGATAGTGCGTTTCACCGGATCGATATAGGTCGTATGGCACCCGGCGCAGTATTTCGAATAGGGTTTTCGCTTCCAGGACCACACCGAGTAGGGCCTCCACTCCTTGGACTGGACGGACCACAGCCTGGGAAGGACGT
>JBFFDD010000392.1:0-1573 GCA_041559575.1 bacterium
CTCTCAAGGTGGCTACTGTAAGGCTGTCACACATCCTCGGGACGCTTCTCACAAGCGGTGTTCCGCTTATCAAATCCCTTGAGGTCGTCGGAGATGTTCTCGGAAACCGGGTCCTTGTCACGGCTGTTCGGGACGCCAGCCAGCAGGTTTCCCAGGGGGGGTCCCTTGCCCAGGCTTTCAGGACCAGCGGGGTTTTCCCCCCCTTGTTGCCGAGGGTTGTCGCTGTGGGTGAGCACAGCGGCGAGCTACCGGAATTGCTGACCGGTGTGGCCCGGACATACGAGGAGGAAGTGAGCCGCTCCGTTCAGGCACTGACATCGATCCTGGAACCCGCGCTCATTCTCGTCATGGCCGCTGTCGTCCTTTTCGTGGTGGTGGCGATCCTCCTGCCCATCTTCGAACTGAACCAGCTGGTGAGAACCGGTTAAAAACTGTTAACGCTGAGTACGCGGAGGGTCGAAGAGGAATTAAGGGTATGGGAGCACGGGAGCATGGGAGCGTGGGGGAAAGATATTAAACCCTGAACCCTGAACCCGGAACACAGAACCTGAGCGAAGCGAGTGTGCGGGCGTGAAGATGCCTTTTTGGACCTTGGATTTTGGATCTTGGATCAAAATCGTTCGAAATTAGAAATATGAAATTTTCCTGTCTGGAGAACCGTTATGAAACATAATGAAAAGAACACCCAGTCCGGCTTCACCCTCATCGAGGTGATGGTCGTCATGGTGATCCTCGCGACCCTTGCCGTATTCGTGGTCCCCAAGTTCATGGATGAACCCAAAAGGGCCCAGAGGGTCAAAGCCCAGGTGACCATTTCCAACATTGAAACCGCGCTGAAAACCTACTATCTGGACAACGGTTACTATCCAACCACGGATCAGGGACTCGATGCCCTGGTGGTGGAACCGAATACCGACCCGGTTCCAACCAAATGGAGGAAGGGCGGATACCTGGAGAAAGGAAAAGTTCCCAAGGATCCATGGGGCAACGATTATATCTATCTTTCACCTGGTCTCCACGGGGATTTCGACATCATTTCCTATGGTTTGGACGGCGTTGAGGGCGGCGAGGGCTGGGAAGCGGATGTCGAATCGTGGAACCTTGAATAAGAGGTGTATCGGGCGATCTGAAGGCGGTTTCACCCTCCTGGAGATCGTCATCGTTGTCGCCGTGATCGCCCTCTTTGTCGGCCTTGCGGTTCCCAGGCTTCCTGACGTGGCCGGCGCGAGGATCCATCAGAACGCGCGCAAGGTGTCCATGGTACTTCAGCTGGCCCGGACCAGGGCGGTGTCACTGAGACGATACTACCGGGTGGATGTGGATCTCGACAACAACGGGGTGTCGGTTTCCTATTTCGGTCCCGAGGGCAAGTACATCCCGGACGATGGGGTTCGTCAGTTCAGGTTGCCCGACGGGGTCATCGCCGATGTTGTCAACTCCAGCGAGGGAAAGGTCCTCGAAGGCATAGGCTGGGTAAGGATCTCTCCCCGGGGATTTATCGAACCCGCGCTCATCCACATTAAGGATGAACAGGGTCGGGTCGTCACAGTCGCTCCGTCCCCGGTAAGCGGCC
>JBFFDD010000393.1:0-1555 GCA_041559575.1 bacterium
AGGTTTCCCGGCAGCCACTCATCCTCCTCGTCCAGATGGAGATTGAGGAGAAGGTCAAAGGTCAGGGGCTGGAAGACCAGTCCACCGATGATAAAATAGCTTCCCCGGGTGGCATGATAACTGCCGGGAACCAGGACCGGCTCGTTGTTGAGCCTGATCTTCCGGGTCAGGACTTTGCCGTTCCGGAGCAGGGTCAGCTCCATCTCCTCCCCCACCTGTTTCCTTTGGACAAGGTGTTCGAACTGAAGGCGGCCTAGCCTCTCGTCGAGGATGGTCAGGTCCTCGGTGACGGGGACCCCGTCCACGGCCAGGATGATATCCTCCCGATTGACGACACCGTCGGCCGAGCTACCGTGGTTGATGCCGGTGACTAGGAAACCGGCCTGCTCCTCTTTCAGGGCATAGGCCGTTCTCAACCCGTCGTTGGTGACCGCCTGCCCGACCACGCCCAGAAAGGGGAACCCGTCGTAACGGCCATTATCCCCGATGTCCTTCAGAAAGTGACTGACGACCTCCGCCGGGATCATGTAACCCACGTTCTCGGCCTCCTCCATGGCCTGAAACGCGATCCCGGCCAGCCTCCCGTCGGCGGAGATCACCGGACCGCCGCTGTTGCCGTCGTTGATGGCCGCATCGATCTGGACCTGGAGAAGTTCCTTCAGGGAGTGGCTGTAGTGGGAGATCTCAATCCTGGAGACGATACCCGAGGTCACCGACACGGAGTCCCCTCCGATGGGAAACCCGTATACCCTGACAGCCTCCTCGATCCTGGGTGTGTCACCGATGTCGATGGAAGAGCTCCCGTCGAAGAAGGCCTGTTCCGGAACGGTGAGAAGGGCCAGGTCACACTCGTGGGCGATCCGGTCGACGGATGCGCTGTACTTTTTCGTCATCCCCTCCCGTTTCACCTCGATGCTGACCGCGTCCGCCACCACATGGGCGGCCGTCAGGATCCGGCCGCCGTCGAGGATCACACCGGAACCGTAAGACGTCTCGACTCCTCTCCGCTGCCAGGGAGAAACCAGATTCAGGGGGTTGGACTGGACCGATATCTGAACCAGGCTGCCGCGGACACTTCCGGCCGAATCATCGGCCCGGGCCGCCCCGCCAGCGACAAGAAGGATACACAGCAGAAACACACCCATTCCACGGGCAGAACTCCCTGAACGGTTCACGGTCTATTACCTCCCTCCGGGCAGATGGGTACAGCGTCTTCTTGCCTGGCCCCCTTCTTTTCCCTGGTCCGGCAGCCTTCTCAAGAAAGCAGGGATGTTGATTTCGTCTTCCCACTCCGGGGGGTCATACCATTCATCGCGCTGGAAATTCCCGGGATCAAACTCTTTCCTGTCAACTTCCAGCCTGAAATATTCAGGGTCCGACTGTTCCAGGTAATGCAAGAGGCCCTTATCCTCATAGTCTGTCGGGACTTTTTCCTGCACGGGCCCCGTTTCCACCGGACCTCATATAATTTTCATCATCTTCGCGAACAGGTCGAGTCCACCCTGGCGCGCCATCTTTAAATATATATCGGACATTAGGTCACCCCTGCTTAAGG
>JBFFDD010000394.1:0-1554 GCA_041559575.1 bacterium
GGTCAAGATGAGTAACCAGAAGGGATATACCAAGGATGTTAACATCCGCAAGGCGATCTCCTACGCCTTCGACTATGACTCACTGATCAAGATTTACAACGGAAATGCGATCTTGGAGGATAGCCCTTTCCCCATCGGTCTGAAGGGGCATGTGCCCACGGATATCTATCGCCAGGACCTGAAGAAGGCCAAGGAATACATGGAAAAGGCGGGTCATCCAGACGGAGGATTCGAGCTGGAATATGTGTATGTTCAGGGACTCGAAGAAGAGAGAAAGATCGGTCTCGTCCTGATCGACAACCTCTCCAAGCTTGGGATCAAGGTCAAGATGGTCCCCTTGACTTGGCCCAACATGGTTGCCAGAGGATCCAAGGCTGAAACCTCACCGGATATGATGGCGGTTTTCGTGACACCCATCTTCAATGATCCCGACGTCGTGGCTTACCAATACCATAAGGGTTCTTGGGGCAAATATTACGGATCCGCCCATTACAACAATGCAGACGTGTGGGAACTGACGGACAAGGCGAGAACGATCTCTAACTGGGAGGAACGCGCAAAGATCTATGAAAAAATCCAGCAGGTGATCAAAGACGATGCGCCTGAGATTTTCGGCATGCAGTACAATCGCCGTTGGGCCTTCCGAGACCATGTCAAGGGATTCGTGTTCTGTCCGATGCGTTTCACCGGCGAAGTCGACCTCTACCCGCTTTACATCGAAAAGTGATGACATTGCTGGGGGGGACTTGTGCGGGCAGGTCCCCCCCATTCGCATGCCCAGGGGAAAGGGGCACATTTTGACCGATGAAACAGTACATCCTCAAGAGGCTCCTCCTCATCGTCCTGACCCTCTTTGGACTCATCACCATCATTTTCGTGATCTCCAGGGTTGCCCCAGGAGATCCGGCTCGCCTGGCGGCAGGACCGGACGCGACCGAGGAGATGGTGGAGGTGTTGAGAAAGGAGTTCGGCCTCGACAAACCGCTCATTGTGCAGTACATCGATTATATCAGAGGCCTGGTGACCGGAAACCTCGGCCGATCGCTCCGAACCAGGCATCTGGTCCTCGATGACCTGATTCAGTTCGTCCCGGCAACATTTGAGCTGACCGTATTTTCACTCCTTCTCGCCGTTGCCCTGGGTATTCCTCTTGGCGTTCTCTGCGCCGTCTATCGCGATCGTTTCTTGGACCATAGCGCCAGGGTGTTCTCCGTTTCAGGGGTGGCCTTACCGATGTTCTGGCTCGCCCTGATGCTGCAGCTCTTCCTGGCCTTGAAATTCGATTTTCTCCCTGTAGGGGGGCGCCTGGGGATGTTAACAGAGGCCCCAAGAAGCATTACCCACCTTTACCTCATTGACAGCGTCGTCACCGGAAATTGGTCTGTCTTCAAGGATGCCCTCCGACATATTATGCTTCCCGCTTTTGTACTGTCCTTTCCGGCTTTGGCCAGCATCATTCGCGTGAACCGGGCGGAGATGCTCGAGGTGCTCAACAAGGATTATATCGTCAACGCCCGGGCCCACGGGATTTCAAAGGTTCGCATCATCGGTCAA
>JBFFDD010000395.1:0-1542 GCA_041559575.1 bacterium
AACACGATGACAAACTGCTTCATGGTTCCTCCTTAGGCTGATACTCTGGGACAATCGCAGAAGACGATCATCCCATTGTAACCGATCCACATTCCGGGTCCAGAGGAGTGCGCCCTGTTTCTCAGCCCCCAGGACACACAGATTGGAAGGGGCGAATTGATAAAGGACACTGCCAGGGTGCTGTCGAGATATGTGGACGCCATCATGATAAGGACATTTACACAGGAAGAGGTGGAGAAACTGGCGTACCATTCATCCGTTCCCGTCATCAACGGGCTGTCAGATTTGCATCATCCCTGTCAGATACTCGGCGACCTCATGACGGCGCTCGAGCATGGAAAAGACCTATTCCACATGAAGGTCTGCTATGTCGGCGACGGCAACAATGTGGCCAACTCGTGGGTGGAAGCGGCATCAATACTTGGATTCAGACTGGTCGTTGCCTGTCCGGAAGGGTATGAGCCCCATCACTCTGTTCTCGATCTGACAAGGCAAAACGAATCGGTTTCTATTGAGCGGGATCCGATGAAAGGAGTTGAGGGTGCCCATATCCTTTACACGGACGTGTGGATCAGCATGGGACAGGAAGATGAAGTCGCCAGGAGAGAGGCTGATTTTTCGGGCTTCCAGCTAAACAGCGCGGTCGTTCAGGCAGCCGATCCGGAGGCAATTGTGATGCACTGCCTCCCCGCTTACAGAGGAAAGGAAATAACCGACGAGGTGATGGAGGGGGAGAAATCCGTGGTTTTTGACCAGGCGGAAAACCGCCTCCATATTCAGAAAGCACTGCTCGAGAGGGTAATGGCGTAGCCGGTGCAACCCGGTTGTTCCGGCTTCAAAGGGAAGGTGGTCGGGGAGCGCATAATCGAATAATGAGGGCTGTTTTCTCGCCTGTTCACAAAGGTATCGGGAGGTGTCCATGGATCAGGTCAGGAAGGTTGTGCTTGCATATTCTGGAGGTCTTGACACATCGGTTATCTTACGATGGCTTCTGGAAAACTATCAATGCGAGGTCATCGCTTTCGTGGCAGACCTCGGCCAGGGCGAGGAGCTCGACGGAGTGGAGGAGAAAGCCCTGAAAACGGGCGCATCGAAGGTGTACGTGGAGGATGTGCGGGAGGAGTTTGTGAGGGATTATGTATTTCCCGCCCTGAAAGCGAACGCCGTCTACGAGTCCTACTATCTCCTGGGCACATCCCTTGCGAGGCCTCTCATCGCAAAAAAACAGATAGAGATCGCGAGGAAGGAGGGTGCCGATGCTGTATCCCACGGAGCTACGGGAAAGGGAAACGACCAGGTTAGGTTCGAGCTAACCTATTACGCCCTCGAGCCCAAGATACGGGTCATCGCTCCCTGGAGGGAGTGGAACTTGAGGTCACGGACAGATCTCATCCGCTATGCCGAAAGCTATTCCATCCCCATCCCGGTTACGCAGGAAAAACCCTATTCCTCGGACAGGAATCTTATGCACGTGAGCTTCGAGGGTGGAATTCTCGAAGACCCGGAGAAAGAGCCGCCGGAGGATATGTTTATCATGACTGT
>JBFFDD010000396.1:0-1535 GCA_041559575.1 bacterium
CTCCGACTGCCGGAACCTTACCCATGATCTCCATTATAAATCCCCCAACGGTCTTGGAGGGAGCTTCAGGCTGCCAGTCCGGGAAGATCTTTCTCAGGTCGTCTAATGGCGTACGGCCGGACACCTCCATAGCTCCGGAGGGCAGTTTTCTCATCATGACGACTTCCCGGTCGAATTCATCCTGAATCTCCCCCACCAGTTCCTCCAGGATATCCTCAAGGGGTATGATCCCCTCCGTTCCACCGAACTCGTCCACTACGATGGCCAGATGGATCCGCCTCTTCTGGAATTCCCTTATAACCTGGCCCAACTGGGCGCTTTCCGGCACAAAGTATGGAGGGTGAAGGTGGGCGGCCAGCCGGAACTCTCCCAGGCTCCCCACCGGTTCGACCAGCAGGTCCTTTACGTGGAAGATCCCCGTCACTTCATCCAGGTTCTCCCTGTAAACCGGCAGCCGGCTGTGACCGCTGCGGTTTGTCACTTCCAGAATCCTGTTAATATTCTCGGACAGTTCAAGTGCAACAAGCGCTGTCCTTGGCACCATGGCGTCCTTCACGGTTTTGTGCTGAAAGCGGATAACCCTGTCGATCAGGTGGGCTGGATACTTGCCGATACCCCCCTCCCTGGCACTCAAGGCAACCAGGACCTGTAGTTCGTCGGCCTGGACTGTCGTGAAGTCCGCACCCGGATCTCCACCAATCATCCGGATGAGAACATGGGTCACACCCGAGAAAACACGTGTCAGGGGCCATGTTACATAGTAGAAGACAGCCAGGGACCAGGCGACGGCAACCACGAACTTCTCCGCGTATTTTCTGGCCACGACCTTGGGGGTAATCTCGCCGAAAACAAGGATCACAAGAGTCATGACTCCCACCGCGACGGCGATCCCCCGATTGAGAAAAATTCTGGTCGCGATGTCCGTAGCCAGGGCGGAGGCGAAGATGTTAACCAGATTGTTACCGATGAGAATGGATGTGAGCAAGGCGCTCGGGTTTTCGACCCAGATGTTGAGAGGATCCTTTTTCCTGCCCCTTGCCTGAACCAAGGCATGAAATTTGGCCCTCGAAAGGCTGATAAAAGCTGTCTCGGACCCCGAGAAAAAACCCGAAAGCACCAGGCAGACAAGTATGGTAAACCACTCCCAGGTGGGAACGTTTTCCATGGCCGTTAGCTGTCTTAAGCCCCCTGTCAGAACTCCTCGGTCTCCACGTAGGAGACGTAGGGTTCCTTTCTGGCCCTTTGGGCTTTGCAGTACTGATGAACCTTCAGAACAACCTCTTCCGGATCATCCGTCATGGACATAAGCTCAAGTTCATCCGCAGTCAGATATCCCTCTTTCACCATTTTGTTACGCAGCCATTCATATAATCCTCCCCAATAGGACTGGTCGAAAAGGATAATGGGGAACTTCTGCATTTTACCGGTCTGCTTGAGGGTCAGGGATTCGAAAAGCTCATCCATGGTGCCGAACCCGCCCGGAAGAACAACAAGAGCCCGCGCATATTTGACGAACATCACTTTACGGATAAAAA
>JBFFDD010000397.1:0-1516 GCA_041559575.1 bacterium
CCCTACACTGGTCCCGGCGTTCTGGCATCGGCCCTGGCCATGGACAAGATCATGACCAAAAGAGTTCTGCTCGCCAAAGGGATCCCCACTCCCGGATACGCCGAATTGGGACCGGGACGCTACGACGCAGCTTTAGATATGGATCTGCCGGTGGTCGTGAAACCGAACAGGGAAGGTTCGACCATCGGGATCTCGGTCGTGAGGGAGGAAAGCGAGCTGGCTGAAGCGATCAGGCTGGCCGCTTCCCACGATCCGGACGTCCTGGTGGAGGAGTTCGTTGAAGGTGACGACCTCACGGTCGGCATCCTCAACGACCGTCCTTTGGCTGTTGTTCAGATCGTGACCAAATCGGGTTTCTACGATTACGAGACCAAGTACATCACAGGGGCCGAAGAGTACCGTGTCCCCGCCCCCATCGGGCATGATGCCACCATCAAAGTCCAGGAGGCGGCTCTGGCTGCTGCCAGGGCCCTGAAATGCTGCGGCGCGGTCCGGGTTGATTTCCGCGGAGCCGGTGACCGCTTCGAGGTGATCGAGGTCAACACAATACCGGGAATGACTCCCAACAGTCTTTTGCCCAAATCTGCGGCGGGCATGGGTATCAGCTTTGTTGAACTCGTCCTGGAGATGCTCCAGTCAGCGGGAGAGGGAAGCAGGTGAAGTATAAAGCGTCGAAAAAAAGGAAGAGGCCGGGAAAGCCTGTTAAACGGGTTTCAGTGGTCAAAAAGAAGAACGCAGGTTCCGCTGCCCGATCTTACCTGATCAGGGGCTGGTGGATCTTCAGGGGAGCTGCGGCCGGTGTGTTGATCCTGTGTATTCTCTTTGTAGCATACCTGGGTTTTGGGAAGGTCATGGGACTCGAATCCCTGTCTGTCAGGATCATAGAGGTCGAAGGTTGTCAGGATGTTGAACCTGAAAATATCAAGCGCCTTGCGGGAGTTCTGAAGGGGGATCCCCTGCTTAAGGTCGATCTGAAAAAGGTTCGACAAAAGGTGATCACACACCCTTACGTCAAGGACGCCACCGTTGTACGGGAGCTTCCGGACACCTTGAGAATATCGGTGAAGGAGAGGGTTCCGGTAGCCGTTGTCTTTGGTCGGGAGTTCGCCATGGTTGATGCCGAGGGGGTTGTCCTGAGCCTCCACAACTCCTACCCGGAGGGATATCCGGTTGTCACGGGGATCTCGGGTTCCCATGAGCCAGGGCAGATGATCATGGAGGCGCAGTTTGCTATGGAAGCTCTTCATAACATTTCCCGGTCCGGCCTTTTCGGACCGGAAAGGATATCCGAACTCCGTGTTGACGGGAAGCAGGTCCAGGTTTCCCTCGTGGGCAGCGGCACTGTTCTTTTGCTGGGACACGGAGACACGGATACCCAGATGAAAAAGCTGGCTTATCTCATGAAAGCAGGGGCTTTTGATGCCCGCTCTGCCGGATACGATCTGAGGTTCGAGGGTCGTGTCATCTCAATGCCTGAAAGAAAGCATGAAGCGGAAGGGGAAAGAGGTTTTTCCCC
>JBFFDD010000398.1:0-1511 GCA_041559575.1 bacterium
AAGGTCCTAATAATCCTCCAACGCTCCAATGCTCCAATGCTCCAATTATCAAATATCTAATATCAATGCTCTAATGCTCCAATTATCTAATATCTAATATCGAATCTCCAATCTCTATTCCCTCAGGTTCTATCCCGACTTCTGAATACCGACTCCTGACTACTGTTCCTTATAGTTCTTCACAATCCTGTCATAAACCTCATTCGGCGTGGGGATCGCTCCGCCCGGCCGTCCATAAAAATGGACCTCCGCCTCGCCCGAGACGTTGAGCCTCACGTCCTCCAGCATCTGTCCCGTGTTCATCTCCACCACCAGGAAATTTTTCACCCTCTCGGAAAGAGCCCGAAGCCCCGATTTCGGAAAGGGGTAGACGGTCACCGGTCGGAAGAGACCGACCCTGAGACCCTCCGAGCGGGCCCTGGCTACCGCTGTCCGGGCGATCCTGGCGGCAGTCCCGAAGGCGGCGACGACAAGCTCCGCGTCGTCGACGTCCTTGACATCGTACCGGACCTCGTGCTTCTGGATCTCCCGGTATTTCTCCTCGAGTAACCGGTTGTGGGCCTCGAGCTCACCCTCCTTGAGCAACAGGGATTTGATATGCCTGGCGGGGCGGCCCCTGGCCCCTGTGAGTGCCCAGGGTTTCCGGGGAGGGTCGGGTACGTCGTCCCTCTCTAAAATGGGTTCCTGCATCTGGCCCAGGACAGCGTCAGCCAGGACCATAGCCGGGTTCCGATACCTGTCGGATAGTTCGAAGGCCAGGATGGTGTGATCGTACATCTCCTGAACGCTGGCCGGAGCCAGAACGATCAGGTGGTAATCACCGTGCCCGCCGCCCTTTACCGCCTGGAAGTAATCGCCCTGGGAGGCCGCTATTCCCCCGAGCCCGGGACCACACCTGACGACGTTGATCACCACGCCGGGCATCTCCTGACCGGCCATGTAGGACAGCCCCTCCTGCATGAGGGAGATCCCGGGACTGGAGGAGGACGTCATGGACCGCACGCCCACGGCTGAAGCCCCGAGAACCATGTTGATGGACGCCAGTTCGCTCTCCGCCTGGACGAACTCCCCGTCGATCTTGGGAAGTTCCCTGGACATGAATTCGGGGATCTCATTCTGCGGGGTGATGGGATACCCGAAGTAGTAGCGGCATCCAGCCTTGATGGCTCCCATGCCGATGGCATCGTTGCCTTTGACCAGGATGCGCTTTTGACCGCTCAATGGATTCTCCACATAAAATCACGTCCATCGACCGAGCGAGGATGTGACAAAACGACCGTCCGAAAATGCGCCTTCCTGCAACCCATGTAAAGAAACGCTAGGTCGCTCAATCCCCCAGTCGCGGAGTCGGAAGAAGTTTCAATCATTTGTACACCTCGATACACATATCCGGACACACGATGGCGCACAGGGTGCAGCCGTTGCACCTGCCCTCGGGGTCGTCCAGAAGGACGTACTGGTAGCCCTGGTCGTTGATCAGCCTCTCCTGCCGGATCAATCCGTAGGGACAG
>JBFFDD010000399.1:0-1504 GCA_041559575.1 bacterium
GGAACTCCTCCCTGATGCGCGCCTTGGCGGCCGCCCCCAGTTCTTCGTATACCTGGGCAAGGTCAATAACTGTATCCAGATTCTCCCCCAGCAGATCGTTGATGCGGGAGATGATCACTGCCCTCAGGTAGTCTGAGATCTCGTCGGTTGTATACACGCCCTGGGTTCCCACCAGGACATTAACGAAAAGCATGGGCTGAACGACCCGTATCGTGTAGTTGCCGTGCGCCCGGAGCCTGATCATTCCCAGTTCCTTGTCCCTGAAAGCCACCGGGTCCCTGGTTCCCCACGTCAGGTTGGTGAAGGTCTTCATGGAGGCATAATAGACAGCCACTCTGAAAGGGCTCTTGAAACCGAAGGGCAGGCTGAGAGCCTTTGTGAGCAGTGGAAGGTTCTGGGTGGTTAGCGTATGTCGTCCGGGGCCGAGTACATCCAGAGCGCGACCGTCGCGGAAAAAGACAGCCGCCTGGTTCTCATTAACGACGAGTTGGGCGCCGAATTTGATCTCGCCGGTTCCCTCGGGGGGGATGCGGTGGACCATTTCCGTACCTGTGGGATCGGCCCATTCCAGAACCTCTATGAACTCACTCAATGTCAGTCTCCTGGCCTTCCAGAACTCTTCTTCGGCCCTCGAAAGCGTTCCCCAGGTTCTGGAGCGCCTCATCAAGGCCGGCCCCCCAATCGGGGTCCACGGCGATCTTTTCCGCTGCGCAAATGTAGTCCGCCAGCGTTTCGGAAGCGCTCAGCAGACCGAGATCATATTCGTACAGCCGCTCCAGGTCCTCGAGGCCAATACCCTCACGATCGAACCACCCTGCATATCCCGACGGGGCGTAACGCATTTCATCCTCGATACGGTCCAGTTTTGTGACGATCCGCTCGAGGTTGCCTACGACCCTCAGATTTCTGAGCCCCCCCGACCTGGACAGATCGTTCATGGCCTCGGAGAGAAGCCCCCTGCACCGGGATATCTCCGCGGCGGCTTTCGCCCGCACTGCCCTGTCGGCATCCCGCCTTTTTTCCCGGTCCTGATAGCCCGGTATGCCGGGAATGATGCGGGTAAGCTTTTCCAGAAGCTGTGCTGCCCTGGGTCGAGTCATGATTTCCGCCTGTCTGCCGGCCCGGCCTTGATAGTCACCTTGCCGCCTTCGTTAACCACCTTGAAGGCAACCTTCTCACTACCATACTTTTCGCGGATGGCCTGGGTCTGCTGCTCCAGCGCACTGCGAACCTTTTTCATATCTGGAGCCTTGCCGTTACCGAGGCGCTGGTACTCCCGGCTGAGAGCGGAGAAGAGCCTGTCCATCTCTCCGTCTGCATTATTTCGGGTGGAAACCTCGTAAACTCCAGCCGCCGTTTCTTCTTTACCTTCGGCAGCTTCAGGAGTGGACGCGGCCGGGGAGATCCTCCGCCTCGGTTTCCTGCCCTCTTCGAGGTCTCTCAGGTTCCTCTGCCAGTATTGGTAATAGGTATTGTATCGGGAGATGGCCTGCTGGGCACGAAA
>JBFFDD010000400.1:0-1504 GCA_041559575.1 bacterium
AGTGGCGGATCGAGCCGCCCCCCTACCTCGCCCAGCGGATCATGGCCAACCTGCCCGCCCGGACAGCGCCGGGCCTGTGGTCATGGAGGTTTTTCAAACCCGTGGTGGCCGCCGCATCCCTGATCCTGGCCATCGGGCTCGGGTTCCTTGCCAGGGACCTCATGGTCCGGGACCAGGTGGTCACCGCCCCCCGCGAGCAATCCATCCGGATCATCTTCTATTCCCCCGAGGCCTCCTCGGTGGCTCTTGTCGGCGACTTCAACGAATGGGGCCGGCGCGAGGTGACCCTGGCCCAGTCCAGCGACATGGGCGTCTGGGAGTTCTCCATGTCCCTGAAACCGGGTGTTTACCACTACAACCTGCTGGTGGACGGGGAGAAGTGGGTGGCCAACCCCAAATCCTCCACCCTCGTCCCCGACGGTTTCGGGGGGTACGACTCGGTCCTGGTGGTCAGCGAGAAGTGCCAGGACGACTGCACCTGATCCCCGCTGATGGGGAGTCGGCAAGAGAGGGGCCTTGACATGACATTCTTGAGGGGTGGAGCAACGGCGACCCTGCTGCTCACCCTTTTTTTGTCCCTGCCCTCCGGCCTTGTCGCCCAGGCCGACGAGGTGGATTCGATCCTCAGGAAGGTCTGCAACGACTCGGTGGCCGACCAGGTCAGCGCCCTCCAGGGCCGGGTGGAGATTCCCGAGAAGGAAATTGGATACTTTCGGGAGACCCTGGTGATGCTGCGCGAAGCCGGCTATTCCGATGGCCTGTGCGTGGAGTTCGTCGGTCTCGCCTCCGGGCTGGTCAGGGCCGGCATCAGCCTTAAGGATCTGGCCTCCAAGGTGCGGGAGGGTATAGCCAAGGGCGCCTCAACCGAGAGGGTCAGGGCCGTCATCCGGGACAGGACCGAGCGGCTGAAGAGCGCCCGGGTGGTCGTCCTCTCCCTGGAAAACGACGGCGTTTCCTTCCTGGACAAGCAGATGGCCTACAGGGTCATGGCGGATTATCTGACCAGGGGGGTTTCAGCGGAGGAGATGAGCCACAGGATTCTGGATGGTCGTCTTTCAGAGTATCCGGCCCTCAGCAACATCATCCGCTAGGTCCCCGGTTGTCCCGGCCCTGCACAAAGGAAGGGATGGGGTCATTCGTTGCCCGTCCGGGAAGTTTCTGCTAAGTATGGACATTTCGGTGTGCGGCGGATCGAGCCAGGGGGGGCTTTGGCGTGGCGTTCGACGGATTCGCCTCCCGTGACCCGGTTCGGGAAAACCGTCCGCTGAAAGGGGGGCCCGGTTCCTTTATGATGACACGATGGCACAAGAGATCGTGGTTGTGTTTCGTCCTGGCGCTGGCCGTCCCGGCTTTGCTTCCGGCTGTTTTCCCGGCGGCCGGACAGTCCGCCTCGATGACCGGTGGCGTCCACGATCTCACGGCAAACCCGGGTGCTCCCAACAACGTCTGCGTCGTTTGCCACATCCCTCACTATTCCGGGGAGGTTGGCATTTACGTCCGCGAT
>JBFFDD010000401.1:0-1502 GCA_041559575.1 bacterium
CCACCTTCATTACCGGCTATCCTGTGGAGGTCTCTCCGCTTTCCCGCCGCAGCGATACACAGCCCGAGCTCACCGAGCGATTCGAGCTTTTTATTGCCGGCAGCGAAATCGCCAACGGGTTTTCGGAACTCAACGACCCTCGTGATCAGGAAAACCGTTTCCGCCAGCAGGTCGAAGAACTTGCCGCAGGGGACGAGGAGGCCCACAGGATGGACTCCGACTACATCAGAGCCCTGGAATACGGTCTTCCCCCCACCGCGGGAGAAGGGATCGGGATCGACCGCCTGACCATGCTCGTGACCGATTCGGCTTCCATCAGGGACGTTATCCTGTTCCCCCACCAGAGGCCTGAAAAGATTTAGAGGAGAAACCGCTTGGGATCTTTTGAGTGGATGGTAGCACTGCGCCATCTTCGTTCACGCAGAAGGCATGCCTTCGTGTCACTGATCACGGTGATCTCGATCCTTGGGATCATGCTGGGAGTCGCTGCTCTCATCACTGTTCTGGCGGTCATGACGGGATTTTCCTCCTACATGCAGGACAGGATACTGGGAACGACGTCGCACATACTCGTAACCGGCGCAGGAGGCCTGTCGGATGTGGAAGGAGTCCTGACGACTGTAAAGGGTCAGGAGGATGTAATTGCGGCGGCGCCTTATGTCATGGGCCAGTCGCTTTTAAAGACCAACGGGGACGTGACAGGTGTCGTGGTCCGGGGGATCGACCCGGCTCAGGAGGGCACGGTCACGGATCTCGCCCAGAACATGGTTGAGGGTTCCCTCACCGACCTGGATGATAACGGCATCATTATCGGGGCCGAGATGTCCAGGCAGAGGGGCCTGCAACCGGGCGACCCCATTACGCTTGTTTCCCCATCGGAGATCTCTTCCCCCTTCGGGATGATCCCCATCATGGAGCGTTTCACCGTCAAGGGTGTTTTCGACACGGGCATGTATGAATACGACACCGGCCTGGTCCTCGTGACGATCCCGGCCGCCCGGGATTTCTTCGACCTCGGCCAGAACATCACAGGCGTTGCCGTAAAGGTCAGGGACGTTTACAGGACCAGCAGCATCGCGCAGGAACTTCAGAAATCCCTCGGGTATTCCCTCTGGGTGCGTGACTGGAAGGAGATGAACCAGAACCTCTTCTCGGCGCTCAAACTCGAGAAGATCACCATGTTCGTCATCCTTGTCCTCATCGTCGTTGTGGCGGCGTTTAACATCGTCGGCACCCTCATCCTGGTTGTTATGGAAAAGGGGAGGGAGATCGCCATTTTGAAGGCCATGGGCGCAACGAGGAAAAGCATCGGAAGGATATTCATGCTGGAAGGCCTTATCATAGGCCTTGGAGGGACCGTCCTGGGTCTAGGTTTCGGGATGCTTTTGTGCTACCTGCTCGCGCATTACCAGTTTGTCGAACTGCCCGCCAGCGTCTATTACGTCACCACGCTGCCCGTGAAGATCGAACTCCTGGACGTAGCCGCCATCTGCCTGGCAGCC